>JBARRP010000094.1:0-4411 GCA_049644285.1 Candidatus Acidiferrales bacterium | reverse complement strand
GCGGTCGGGTCTACGAGTTCACCGCGGACAGTGGTTTTGACTAACGCGGGCAGCGTGACTCTCAACATCACAACGGCCATTGCGATCACAGGGAACAACGCCGCTGAGTTCGTCCTGGTTCCTTCGAAAACAACTTGCCCGGCCGGCGCGGGTCAGCTTCCAGCGAAAGCAAGTTATACAATTGGAGTCACGTTTGCGCCCACCACACTCGGCGCCAAGGGCGCCCAGGTCACCATCGCCGATGATGCTGCGGGCAGCCCGCATACCGTCCCTCTGGCAGGCGTCGGTACGGCTCCTCCGACGCGCTCCGAATGACGGTTCTGACTGGGCTCGCGCCAAAGAGAGCCGCTAGTTTCCGCGCCGTCCATCAGAGTGTTGAGATCCCGGTAGTCGTTTACTTGACTGCTGTCGGGTATGGAACAAGTGGCCCAAAGAAAACCGGCAGGCCAAATTGGATCGTAAAGTACGACAAGAAACGTGAATCGCCTTGCCATCCTGCACATCACTAAGACCAAACATGATTCGGAGCGTCTAACCGAGACGGCCAAGCATAGGAGGCTCAGGATGCGGGGATGGAGTCTGATTGAAGATTTGATTTTGGATTCACGCCTTGGTTTAAGACAACTCCGGAAAAACCTGGGCTTCACCGCGGTCGCGGTCCTGACCCTCGCGCTCGGGATCGGGGCGAATACTGCGATCTTCACGCTCGTGCATGCGGTAATGATGAAGCGCTTACCTGTGGCGGATTCGGATCAGCTCTACATTTTGGGCGACACAAAGGTTTGCTGCGACACGGCAGAATTTCAGGACAACTTCGCGCTTTATTCTTATCCGCTTTACAAGCGAGTGAGAGAAAACACGCCCGAGTTCTCGGAGATCGCCGCGTTCCAGACCTGGTTGCAGCCGTTCAGTGCCCGCCGGACCGGTGTTCAAACAGTCGCGGAGCCCTACAACGGCTACTTCGTTTCGGGCAATTACTTCTCAACGCTCGGTTTAAGCGCTTTTGCCGGCCGAACCTTATCGCCGGAAGACGATCAGCCTAACGCACCGCCTGTGGCTATGATGAGTTACCGAGCGTGGCAACTGCGCTATGGCGCAGACCCTTCGGTGATCGGCGCGACTTTCACGCTGAACGGCGTGCCCGCGACGATTGTGGGCGTGACGCCACCGGGTTTCTTCGGGGAGACGCTGCGCAGCGATCCGCCAGATTTTTGGGCCCCGCTTGCGACCGAACCAATGCTCAGCCGGGACAACCCACTCCTGGACCAGCCCACCGAGTATTGGCTCTACGCTATTGGCCGGCTCCGACTCGCGGCGCAGCCAGCGCGGGCGCAGACGCGATTGACGACCGAGGTCCAGCAGTGGTTCCGCGACCAAGGTGGCGTCTCGGTCCGGTACGGCCAGGAGATCTCGAAGGTCCGCGTGATTCTGACGGCCGCTGGAAGCGGCGTAGGACGCCTGCGAAACAGCTACGGAGATGGCCTACGTCTGCTGATGGTTGTGTCGGCGTTGGTGCTGCTGATTGCGTGCGCCAATGTTGCGAATCTGCTTCTGGCTCGCGGCATGGCGACGCGTTCGCAAACGGCTGTGCGCGTAGCCTTGGGCGCTTCTCGCGCGCGGCTGATGCGGCAGATGCTGACGGAGGGAACTCTTCTCGCCTTGCTCGGAGGAATTGCCGGAATCGGAGTGGCGTTCGCGGGAACGCGCGCGATCTTGGCCCTGGCATTTCGAGGGGCGAAGTACGTGCCCATCGACGCGAGCCCGTCACTGCCTGTCCTGGTTTTCGCATTCTTGCTGTCGCTCCTGACCGGAATCATCTTCAGCGTGGCGCCTACGTGGGTCACAGCCGCTACGCAACCTGCCGAATCGCTGCGTGGAGCCGGGAGGTCTACGCGTGACCATTCGGTGCTTCCGCAAAAGGCGCTGGTAATCCTGCAGGCGGCAATGTCGCTGGTGCTGCTGGTTGGCGCCGGCCTGTTGACCGAAAGCCTCGCGCATCTCGAAAGTCAGCAACTCGGCCTCGAGACGCAATCCCGCCTGATCGTGCGCATCAATCCCGCCTTGGCTGGTTACACATCGGAACGTCTTCCCGTCTTATACCGCGACCTCGAAGACCGCTTCTCGCAGCTTCCCGGCGTGCGCAGCGCCAGCTTGGCGCTTCACAGCCCCATGGACAACTGGAACTGGAACAGCGTTGTGTTCATCGAGGGGCGCACACCCGCAGCGAATCCCGATAACGACACCGCGGAGTATGATTTTGTAAGCCCGCTCTATTTCGAAACAATCGGCACGCGCTTGCTGCGCGGCAGAACGATCGACGTGCAGGATACACCCAACTCGCATCACGTCGCCGTTATCAACGAAGCGTTCGCCCACAGATTCTTCCCAAATGAAGATGCGATTGGTAAGCACCTCGGAATGAACGACGTCAGTCACAGCGGCGACTACGAGATTGTAGGCATCGTCGAGAATACGAAGTACCGCGAGCCAAAGGCCCCGGCGCAACCCATGTTCTTCATTCCGCTTTTGCAAACAGTTCACTACAAAGCGTCGACCGATAACGCTTATCAGATCTGGGGAAACTACATTGACAGCATCCAGTTGCGCGTGGCGGGACGTCCAGAGAATTTCGAAGCGGCGGTGCGGCAAACTTTAGCTAACATCGACCCCAACATGACGGTGATCAAGATGTTGAAGTTCGAAGATCAAGTTGGCAGGGGTCTCGATAGCCCGCGGCTGATCGCCCGGCTGACAACGCTGTACGCGATATTGGCGGTGATTCTGGCTTCGATTGGGCTGTACGGAGTGGCAGCCTACATGGTCGCCCGGCGCACGACCGAGATTGGCATCCGCATTGCCCTGGGAGCACCACGAGCGAACGTCGTAGCCATTGTGCTGCGGAGCGCCATGGCGCCCATCGCTTCCGGGCTCTTGATCGGAGTTCCGGTGGCTCTCGGAGGCGGACGTGCAATTGCAAGCCAACTGTTTGGAGTGAGAGGCTATGACCCGCTGGTGCTGAGCACGGCGATTGCCGCGCTGACAATTTCTGCGGTTCTCGCCGCCATTATTCCAGCGCGCAGGGCCGCTTCGATTGATCCCCTCCGAGCGTTGAGATTGGAGTAGCCCCTCCAAGTCTTCACCCGGAGCGCAAGATCAGAAGGCACCCACTGTTTTGATCACCAGCCAACGACGGGTTCTGATTAACGCGCCTCGTAGATTGAAATCTCGCTGGGCCCCAGAAATCCGATTCCCTACAGCTCATTAAGAGCCTTCTAATACCATTTTGACGGTGATATTTAACCGAATGGAATGCGAGGACATAGACAAAGAATATGATTCATTACGCTATTCTTGAGGCTCCTTCAAATCTTGGTCTACGACCGACTGGGGTCGAGAATTTGGCGACGACTCTTCTCGAGTTAGACTTGGGACGACGCCTGGGTGCGAGATACGCGGGTCGCGTTGAGGCGCCACCCTATGACACCGTTCGAGATCCACGGACTCGCATGCTTAATGTAGAAAGTATTGCTTACTATGCTGTAGCTCTCGCGAACGCTTTGGAGCCAATACTTAAGCAGGGAGAATTTCCCGTCGTGCTGGGCGGTGATTGCAGCATTCTATTGGGGAGTATGTTGGCGCTCCGCCGCCGGGGTCGCTATGGAGTATTTTTTCTGGATGGACATGCTGATTTTTGGACACCAGAGAAAGAGCCCCATGGCGAAGCGGCGTCAATGGACCTAGCGCTTGTGACCGGACGGGGACCATCAGTCATCACCGATCTGGAGGGCAAAAGACCCCTCGTTCAAGTGGAAGACGTGATCGCTTTCGGAATGCGCGACAATGAATTTGACAATGATTACCTTGCTCAAGAGAGCGCATTATCGATTCCTCACGAACTGGAAATGATTACGCTCGCCGATATCAGACATGCTGGTTT
Source organism: Candidatus Acidiferrales bacterium (assembly GCA_049644285.1). GTDB lineage: Bacteria > Acidobacteriota > Terriglobia > Acidiferrales > UBA7541 > CAVRXT01. The sequence goes on along the minus strand of JBARRP010000094.1, from coordinate 474 downwards.
TGAGAACGCGATAGCAAAAGTCGCCAAATCTTTGGCACGCGACGAGTTGGACGGGCTCTGGATTCACCTCGATGTCGATGTCTTAGACGACGCGATCATGCCCGCTGTTGATTACCGCATGCCCAATGGTCTTTCCTGGGCCGAGCTGGTAGCGTGCCTAAGGACCGGCATTTCATCTGGACGGGCAATCGGGATGCAGATCACCATCTATAACCCGAGGCTCGATCCAGAGCTCTCGGCAGGCCACGACCTGGTCGATGCTCTCATCGAGGGGTTACTTTAGTGATCGGTGAGGTGGTCGTTGGCGACGGCAGTGCCTTGCGTGCAGTAACCACATAATCGTCCTCTCTGTCCGTTCATCCGTCGATAGGTATTGCAACCAGTGAATTACACTCACAGCCTAGCTACTTTCCGTCGCAAAAATAGTCGATGAAGTAGTGTGTTTTGTGTGTGGGTGTGGTTGCGTTCGTGCTA
>JBARRP010000093.1:0-3516 GCA_049644285.1 Candidatus Acidiferrales bacterium | reverse complement strand
AGTAGGGTCGAGGTCTGGCGCCGTGTCCCTTAGGTTCCGCCTACCTGGGGCTCCCCGTTTCCTTTGGGAGTGGACTCACTAGCCGAACCGTAAACCGGTTTCCAGACCCCGCCGCGTCAAACCGAGCAGGCCCATTTCGAGCACTCGGCTTTCCTGCTTGCTTCGGCGTCAAGGGTTATGAGGCCTATCGTGCCGGAGCGACTTTCGGGGATGGCTCGTAATAACGCGTGCGATAGCCGTTAAACAGCCCGAGCGTTTGGTAGAGCCACTCCGTACTCCATCGTTTCCAGCCAAAGCCCTTTCGTTTTCGTGCCCGCATCATATGTCGCCGGATTTTCTTTTCCACCCAGTCTTCGATAAACGCAAAACACCGACTGGAGTGCCCTACCGCAAAGTAGTTCACCCAGCCGCGCAGGATCGGGTTGATCAGTTCGATCACCTTGCTCACTGGTTGGCTCGCTTTCCGCCGGAAGATTTCCCTGAGCTTCGCCAGTAGCGCCGTCCGCTTCTTGAGCTTAGGCGTGTACTGCGGTCGCCACCGCCCGTTAAGACTTCGGACGCGACGGAACTCGAAGCCCAGGAAGCTGAAGCTTTCACCCTTCCTAAGGTCCACGATTCGGCTCTTTTCTTCGTTTATCTCCACTCGTAGTTTCCCTAACTCTTCCCGCAACCGTTTGGTCACCGCCTCTACGAGCCAGTCATGCCGCGCATGGGAGTCCACCAATATCACGAGATCATCCGCGAATCGTGCATACTGGATGGCCGTGTACTGTTTGAAGCGGGTGGCGTCAATCGCTCGTTCCAGCATCCGATCTACCTCATTGAGGTAGAGGTTACTGAGCACAGGCGAAATCACACCGCCTTGTGGAACGCCTTTCTTCCCCGTTGCCTTCAGGATCATCTTCAGGAGCCTCATCACCTGATCATCCCGGATTCGCTTCGCCACCTTTTCTAACAGCAGAGAGTGCTGCACGTTGTCAAAGTAGGCTCGCAAGTCAAGGTCGATGATTTTGGTCTTCGTCTCCACGATCCCTTGGGCCACACGGTTGATCGCTTCATGTGCCGTTCGCTTCGGTCGATATCCGTACGATCCCGGTTGGAAGTCAGCCTCGAAAATCGGCTCCAGGATGAGCTTGAGGGCTCCCTGGACCACGCGATCCCGGATCGAAGGTATGGAGAGAACTCGCACTTTCGTTCCCCCGTCTTTCGGAATCTCCTTCTTCCGGACTGGCATGGGCCGATACGTGTTGGTGATCAGTTCGTTCCTGATTTGCTGAAGAAAACTCTCCCCTCCGCTTTCTTCGATGGCCTCGAACGTGACCCCGTCAATTCCTGGGGCCCCGTTGTTTTCCTTGGCCATCTTGTAGGCTTCATGAAGTGTTTCCATTTTGCAGACGTGAACGTACAGTCCCCAAAAACGCCAGGTTCTTTCAGCCTTCGCCTTAACGTATAGGCTCCTTCTCAGGTCCTGCAAACTGATGGGTGTATTTGTCATCTCACCCTTGCCTCCCATTGTTGGAGCTATTGCAAACAGCAGGGCCCCTTCGCTCCACGGACATTACTCCGCTTCATCGCTCCTATGGACCCCTCCGACTCCCTCTCGTCTTCGGCCAACTTCCCGGTGTCTTCGGTTATATGGCTTCCTTGCTCCGCCGCTTTTCGCGTCGGGACGAGGAGGGTCTCTCCAGTTGCTTGGTATGTCCTTGTCATCGTGCTGTCGCTTTAACCCCGCCAGTGTGAACTGCCGCGTCAGTCAGTTTGCGACGTTTCATGTTGCCTTCGCGTCTACGGAAGGGAGCTCGGCCAACTGGGGTTTCCGCTTTTCGAGGCCAGATCTGCATTTACTTTCGTTACGGCCCGATGACTTGCTCACCATCCTTAAAGATGGCTTTGTCGATAGGTTTCGGAAATTCGGTTTCTCTCCTCTCCGCTATCCAAGCTACAAGGTGCTGACTTTTACCTTGGTGGGGTTATCTCCCACTGAACACACTCGCTTCTCCTGGACAACACTTCCGTAGGGCGGATTTTCTCCGCTACGGCTTCAAGGCCGGAATGTCAGACGGGGCCTTCCCGTCGACTACGAGGTCTTCGCGTCGTGCGGTTTGCGTCCATCCTGTGTGCCCTGCCTTGCCTCGTCTTGTTCCTCGTTCTGAGTCGAGGGACGCGGCGCGTGGGAGCACCTCCGTTTGAGTGGTGTGCCCGCTCTACCCCAGGGGCCCTCGTTCCGGTCCGGGTTATTCTGTCCCGGTCCATCCTCACTTATTCGGCCCCATCCGCCCCACTCGCAGGCACAACCCGATTTCACCGCGGAGCGGCTTATACCGGTTGCCGTCGCTGTGTGTCGGTACTCCTCTCACCGACGCCTAGGCAACCCACGAGTGGTTCCGTGCTTTCGCTGGCCATTCTGTGTCGACATGTCGTCCTCTGGGACCCCGGAAAGTTCCTCGGCTGCTAACACCCAGTTTCTTCACCGACGACGCTGGCCTTCGACCTAAGCGGAGGGTCTCGGCACTTCCAATCTCCCACACTCCGATTCCCGTGGGAGGGTTCATTTCGGGGCTGCACTACGGTTCACTTTCGCTACAACCTGTCGACTTGCTCGCCCCCCTTGTCGGAGCCGACCGGGCTTCCACCCAGCCGACGGGGACTTTTACTTCCGGGCTTTCGACGGTTTGGTCACCCGCTCCGCCGCCGGATATCACTACAGAGACAACTGGGCAATTTTCTCTGGCGGGCCTTTCCCCGCTAGAACGCCAACTAGCATCGCTGCAACCGCTCATCGAACCGGACAAGCAGATTTCCCGCATCCGGCTCTCGGAAAAGACTCACGCTCTCGCCCACGGAAGGCTAGCGGTCCGGTGTGGTAACTGGACCAAGCCAAACACGGAGTGCAGAGACGCTTCCGGAAAACGCTTGTACCCCGGTCGCGGCTCATGGTGTTTGTCGCATAGCCACCGATGCAGCCTCCGGCGGGCGTGTATATCGACCGCACGGTAGGCATTGCTGACCGATCCCAGACAGAAGTAGTTGGCCCAGCCGATCAACATTCGGTTGAGCTTTTCCACCATTGTCTTCGGGTCCAGCCTGACGGTATCTCGCCCGGTCTCGTCGCTGATCGTGCGACAGATGCGCTGTATCCGTGTCTTGGCTGGGGCCGTGCCCATATAGACCCGGCCTCTCCTCATCGAATAGCAGCGCCCGAACGTGTAACCCAGAAAATCAAACTTCTCTTCCGGCAGACAGCAGACCCGCGTCTTATTCTCGTTCACCGTCAGCTTCAGCTTCGACATCATCGTCCGCATCGCGGCCAGAGCTTGATTGGCTCCGACCCGGCAGCAGATGACGAGGTCATCGGCATAGTTCACGATGTACGCTTTCCAACGCTTCTCGTGCCCGAGTTTCTTCCACCCCAGCACGAACCGTCGCATGTACAGATTGCTGAGCAAGGGACTGATTACGCCTCGTACACAAAAGATAATCACCGCTGGCAGATGGCTGAGGCGACCCGGCGGGAGG
>JBARRP010000092.1:0-20938 GCA_049644285.1 Candidatus Acidiferrales bacterium | reverse complement strand
GCAAGTTCAACGCTCGAGACAATCTCGAAAAGGCGAGCGGTCTGTCGGAACCACGTCGCTTCGACTTCAGCCGGGCCGGAACTGACCTTGGCGGCCCGTTGATCAAGAACAAGTTGTTCATCTATGGCGCTTACCAGCACCTCTGGCAAGGACTGTCATCGGCTGCCGTGGCGCAACTCGCCCCCACCGCGGAGGGCATGGCTTTGTTGAACAGCCTGGCTGCCAGCGACTCCGTCAGGGACATGCTGAAGCAATTCCCGATCGCGCGGGTGGCGAATGCAGATCCGGAAACTGTAAATGGGGTGAGTATCCCGCTTGGATTTATTCAGCCTGCGGCGCCAAATTTTCTCAATCAAGATGACTTCAATGTCAACGTAGACCTAAGCGCGTTGAACCATCAGTTCCGGTGGCGCTTCTTGTACGACCGCCAGAGGAGTCCGAATGTCAACCCGGACACCCCGCTGGCGCAGTTCACCGGTGACCTTACAGCGGACAGCCGGAAAATCATCTTCACCGATGCGTGGGCGGTATCGCCCCGTCTGTTCAACGACTTTCGATTCTCCTATTCCCGGTTCGTGCAGGGTTTCACAGTGCCGGCCCAATTTGCTAATTTTCCGAACGTAGAAGTTGACAGCCTGGGTCTCAACGTTGGTCCCGAGGGTAACTCACCGCAGAACTATACCCAAAACAACTATCAGTTCCTGAACAATCTGACCATCGTCCGAGGAGGCCACACCATCAAGTTCGGTCCGGAGTGGCGGCACTGGATAGCTCCGACCAACTTCCTTCCCCGCGCCCGTGGAGAGTGGGACTACAGTCGCATCCAGACACTCATTAACGATCAGGTTCCCAATGGCCTCAACGGAGCGCTTCGCGGCGCTGGGTCAGGGGTTTTTTCCGGCAACCAGGATGCGATATATGGCTTCCTCCAAGACGACTGGAAGGTCATCCCCCGCCTGACGTTGAACCTAGGACTGCGCTATGAGTGGATGAGTAACCCGCGGGATGCTCGACTGCAGACGCTCAATGCGCTGGCAACTCTGCCGGGCGTCTTTGAATTTCGCAACCCGAGGACAGATACGAACAACCTTGCTCCCCGAATTGGCTTCGCGTGGGATCCTTCAGGAAGCGGCAAGACGGCGCTTCGTGGAGGCTTCGGGATTTCCTATGACGTGACGTTCCAGAATCTGACCACCCTGCAACTGCCGCCACAGTTCCAGGTGGAACAGAGTGAGGCTATTACTTGCTCGGGTCTGGCGGGACCTCGACCCGCCTGGTGTGCCACCGGAATAGGGTTCCTTTCTGGAGGCGGTCTGCTTTCGCGGTTGGTACCCCCCAAGACAGTCAGAGAGGCTCGTGCTGCGACAGGCTCGATCATCGTAGATACGGTGCAGCCCAAGGTACTTACCTGGACCCTTAGTCTGCAGCGCCAGCTTTTCCCGGATACCGCCTTGGAGCTTCGGTATCTCGGCACGCGGGCCAACCACCTGCCGGTACAAGCGCGACTGAACACCAGGACTGCCTTTACGGCAGGTCTGCAGCCGCTGCCCACTTTCTTCAATGCATCAGAAGTCCCCGCGGTCATCAAGGGCGGATCACGCCTCTCAGATTTCGAGAACTTTAACCCTCTGCGGTTTGCCGATGAGGGCTTCCTCGGATTCGTCACCGCATTTCCACCCATTGGCAACAGCATCTATCACTCGGGAGCTGTGGACCTCCAGCGTCGCTTCCGGCGGGGGCTGATGCTGCGTGCCAACTACACTTGGGCGCATAACATCGATGATTCCACCAACGAGCTGTTCAGCAGCCGCGTTAACCCGCGCCGCCCGCAAGACTGGATGAAGCTGGCGCTTGATCGCGGCAGGTCTGCATTGGATATTCGCCACAAGTTTGCCCTGTCGTGGATCTACGAAATGCCGAAGTTCAACGTTGAAAGCTCCTTCGTGCAGATGCTGGCCAATGGTTGGCAGTGGAGTGGAACTTATCTGGTCCAGGCTGGGCAACCGATATCAATCCTCTCGGGCGTTGATTCGAACGCAAACCTAGATAGCGCCGCTGATCGCGCCATTCTCAATCCCTTTGGAGCGGGCAATACCGGAACGGGAGTGGGTTTCGTCTGTGTCGGCTCGGGGGGCGCGACCAGCATCAGAACCGCGAATGTTGGCTGTCCGGGAGGCAGCGCCAATATCGCAGGTTACGTCGCGCAGAATCCTGGTGCGCGCTACGTGCAGGCGGCGCTGGGAGCGTTTCCCACAGTGGGCCGCAACACTTTCCAGTCCCCCGGGCTGAACATCTGGAACGTGTCTCTTCTGAAGAACACAAAACTTTCAGAGAGATTCAATCTCCAGTTTCGCGCAGACATGATTAACACCTTCAATCATCGCAACTTTTCACTGGCTCAGCCCAGCGTCTTCCAGTCTGGAGTGATCCTGGGAACAGTGAACAACGCTCTGAGTACAACGTACGCGAACGTGACGGCGGAGCAGTTCCTTGATGCCTCTCAGTTCACAGGAGGCGCTCGCCAGATGCAACTGGGGATCAAGCTGATCTGGTAAGTGTCAAGACCAAGGTCTGAAGGCGACTTCGTAGAAGACGGCCCGACTCTGACGTCAGGATCAGGAAGAAACAGGGGGCCCTCGACATGGATTCTACGTATTTGATCGCGTGCGGAATCGTTTGGCAGCGGACCGGTGACTTCGAAGCTGCATTGGAACTAGCCCGAGCTCTGCGCTCGCGTAACCGCGAACTACGATTTATTGCCAGAACGTTTTTGTTCGCCAGGGAGCCCAACTTGGAGCCTTGCTTCGAAACAGTGAGTGCGCTTGGCGTGCCGGTTGATGAAGCCTCCTTGAGCGATCCTTGGGTCCCGTCGCAAGATTACATTTTGACCAATCCGAATTGAGTGTCTCGCGGTGCGGCGACCGCGGTCCTTGCCCTCAAGACCTTTGAAACCCAGAACAACCGGATACGAACGCATTTGGCGACCGAAGCAATTGGCCTGCGAGGTGGTTGATGTCGTCGGTGTTCGCTCAGGTGCCATTTCCGCGCGCTTTTCCGTACCCGAAATCTTGCCCTGAAAGTACCGACCTCCGAGGATGGCATCGGTCGGCCTCCCACTCTAAGCTCGCTGTTGAACATCTCGAAGCCGCCTTCCCGTCGCCTTCGACCAATTCGCGGGACAGAAAGGTGGCGGCAGGCAAGTCAGGGTGGCCCCGAGACTTCGCAATGAAGCATCGGCAGTCTCTAAAGGCTTCGGAAGATATTGAAGACTGGAGGAAAGAACAATGCGTTCCAAATGGGTGAAAAGAATCGTTTCCGTTGGTGTAATCACAATATTCCTTGCCGGCTCGCTTTATGCTTTGCCGAAAGCCCCCGGGTCTAATCAGGACGGGACACCGACTGTCAACTGGTATTTCGTTGAGCGATCGACGGCACTGCTGAAGGAACTTCAAGGTGTCGCCGGAAAGTTGAACCGCGACGCCGAAACGTTGGGCTCCTTCGCACGGTCGCCTGGATTGAGCTGGCAGAGTCATGCCCATTATCTGAATAACGCGCGGGATCACATCAACAAGGCAGGCAGTCTGCTCACAGAGCTGCAGAGTATGCGTCACGGGGTAGCTCTGTGGCAAAAGCAAGCAATTGACCGCATCACCCCTGTAGCTGCCGAGACAGCAGCGCACACCGAAGCCGCGATCAAGCATCTCAGGGAGAACCAGGGGCGTCATTTCGTTCCTGAATACACGGATCGCTTGACGATGATCAAGGACCGCGCAGCCGAGATGAACCAGACTGTCGACAACTTCTTGGACTACGGCGAGACGCAGCGGAAGCTTCTGCACCTTCAGAGGACGCTGGAGGTAGGCAGCTCTTGATTGGGAGCACTGACTACCTGGGTTAGTGGGGAACCAGACATTCCCTGGGCCAGAGTAAAAGCGGCATGACCTGAGCCCATAAAGAGGAACGGGCACGGTTCCCCACTTCATACTGTGGGGCCGCCGCGGGGACGACATCGAATTGGAGAAATGGCGATTCCCATCAGCACGTGTTGGACCCGTGAGGTTGAGGATGCAGATACTACTCAAACGCGTCGCTGTCTTGACCCTCGGGTGCCTTACCGTGTTTGGTGGAATTGTGGGGCTGGTTCTCCCGATTATTCCTGGAATCCTGCTCCTATTCATCGGCGCTCTTGTCCTGTCTTCCGAGTGCGCGTGGATTCGCGAAATGCTGAAGAGACTTCGCATACGATTCCCGGTCGTTGACGGAGCCTTTGAGCATGTCTCTGTTCGCTATGCAGATTGGTGGCACCGCTTTCGCTTTGACACGGCCGACCCTGAAGTACGGTCCAGGACGAAGTCAACACTTCGCGGTGACGCATGAGACGAGGAATTTGGGGTCTGGGCCTCCGAAAGGCTTACTTGAACTCCGATTTAGGGAGGTGAAACTTGGGACAGGCAATCCGAGAACGAGCAGACAAAGTTGAGGTGCACTCTCTAACACGCAAGGTCTTGGTCGTCGACGAGGATGTACAAGACCTCAGTAATCACGCCATACTCCTTGAGGCGGAGGGTTTCGAGGCTATCAAATGTGGTTCGTATGAGGCGGCAATACGCTCAATCGAAAAGGAAGATTTCGACCTTGCCCTGGTAGATCAAGGCTCCCCGGCCTTCGAGTGCCGCGTCGTGCTGAGGTACCTGAAGCGATTCAACCGCCGCTCCACACCTTTTGTCGTTTTGGCACGTTTTGCGGACATGAAGTGTTATCTGCAAGCCTTGGAACTCGGGGCGGTTGACTACTTGCTGAAGCCCATTTCTGCCGAGCAGATGAATTGGGTCTGCCAAACCTGCCTGGGCACCTCTCGCACAACCAATCCGGGGCATGACTCCTGAATTAGGCGCACCAAGCACTGGCGCGGCAAGGAGGCCCACTTCTCACATTGAGTATCGCCATGGTCACCTTTCGTTCCGTTGAGAGTAGCAAGGAATTTCGTCAAGGGAGAAATAGGGTGGTTCTTCGAGGTCGCCTTAGCGAACGCTTGGTCATTAGTGCCTTCTTGCTATTGTCGGTCGCAGAAGTTGTGCCCGGACAAAAGCCGTCGAATCAGAAGCAGCAACCTCAATTTTCCTTTGATTCAATACGCTTGCAGACCTGCAAGGAGGATGGATGCCTGGCAGGTTCTCGCGTGGAGCACGGACAGAGGTTCTGGATCGCCTTTATCATCCGTCCCCTCGAATCAGGTCACATTGAGGCTCAATATACAATCCTGTCTGAAGAAGGCGACAAGGTCGCACAGGAGGGGCGCGGCTGGGACATGGCGCCTGCGGCGGATGTGACGACACACTTATTCGAGGTGCCGCCAATCAGGTTAAAGGAGGGTGAGCATGAGCGACACTTCCAGATAAAAGCATCAGTGAATGTCGGGAGCGTAACTCTCCGCAAACGAACGTACTTCACGGTTCACCGATGAAAGCCCACTTGGTTTGAAACCCTTTCGGTGTCGCGATGGTTTGGCCCTTGCCCGTGTTGTCGGCACGTTCCTTAAGTAAACGGGGTATATGGGAACGACCTCAAAGACTCGACCAGCGTTACTTGGGTGCAGGCCGACAAGGAGTTGGCAACTTTCACGAGCATTGGTCGCCATGCCGTCGAGACACGCCACAAACATTGTAGGCTCAACCTGTTCGGCTCGGCGGAGCCCGAGGCACCAGGAACATTTCCTCCAGGAAACAGTGCGCATGAACACGCGTAACGCACGACTCGATACCTCCCTTCTTCCTTTCGAGCGACTACTGAAAGTTCTGCCATCAAATACCTCCCAGTTGGGATAGACCCTCTCTCCCCATCAGCTAAGCTGAACTCTGAAAATCAACAGGGTTTTTTCTCACAGTCAGGGGCCGCATTCGGCCCAACAGGAAAGGAGAAAGTAACCGTGTCTCGCCGTCGCTTGTTTCGCTTGCTTGCAATTCTGGCGATTGCGGCCATTCTTCTGCTGGCACTCGCTCGCTCCGCGAATACCGAGGATGCCCAGTCTGCCGTCAAGGCCACTCTCCACTTCTTCCACGCGGTAACGCTGTCCGGAAAAGAACTGCAGCCTGGGACCTATTCACTCGTGGCTGATGGATCGAAAGTCACACTGAAGCAGTCCGGCAAAGTCGTTGCCGAGGCCCCGGTCCAGTGGAAGGATGCCGACAAGAAGGAATTTGCCACCAACGTGGTCCTTGACGGCAACAATATCAAAGAAATCCGGTTTGCCGGCAAGACTCGCTACATTGTCATCCAGCAGTGGCACCTGTCTTAACAGATTCTGATCGGTGGGTGTTCCGACCTATGACGGCGGAAAGGGCCTTATTTTGAAGGTGGATAGATCATGCGAGACGAGAAGCCACGATTGATTGATGAAGCCGAAATGCGTTCCTCCACTCGGAAGGTCTTGATTGTCGACCAGGACATCCAGGATCTGAGTTTTCACGCCATGCCCTTCGAGGATCAGGGTTGCATGGTTTACAAGTGCAGCTCGTATGAGACCGCGTTGCGGTCAGTGGAGAAGGAAGATTTCGACCTTGCCGTTGTGGACCAAGGATCCCCTGCGTTCGAAGGACGGCGGGTAATAAGGCACCTTAACCGTTACGGCCCCCGCACGCCGTTCATCGTGCTGGCGAAGCGTAAAGACTCGAAGTGTTACATGCAGGCCATGGAACTCGGAGCAGTCGACTACTTGGAGAAGCCCGTTTCCACCGAGGAGATGAATTGGGTCATTCAAAACCTCCTCGGAATTTGCTTGAAGACATGAGGCTGTGCATTTTCGGGTGTCCAGTGCGAAGGGTGGCTTCTAGATGCGCTCAGCTTCGAGGGTTTGAACCGGAAGGTGAACCGTGAAAATGAGAATCCGAGTTTGCTCAGTACAAGTTGAGGATCCCGCCACAAAGCGTTCGAAAGGACTGCGATCGAGGGGAGTTGCAATTCACAGAAGCTCGAGAAGAATCACAAGGCACACGGAGTGTTTCATTTGTTCCCGGATCTACTTCGACAGGCTCTTTCGTTCATGTCCTCATTGTGGTAGCACGATGGTCCGACATTACGACTCTGGAGATTTGACTTGCTTCGCCCAGAAGTCACGGGTGGAGGTACGTGTCGAACCCGGACTCAAGACAACACTTTCAGCGAAGGCAGCCCAGGCCGTGAGTCTTTAGCGTCGGACCGAAGGATGTCTCATATTTGCTTAGATTGCTCATGGCCGGTTCGATGGAAGGCTACGAGACCCAATGATTTGTAAATTCCCCTTGAACTAATGTTTTCGAGGAGGTCCCATGAAAAAAGTCAAATTGCTCGCGATTGCGCTGCTAACTTGCTCGACAGTGATTGCGGAGACCCACGCTCGGTCGGGAGATGGGAGAGTGGCCCTGATGGATGGCTTGGGGGAGCTTCACCACCCGGTAACAACGGATAGGTCTAGGGCACAACTTTTCTTCGATCAGGGCCTGAAGCTGATTTATGGCTTCAACCATGACGAAGCGGAAAGATCGTTTCGACGAGCCGCCGAACTCGATCCAAATATGGCGATGGCGTATTGGGGAATCGCCCTGGCCATGGGACCGAATTACAATCTGCCGGTCGATGCTGAGAGAGAAAAAATTGCCTTTGAGAACATCCAGAAAGCGAAGGCGCTCGCCTCCAAAGCTTCAGCGAACGAGCGCGGATATGTCGAAGCACTCGCCAAGCGCTATACCGATGCTCCCAATCCCGATTACCAACAACTAGCGGCGGCTTACAAGGACGCAATGCGCGAATTCTCTAGAAAGTTCCCGGATGATCCGGACGCCGCCACCTTGTATGCCGAAAGCATCATGAACCTTCGCCCATGGGCTCTTTGGGAACGAGACGGCGCACCGGCCGAAGGAACAGAAGAAATCGTGTCCGTTTTGGAATCAGTTCTTCGACGTCACCCAGTCCACATTGGCGCGATGCATTTCTACATTCATGCCGTGGAGGCTTCGCCCCATCCAGAACATGCCCTTGCTGTGGCCAACAAGTTGGCCTCTCTTGCGCCTGCCGCAGGTCACTTAGTTCATATACCCAGCCACATCTATATGCGCACCGGTTTCTACAATGCGGCCATGCGCGCCAACGTGACAGCGGCCATGGCAGACGAGGAATACATCGAGTTCACGGGAGCGACAGGCGTCTATCCAATGATGTATTACAGTCACAATCTTCATTTTGTCGCTGTGTCAGCGGGGATGGAAGGCCAATATGCCAGGGCAAAAATGGCGGCCGATGCGCTGGTTGAGCATGTCAGCCCGCACTTGAAGGAAATGCCCATGCTGGAATCCTTCATGGTAGTCCCTTTGACCGTTGACCTTCGCTTCGAGCGATGGAATGAGATTTTGAAGAGACCTCAACCCAACCCAAACCTGAAGATCGCGATTCCAGCAATGTGGCATTACGCGCGCGGAGTGGCGCTCGCAGCAACTGGAAAGACACAGCAAGCGGAAGCCGAAAGACAAATCTTCGAAGACTTCGCGGCGGGCACACCTGAAGATGCGATCTGGGCGCCGCCCTTCAACAACAAGACCAAGAACATCCTGAAGATCGCTGCTAACGTCCTTCAGGCAAGAATTGCTGTCGCCAATCGCGACTACCCGAATGCGATTCGACTTTACCAGGATGCCGTGGGCCTGCAAGACGGCCTTAACTACGGCGAACCCCCCGACTGGTACTTCCCCGTGCGCGAAGCCCTGGGTGGCGCGTTGCTCGAATCCGGTGACTTTGTCGCGGCGGAAAAGGTATTTCGTGCCGATCTCGAATGCAATCCTCGTAACGGTCGGTCGCTCTTCGGCCTTGCCAGGAGCCTTGCGGGCCAAGGCAGGAACTATGACGCCGACCTTGTGCGCCAACAGTTTGAAGTCGCCTGGAAGAATGCAGATTCACCGTTAGAGGTCGAACAGGTAGCAAGTGGTCGGTAAAGAGATGGCAGATCACGAAATCCAACGTCGAAATCTCTCGACGATTTCAACGGTGGTTCTCACAAGAACAATCGGGCCGGAAAGACAGAAGGATCTCCGACGAGATGACACCACGGATGGGACATATCGGCGGTGTAAGCTGGTTTCGCACGCGCCCGCCCTTTTATCAGCGCATGGTGGCAGCCCAGCGGGAGATCCCGTTTCTGCCACAAAAGAGGAGCATCCCGCAGCAATATCAGATTATCTCGATGAAACCTTCCGCCAGGAAGGGATCTCGTATTCATTCCAGGAGAGCGTTAGAGAAGACAGAAACGATTAGCTTAATGAAATGGGAATGAGTCGCCGCAAACTGTGGATTCTGTTCAGCCTGGCTGTTTTGTTGCGCCTGGCGGGCCCGGGAATTAGCATGCTGATGCTCGCCGGCTCCGACGAGGATGTCTCCAACAACAACGAAATAGCCGTGTGTGCCGTGTGTATACGCAGCGCGTCTCCACAAGCATCTCTGGTGCCCGCGACTCTCGGCGAAAGAACGGAATTAGCATTCCGCAGACTCGTCTCAGGCATGAGCCCCAAGGAATTCTCTTCCACTGGTTTCTCCGCTCCTCTCGGACAGGATCTCCTGCATCTGCTTGGCGTACAGAGAAAGTAGAAAGCCTGCCTCTTCGTCCTCGACGGATCGCTTGCAACGGGTCTGAGCTCCGCCCACCGGGCGTTCTCAACCAAGGCTGACCAGGAGGCTCCGAGCCTTCTGGTCTTCTCCAGCCCGAGAAATCTAGGCGCCTGGCGGCACGGCCACGCCGTGTGATCGGCTCTCGACGTATTGCTTAGGAGGATGAAAATCATGATCTGGGATGGAGCCACGATTTTTGTGCTGGCACTAGCAGTAATTTATTTCGGCTTTTTCGCTTGGATTGAGATCCATTCCCGGCGAAGTCGAAACAAGGTTAGTACACCCAAACAGGAAGTCGAACCGGAACCGGTGGAGCGGATATCGCAGACTGCAGCGCCGCGAGCAGAGAGAACCAAGGGGAAAAAGGTACAGGCGGCAGCTCTATCTCCCCCAACGGAACCGGAGGACGTTAGATTGCCGTGAGGTCCGACCTTCTTCTGGGACTTCTGTACGTCCTTCTTGTCACAATCCCCGGCCCGTGACGGCTTACAACGGTCGTATGGGGGATTCCCAGCACTCAGCAGTTCGCCTTCGTTATCGAATCCGGCGGCCATGGTCAATTGATCTGGTTCGACAACACCACGAACGGCTCCGGAACATTCGATCTCCAGACCCAATCTGACTTTTCTGCGAATATTTTTCAGGGGAGCTGGGCGTTCCACTGGGCAGGAATCGACAGAAACGGACACACCACCCAAGCGGTAGGCGGTTTCGCATTCTCCGGTGGGGGATTCAAGGGTTGGCGGATCGTCAAAATGCATCTAGCGGCTTCAGTGAATCAAATCTGCTGGGCAATTTCGCGCCCTGCTTTCCTACACGGGTTGGCATCCTATGCTTTCCCATAGTGGATGTGGGGCTAATAACCGGGATTCAGGCGGACAACACCGAGCGAGCGCCCAGAAGCCGTCATGCTTCAACTCGAAAAGCCAGTCGGGATGATCGAACGGCTCAGGGATTAGGGACAGCTTCATTGGCTCGAATTTCGGGAGATTGTTCATTGGAAGGAATTCTAGTCCAGAAAATGGGTTTGATGCGAGATTGAAATTTGTCCCAGACGCCGCGCCTCCCTTTCGACTTGACTTCTGACAGCGCTGGAGTAATCTCGCGCCCATAACCTTCCACAGGTCACGGGCAAATCCACGGAAAGTATCAGAAAACCTAGAAAGGAGAGACAGCCATGAAGCGACTTTTCACGATTGTCACTGTTGTCGTTCTGTCTTTAGCTGCCTCGGGCCTGCTGCTGGCCCAAAGCAATCCCACCGTCGGAACATGGAAGCTTAACCTCGCAAAGTCGAAATACAACCCTGGGCCACCACCAAAGAGTCTAACGTGGACGGTTGAAGCGCAAGGCGCCGGCGCGAAAGTCACCTATCAAGGCGTCGCTGGCGACGGAAGCCCTATCGCCTACGGGTACACCGTTAACTACGACGGCAAGGATTACCCCATGACTGGGTCGGGAACACCTAATGGGGCAGATACCATCGCCGTCAAGCGCATCGATTCCAACACGTTTGAAGAGACTTCGAAGAAAGCCGCTAAAGTGGTTCTGACGACGAGAACCGTGGTCTCCAAAGACGGAAAGACCACCATTATGACCTCAAGAGGAACTGACACTAACGGTCTGCCGATGGACAGAGTGATCGTCTGGGACAAGCAGTAGAAATCAAACCAAGGACACAGGTGATGCCGCCCCACTGTGACTCCCGCCTCCATGCTTGGGCCTGCTTCCCGAAGTCTCGCTCAGGCCGATTCAAATTGTATAGGTGCTGCGGGTCATCAGTCGGCTCGTTCACTATCTGAACCGGCTTGGTGTTTGTTTCCTGCGCGCCGCTATAGAATGATTCCATTTTCAGCCTTTAGTGCCAACCCGCAACAGGCAGATAGAATCTTGTGAACACCTCTTGCTATGAAATCAGCGGCTTCATACTCCGCTTTTGTCAGCTCACTTGGTCGTGCATCGCGGTCCAATGGTATTAACGTACCCTCATAGCTGCCGCAGGGGTGGCGAAACAAAGGCGAAGATGCTAAACTCCCGCCGTGGACGAAGAACGCAAGCGAGTCCTGCTGATTGCGGCTTCGATACTGGCCGCTCGCAAGTCGCGCAGTGGGATGGCAGATAGTCACCAGCGATTGAATACTGCATCGAAGAGAAATCATCAGATGGAAAAGAGAAGGCTATGAAAGAGACACGATTTGCCGCTCTAGTGTCCGACAACCTCGTGCCCGGGGACTGCGCTTGCAATCCGGCTCGTCCGCGTGTAAGAGTTTGCAGCATTGCATCGCGTACTCCTGACTCTGCAAGCCGGCCCTTCGTCCAAGTCAGGGAGCGAAAGGATGGCACTGGCCTGCAATCTCGGACGAACCGATCGCGGCCTACGAGTGGTGCTAGGCATAGGCATGGGAATCGTGGGTATCCTGATGAATGGCCATCCTTACCTCGGCCGCCTTCTGGGCATTGCCGGCGCCGCAGTCATTCTTAGCGGAGCCTGGGGAACTTGACTCGGCTACCGCGTGCTCGGCCTGAGCACAAACAAGAGCCCGACCGCCAGAAAGACCACAGGTGGACAACCAATGCTTTGATGGGTTCGCGTAGCTAGGTTCGGCATGTCACCCCTGCTTAGGCTTGTGATAACTCTGGCGATTGCCTATTCCGCGATCCTCATTTTGGCCTGGCTCTTCGGTGACAGGCTCATTTATTTTCCAAACTATCCCGATCGAATGAGTGGCGACTGGCGGCCGGAAGGCCTGTCCGTCGAAGACATTTGGTTGCGGACAGCCGACGATGTGAAGCTGCATTCATGGTGGGTCCCGGCGCAAGGAGCGCGGTTTACCTTCCTCGTGTTTCACGGCAACGCGGCCAACATCACCAACCGGACGGCCCTCTATCATTTCCTTCGCGATTTGCCAGCAAACGTGCTCGCGGTGGAATACCGAGGTTACGGTCGGAGTGAAGGGAAGCCGAGTGAGGACGGACTCTACCACGACGCCGAAGCCGCTTGGGATTATGCGGTGCACAATCGTGGCATCTCTCCGAACCGGATCGTCGCTTTTGGCGCATCCTTAGGGACTGCTGTAGCGGTCGATCTGGCAGCAAAGCGCGATGTGGCTGGCGTCGTGTTGGTGGCGCCGTTCGCTTCAAGCAAGGCGGTGGCACGGCGCGTCTACCCATTCCTGCCGGGGATCGGTTCCGTCGTGCGTTCGAAGTTCGACACGGCCACGAAGCTCACTCGAGTTCGCTGGTCCATTTTGATTGTTCATTGTAGCCATGATCCAGTACTGCCCTTTGCGCTTGGCGAAGAGGTGTACCGGCTGGCACACGAACCGAAGCTTTTCCTCCGTGTCGAAGGCTCGTGCCATGAAGAAGCTTTGCTGACGGCGCCTGCAGAATGTCGCGCACAGCTCCTTTCGTTCCTGAGGCAAATTGAAACAGGAACTTGAGCCTGATGATCCAAAAGTTTATTCCTCCCGCCCGGGCCGAGAACCGGTGGCTTCAGTCACCGCCCCTTCTGCCGCTTGACGCCTAATTTCAGAAGGCGTACGTTTACGTACATTAACCCTCCCGGGTAAGCCAGATGGCAGCTTGCACAGCAGAATGTGTCGTTTGGCGTTCGCCGTCCACAAAAGAAACACGGGTGGAGAGGCTCGGCAGGGTAGGACCCGACTGGGACTATGGGCGGCCAGACTGGAACGAAATTTGGACTCGTGGAACGCCGGACGCACCAATTGCTTGAACCTTTGCGACAAACACGCGACAAGACTCGGGTTCGTGTATTGACCGCATGGAGCTGCTACACTCCTGCCAGGGACGAGGGCCCGTGTATCGCTTCGCCAGCAATGAGCCGACTGACGCAGCCGAAGTGCGCACACGGTTGCGAAAGATGACTGACGAACAACTCTTGCGGTTCGGAAAGGCGGCTGCCTACATGTGCTCGCCGCGAGCCAACTTCGGTGAGCCACCGCGGGAGGCATTCGTGATCCAGCTGCGAGAGGCGCGTGCCGAATGGCGTGAGCGCCATCCGATGTTGGGCGAGATCGCTACTCCCCCGCCCAAATCAGAATGTTCGTCCCCGTGATCTTGCCTTCCTCCTTCAACTTCCTGACGGCCGCCTCGAACCTGAGCACGTCCATTCCTTCGGGCCTCATGCGGTAGAGCTTCTTTCGGTCTATTCGCCCGCGCTCCCGGATCGCGGCCTCTAGCCGCTGCGCGTCTTCCAGCGCTTTCTGTTCCGCTGCTTCAGGGTTGATGGTCTTCACTTCGCTGCCCATGCGTCGCTCCGTTTCGTCCCACAAGCCTACCAACAGCCACAGGCGGCTACCAACGGGCGACTCTGCTCTACGTGCGGTAACCGGCACACCCCCTTCTGCCGCTTGACGCCCGGTTTCAGAGGGAATGCGGTCTGTCCACATCAACTCGCCGGGTAGGTGGCAAATCCGGTATTCGTCGAGACAATCGCCAGATCCGGGGGATAACGGCGTGAGAGTTGGTCGCGGCGCCAGCATGCACCTGCCGAACCCTCGAATCAGTTCCAGGGAGGAAACAGATTGGAACATATACGCAATCCATTTCGTGGATGGTTATCATCAAGCTATCAAACGGGTTCTAGGACGTTTTAGTAGTAGTCCCCTTCTGTCTCACTGAAACATCTGTGCTTGGGTAGCCAGCTCGGTATAGAAAGCGATAAGTTGTATGGGCGAGCCGATTGCTCAGCCTATCCCGGGTCTGTTTATCGGCGGCGAAGGGGGGATTCCATGAAGCGACTGACTTTTCGATGGACGATAACTTCCTTGGTCCTGAGCGCATTCGCTGCGATGGTACCAGCCAAGGCAGACACGTTGACAATCAATGATCTGACTGACCAAATCTCTGTTACAACCACTAGCTCGAGGGTCAATTCGTCTGATTGCCCAATCAGGCCATCGGTAGAGGGATGCTTTGTCACCGTCACGCCGCCCACGCAGGGGGCTACGTTTACCGTGTCGGGTCCCGGTCTCGGAAAGGCCCTAGCTATTGCCGAGCCTGATGGCATAGATCCCAGCGACTTTCTGACTATATCCAAGGACCCCATTACCGGCAATGCAGTTGTCAAATTCTTTGCCGATTTTACCTCCGAAACACCTAAGCGCACCTGTGACCAGCTAGGTGGATGCCAGATGCGTGAGGACGGAACAGAACAGACAGGAATCACAATTACCTGGAGCAACGGTACAAAGGATACGATCAAGTTCGCTTCGGATGTCGAGTCGACAAGTGCCGTTCCCGAACCGAGCAGCGTGCTTCTGGTGGGGAGCGGACTCTTAGGCCTGGTGGGTTCGGTGCGCAGAAAGCTGCTCGGCTGACATTGACTTTACCTCTCCCCGAAGCCGCCTCGCGGAGACTGTTACAAAACTGAGGCTCGCGCCGCTCTCTTTTTCACCACACGCGCTCACACCCGCATGGATATGGGCTATTTCGTGTCGCGCGCGCTCATCAGCCCTGTTTATCGGCATTTCCGCAGCTCGCGCTCAGGGAGAGTATGGATTAGATGAATATGTCTTGCCTCAGCTGAAAATGGAGAAAGAGCTGTTCCGAATTACTGAGGTTTCGGGAGAAACGATATTACACCTAGCTCTCGGTTTAGACTGTCCGCCGGGGCTGCATGCGGCGCGAGTTTCTTCGTATTTCAGCCCCACGACTCTCCCTCCCGGGATCGACCTTTCGAGTACGGTCGCAATACCGGAAGCCCCGGAGCCAACAGCCACGCCTTGAACCTGCTACGTTAGGGCTGCTCGCGCATTCGTCGCAGAGCTCGAAAGAGTTCAGAAGGAATGGCGTCCAGAATCATCTGTTTCCCGAACACGCAAAAGTCTGGTTGCTATGCCTTGCGTTTCAATGACATCAGGTTAGCGGTTCAAGAAGGATTTTTGAACGGACCCTGGCTACCCGGCCCACGGTGCTGCACTTTCGCTCGCGCCTGCTCCCTGCACGGCGCGCTCGGCATGGAACAGGGTGAGCGGAGCCTCTACCGCGAACGCTTCACCGGCAGAGTCAATCGCACTTCTCGCTTGGTGCGCTCGAAGGATTGCACGCCGAGGTATTCTTCGAGTTCGCGGATTTGTTTGCTTAGGAAAGGCAGAGCGACATGTAGATGTAGAGCGGGCGCGCGTGAAGTTCAACTCCTCCGCAAGCACAACGACATATCGATAGAGTCGAAGCTCAACACCTGGATACATGGGATCTCGCACGCCAGGTTAACCGATCGTTGCGGGCGCGCACCCCGCGGTCGAAAGAAGGGCTTGACTCTGGACAGTGCTCCAGGGTGTAGCTTCTAGAAAGGAGGCAAGCTGATGCAAATTGGCATCGTCGCAAAAAAGATTGGGCTCAGCGTCGACGCGATTCGCTTCTACGAGCGCAAGGCCTTGCTCCCGCGGCCTCTAAGGACGCAGGGAGGCTTCCGCCAGTATGGGGAAAATGATGTCGAAACGCTGACTTTTATCCGGCGCGTACAGGGTTTGGGGTTCAAACTCAGCGAGATCCGAGGTCTCTTGAAGTTGCGAGGGAATCGCTTGCAGCCTTGTGCGCCGGTGCGGCGCCGACTTCAAGAAAAGCTGGTCGATGTAGAGCGGAAACTTGCCGACCTTCACAAGCTAGAGCACGAACTGCGTTTGGCTCTACGTAGTTGTAACAAAGAACTGCGAAAACGATCCGCTCATTGCCCAATTTTGAGAGAAACACACAATAGCAAACCGGAGAGTACCAAGTGAGAGTTGAAGCTGGCGAAGGCTGCTCCGACCGGACTTGCTCAGGCCGGATCGGCAACCCGCACGCTGCTCGAACCGCATCGCGGGAATGTCGCAAAGGAGGAGCTATGAAAAAGCCCTTATCGGGCGTCGCTTCTTCTCAGCAGCCAAGGGCCATTCCTGATTGGAATGCATGGAAATTTCTCGTCGGGGAATGGGTTAGTGAAGGTTGGGGCGAACCGGGCCAAGGCATCGGAACCTTCTCATTCATCACCGATCTACAAGGCAGAGTTCTGATCCGGAGGGATCACACTGATTACCCCGCGAACAAATTCCGTGCGGCGGTCCTGCACGACTCGTTCATGGTGATTTACGTTGACTCTGAAACGAGCCTTACCAGGGCGACTTATTTCGACAATGAGGGACATGTCATCCAGTATGCGGTGACCATTTCCGCGGACGGAAACACGGTGACCTTTCTGAGCGATCGCTTGCCATCGCGGCCAACGTTCCGTCTAACATACACAAACACGCGACCGGGCGAATTAGAGCTCGAATTTGAAATTGCCGCTCCGGACGAGCCAGAACAATTCACGAAGTATGTTGGGGCCACTGCCCGAAGAAAGGCCACTTAGGGCGATCAGGGAGAAACCCGATGAAGGAACGATCTCTGGCGATTGGTTCAACGCTCGCCGCTTTATTTGCATCGCTCTGTTGCTTAGGTCCGCTGCTTCTTGGTGGAGCTGGTTTGGGGGCGGTGCTGGTGGCGACGTTCGCTCCTCTGCGACCGTACTTTCTTGCGGTAAGTGGAGTTCTATTGGCGGGGGGATTTTATCTAGTTTATCGGGAACGGAACGCTTCTGAGGCATGTCCGGGAGAGAAATGCCCACGGGAGAGCAGGGCTCGCCGTATGGCGAAGCCCCTGCTCTGGGTAGCGGCCCTTGCGGTTGCTGCCCTGGCGTTTTTCCCGTCCTACGGCGTCAAATTAGTTGGCAAACCTACTGCCGCAGCACCAATCTCTTCAGCGATTCTCCAAACCGCCGAGTTAAAGATCACGGGTATGGACTGTCCGGTTTGCTCTGGCGTGATTCAACGAAAGTTGCTCGAAACGCCAGGAGTTGTGAAAGCCGAAGTGCGGTACCCGGGTGGTTCGGCAACAGTGCAATTTGACTCCTCGAAAACCGATGCCAGCAAGCTGATCGCGGTAGTAAACGATACGGGGTACAAGGCAGCGGTTTCGAATACTGCGCAAGAATAAGGCGTTTTGCATGACGAGGAAATTTGACATTGTTGTCATTGGAACTGGGTCTGCCGCATCTGCCGTAGCATCGCGATGCCGGTCTGCTGGATGGCAGGTGGCAGTCATCGATTCAAGGCCGTTCGGCGGGACGTGCGCGCTCCGGGGATGCGACCCGAAAAAGGTTCTTGTCGGCGCTGCGGAAGCTGTTGACTGGGTCCGCCGAATGAAAGGGAAAGGGATTAGGGCCGAGGAGATTCGCATTGATTGGCGGGAATTGATACGTTTCAAGCGGTCGTTCACTGAGCCGGTTCCCAAAAACCGGGAAGAGGGGTTTGCGAAAGCCGGGATCGCGACTTTCCATGGCCGCGCTCGATTCGTCGGCCCATCGTCAGTTCAAGTAAATGGCGAAGTGTTGGAAGGGCGCTATGTCGTTATCGCAGCAGGACAAAAACCAGCAAACTTGAAGATTCCCGGAACGGAACACCTCACGACGAGCGAACAGTTCTTGGAGTTGGATGAACTTCCAAAGAGGATTTTACTTGTCGGTGGCGGCTATATCGCGTTTGAGTTTGCTCATGTGGCCGTGCGTGCCGGAGCGCAAGTCACCATCGCACATCGCGGACCGCGCCCCCTCCCGCGCTTTGAACCGGACTTGGTCGATCAAGTTGTGAAGCATACTCGCGAGCTTGGGGTTGAGGTTCAACTCAGCACGGAAGTCGTAGGTGTTGAAAAAAGCCCCGGCCAACTCATTGTTCGGGCCTCTGCTTCAGATCAGAAGCGCACATTCGAGGCAGACATGGTGGTGCATGCTGCTGGTCGAGTACCTGAAATCGACGACATGAACTTGGATGCAGCAGGAGTTGCATGGGACGGCCAAGGTGTAAAAGTCAATGAATTCTTGCAGAGCGTATCGAATCCCGCTGTTTATGCAGCAGGCGACGCTGCTGCAAGCGGAGGCCCGCCTCTCACTCCCGTCGCGAGCTACGAAGGCATCATCGTAGCGGCGAATGTATTGAAGGGGGATCGCCAAAAGCCGAATTATCTGGGCATTCCGACAGTGGTCTTTACGATTCCGCCGCTGGCTTCTGTGGGGCTCAGTGAAACTAGGGCGCGCGAGCAGGGTCTAAAATTCCAAGTCAGGAAAGAGATGACTTCCAATTGGTATTCATCTCGCCGAATTGCGGAAAAGTATTCGGGTTTCAAGGTTCTCGTGGAGGAAGGCACGGATCGTCTTCTGGGGGCTCACCTGCTTGGCAGCGAGGCCGAAGAGGTAATCAATCTCTTCGGTTTGGCAATGCGGTCAGGGATGCGAGCCACTGATCTCAAACACATGTTGTACGCCTACCCGACGCGCGGATCAGATGTGCCGTACATGTTGTAGGAACTTCTAAGGAGAATATCATGCAGAGTATGAAGACAAAGACAATCCTATTTAGCGCCCTGCTGGCAATGCTCGCTCCCCTAACAGGATTAAGCGAGGAGCCGTCAAAGACAGCACAATCTGGAACGGCGAAGCTGCAGGTCACTCAATGCGCGCTGAAGGTCAGCGGCATGACCTGTGGAGGGTGTGCCGCCATGGTGGAGAAGGGCCTGCTCAAGGTGGAGGGCGTGACAACAGCGAAAGTGGATTACAACACCGGCGAAGCGCAAGTCGAGTTCGACAGAAAGAAAACGACGCCCGAGAAAATCGCGGCTGCATTCAACCAAGCCAATTCGGGCTTTCGAGTCGCACAATCGAAGTCTCGTGGAAAATAGCCGAAAGCTCTGCGGAATCAGAGAGTCAGGAGACATGTATGTCTGACTGTTGTTCTGTAAATGCGAAAACTGGTACAGCGCCACTAGTGATGGCTTGTCCAGTGAACGGCGCGCCCTCCAAACAGGTGGACATGCTCACAGTCAAGAGTCTTGTGCGTCAACTGCCGCTGGGGATGCCCGACACGCAATACTATTTCTGCGAAGCGCCGGGCTGTGATGCCGTATATTTTCCTTTAGACGCACAAGCACCGCTCTTCCGCCGTGAAGACCTTGTTGTGCGGGTCGGCGCTAAAGAGACAGCGGACCCGATTCCGGTTTGCTACTGCTTTGGCTTTACTCGAAAGGACATTCGCGACGAGATCGTCGAGACGGGAGACTCGACTGTCGCGGAGCGGATCACAGCAGAGGTAAGAGCGGGCAATTGTGCTTGCGAAGTGAAAAATCCCTCGGGCAAGTGCTGCTTGGGCAGCCTCACGCAGATCGCTCGAGACTGTATGCGGAATCTGCAAGGTGCCGCAACGAAGGTCGCAGGGTAGGTCCTGTGAGGTGACGAGGTGCTATGACCATAACTTCAAAATTGAATCTCGACGAATTGGCATCCAGCATTGTTAGATGCTTCCCCACTCTTAACTTGGTCGAGCAACGCTTGTCCTTGGAGCTGTATCGCCTTTTAGCTGAGGGCCAACCGGTTCCGCGTATGACGCTGGCGGAACGGCTGGTGACTTCCGTTGAGACAGTGAACCGTATCCTCGACGGCCGGCCTGGTGTCTTCTCTGATGCACAGCGGCGGATTGTCGGCTATTGGGGTCTGTCGATCCCCGCAGCCTACAGTAGCCCCCACAAACTAAAAATGAATGGCCGAACGCTCTCCGCTTGGTGCGCTTGGGACACCCTGTTCCTGCCGGAGTTAATAGGCCATACGGTAGAAATCGAATCTGTCGGACCCATCGCGAGTGGGACTGTACGACTGACGGTGGCACCTGAACGAGTAGAGCGAGTCGACCCTGTGGGCGCGCAGATGTCCTTTCTGCTGCCGGACGCCTCAGAGGTCCAGAAGAACGTGGTTACTTCATTTTGTCATTTCGTGCATTTCTTTACTTCGCGTCAAGCGGGCGAGAGTTGGGCTGCTAAGCACGCGGGAACCTTCGTGCTTTCGATTCACGAGGCACATGTTCTGGCCCGCTTAAAGAACGAAGCGCAGTACCGCGAGGTGCTGCGGTAAAGGCCCCTCTCTGCCCGTCCGAAGAATTCAGATGAATCCTAGTTCCAGTGCCTTGAGGACTGCCCGGGTACGGTCGCGTACTCCCAGCTTGGAGAGGATGCTTGAGACGTGGTTCTTCACCGTCCCCTCGGACACCCCAACGGCACCCGAGATCTCGCGATTGCTGTAGCCGGCAACCATGAGTCGCAAGACTTCGGTCTCACGCTCCGTAAGTGGATCCGGGGGATTCAAGCTGGGAAAGTCTGGCTTAACCTGAATCCGGCGTCATGAGCCAAACGCGATCTTTCAGAAGCCTTGTTAACAGGGCCTTTGGAGGCTGTTCTGCCCTTTGTTGTGGAACCTCATTAAAAATGCGGTTCTGCAACAATGCGCTC
>JBARRP010000091.1:0-3615 GCA_049644285.1 Candidatus Acidiferrales bacterium | reverse complement strand
CCGATGATTTTTGCGGTGGCCATTCGCCGGAGCTTGCAGTGAATAGCTTTGACTCGCAATCCAATCCAAGACCTCCTGCTTTCGGAATCGAAGGTTCGATTGAATTCGAATATACGGAATAAGCCCTCGCTGGACATAGCCGTAAATCGTTTTCACATCGAGCCTGAGAAAAGCCTCGAGTTCCTTAGCAGTGAGAATTTCGGGGAGCTCTACAGGGTTCGTTTGTCCCGAAGAGCTTGCCGTTTGTTGGTGTTGACCCATGGGGATCTCAATGTATCTCGCTTCTTCAGTCAAACATTGTCATGCGTTCGGGCTGGCTCCCAGAACGCGTTGCAGCCCTTCCTCCAGCCAGGTTTTCTGATGGATCGCCGCTGTGCATTCTCAATCAGAGGTCAAATCTTGACCACTCTGCTTTTGCTGCCAAATTGGGGGATAAGCGCCGGATTGCCTCTAGTTTTTGAGAGGTAACCCGGATCCCCGGCTCTGAACCTCTGTAATCTCTTGGGAGACTGAGAGTTGTATCGCTGCCGCAATACGTTATGGAGAAACCGCTCAGTCCTTTTTTCAGAATACTTCTTTCGCCAATTCGGAGTTTCGTGGCTAACCTTCGGCGCTTTCCAGCCGGAACGCATTCAGAGCAGTGGATTTGCTCGTCGTTCCCCCGAACGCGCTTCGCATCCTTCAATCGGAAGCCTCGGCATAATCAACGGCCTCGCCGAAGCGCAGTTTCAGTTCTTTCAACCAGCCTCGCGGGCCAAGACCGTGAATGAGCCGACCCAAAAAGCCGAGCTTTTCGGCGATGTTGGCGCGGTTGTGGCGAATGTCGTCCTTCGTCACAATCCCGTAGATGGCCAGAAACTCGGTCATGCTGGTGGGCTTCGAGAAGAGGTAAGTCGCGTGGCCGAGCTGAGGCGTCTCCACAATCACCGCCCTCTCAACATCGAAGATGTACTCGGATCGGAACAGGTAAAGGCGACGGGCACGCTTGCAGAGCTGCTTGTAGTAAAAGGCGTCGTAGGCCGGTTTCCAGGTAATTAGCGCGACGTCGAAATCGCCAGAAATGCCTAACCCTGCGCAGAGCTTTTGCAGATCGGCTCTCTCGACTGGTGCAGATTCGATGCGAGCGCGAATCAGATCAAGTGCCTCAGCAAACTCACCGAAGCGGTGGTGGGTCTTCCGGGCTTCCGCGATTTGTTCGGCAATGTTTGCGGGCAGCGTGACTTCAATGCGACTCGGTAATGCGGTTTCCCATATCACTAGATGCCATGCGCCGGCGCGTCGGCGATACTTGCCGCGGTGAACGAAGGTCGCTTTCACACTGATCCGGGCACCCAGCAGGTGCTTCCACTGGTTCCAACTCGGGTCCCACAACAACGGCACCGTCGCTTGGTCGAAGAGAATCTCTACCTTGTGGCGGCAGTCTCGGTAGATCGCGTGGTCTTCGTAAAAGACGAACTTTCGCACCGGCGCTCGGAAGATCTTCGTGTTTTGCTGGGGCAGAAACGCGAGGATGCGGTTCGCATAGAAGGTCCCCCCGTCGAGTGAAGAATTTCCGGTGACGAGGAGAGAACCGAAGCCACCGTAGGGAAAGACAGTCGGCGATGAGGGGTCAGCTAACAGCTTGTCATAACAAGCGCGCAATTCTGGTTGCGCAAGAATATTGAAAGCCCGCTCCACCGCGCGAATGTCGCCGGTTGGTGCGCGGGCTGTTTGGAGTTCAAGGTTGCGCAGTTTGAAAGCGAGGCGGAGTTCTGACGGCAATACGTTGGGGTCGACTCGCAGCAGTTTGTAGAATGAGGGCTGCCGATCCCAAGCCCGGTGGCGATTGCCGACGTAGAAATAGTCCCTCAGCGCCGCGCACCGAAGGTTGATGGCTGAGATGCCCAGGCGGCAGCCGCGAACTTCAGCGGAAACGAAGAGGTTGTCCCACTTGTCCCTTCGGGGTTGCGCCGCATAGCCAATTTCGGCCTGAAAAACATCCCGTCTTCTTTCGTGTGGATTCGTGCGAATGTAAATCTCTGTGGCCGCGCTGGCAGCTTCAAGCTCGAGAAGAAAGCTTAGTTCGTCTCCCGCGCGAATGCAGGACGCCAAGAAATTCGAAACGAGGATGGAAGTGCCATCGGTGAAGGCGCATTCGGTCTTAATGCCTTTTGGATTCGTCTTTAGAACCTGCCGCTGACACGCATTCGGTGGAATGCTGGTTCTGGCTTGGATCGCAACATCCATACCGACACCGAATCTAGCACCGGAACAGCAGATTGCCCAATGAGGTGATCGTCAACTTAGGCTTGAGCTTTTCCTTGGGACTTCTATGTCTTCCCTTTTCGCTAGTGGGCTCTTTCCCGCTTGTTACTTCAATTCGGAGAGCTTGACCCAGCTATGGTGTTGACATCAGGCACCATACGCATGACGCGTATAATAGGTGGAAAGGTCATAAGATAGCTTTGGGGAATGGCATGAAGCAGAACGTCACAACAAGTCTCGATCAGCAGACGCTTCGGAAGGCCAAGATCATCGCCGCTAAGCGCGGTACGTCGATTAGCGGTCTCCTGGCCAACCAGATTGAAATCCTCGTCGCTGAGGACGAGGCGTATGAGAGCGCGGAATGCCAGGCGCTGGCGCTTCTCGACCAGGGATTTCACATGGGCGGCATGATTCGTCACAGCCGAGACGAATTGCATGAACGGTAAGACCTTCGTCGATACGAATGTCTTGATCCTACGCGCACGACATCGATGCGGAGCGAAGCATGAAACAACGAAGAGCGTTATACCTGACCTGTGGAGCGCGAGCGGGCCTTCTGAGCACCCAGGTGCTTCAGGAGTTCTAAGTTAACGTCACGCGAACTATTGGTTCTCCACTATCTAAGGTTTCGGCGGCCGCGGCACTCCCACGAAAAGCGAGAGCCAACTCCTCCCGGATGTGGTGTTTCTTCGTTACTCGGTAAACCAAGCAGGGTCGCTGTCTGTTACAGGACCATCTTGCAGGGAAACTACCACCCTGGAAGCCCCACCGTCGCGATTATCCTAAGACAGAACTGGCGGGCCTATACCACTTTGTCTTGCGGATGGAAGTGCAGGTCATTGAGGTCTTGCAGGACGATGGCGGGCACCGTGTGTTCTAACCCGGTACCGCCACAATGTCGCCGACGGAAGATGTCACTCTGCCGTGCGGGTGATGCGGGGGCGAGGATGGACATCGAAATCAGTCAAACGGCAATGGCGACCGCCTACCATGAAGCAGCACATGCTGTCATGGCTTGGAAGCTGGGCGTTTGCCGTAAAGAAGGTGACGATCGTCCCGTCCAAGGACGCGAAGGGACGCTGCTACCACGCGCAGGTGGTCCAGGGGAGATACGCGGAGGTTGACAGCTCAGATCGCGGGCGAATGGAGAGAGAACGGCACATAATGATTGCATTGGCCGGCCCCGTTGCTCAGCGTATCCATAATCCTCGCGGCTATCGCCGTGGTCATGGGAGAGGAGATCAGGCAGTTGCAGCGGACCTCGCGTTGAATATGAACGGCTCCTCACGAGCGACCGACGCATATTTGAAGTGGCTGACGATCCGCACTAGGGATTGTCTTGAGAACGTGAGCACCTGGCGGCTTGTCGAA
>JBARRP010000090.1:0-3082 GCA_049644285.1 Candidatus Acidiferrales bacterium | reverse complement strand
CTCAACTTCCGCAGGTTTGTCGCTCGTAAAGATTTTTTGAGCACATTCGCACCATTGCTCGAGCCCTCGAGATTCCCTAACACTCCTGTTTGCGGCGTGACCTGTTTGTTGTGTGGGAAGTGATGCGTTTCAACCTGCCTGTAGTGAAGACCAATCCTGTTGCAACCAGTGTGGCGATTCGTAGGATCGAGGCATGTACCTACGTCGCTGCTATCGCAACAAGGATCGCAAGCGCCACGGTTATTGGGCTCTGGTCGAGAGTTATCGTACATCGCGCGGACCACGACAGCGCGTGGTTGCCTATCTCGGTGAGATGGATGCTGCGGGACGACTCGGCATTCACCAACAAGCAGCGGGACCGGCAGCCGTTGCTCAGCGCGGTCTGTTCGGAGATGTCGAGCCGCAGTGGGTGGAAGTCGATCTGAAGCGGATCGAGGTGGAACGAAAGCGGGCGTTCGGGGGCCCCTGGTTGGGTCTGGAGTTGTGCCGGCAAATCGGATTGATCGAGTTTCTTGAACGCACATTGCCGACAGGACAAGAAGAGATTCCCTGGCCGGTGATGGCGCAGATTCTGATCCTGGCACGGCTGTGTGATCCCTGCAGCGAGCTGCATATCGCCGAGCACTTCTATGAATCGAGTGCTCTAAGCGATCTACTAGGCGTACCTGCCGACAAAGTGAACGAAGACCGACTCTATCGGGCTCTGGATCAACTGTTGCCGCACAAGGAAGCGCTCGAAAAACATCTAAAGAATCGGCTGGGGGAACTGTTCGAACTCGATTACGACCTGCTGTTGTATGACGTCACGAGCACGTACTTCGAAGGCGAAGCGAAGCAGATCCCGTTGGCCCAGCGGGGTTATTCGCGCGATCGCCGTCCTGACTGTAAGCAGGTGAACATTGCCCTGGTGGTGAGTCGCGAAGGAATACCGCTCGGCTACGAACTGTTCGCCGGGAACCGCAACGACGTGACGACGCTGGAAGAGATCGTGGAGCGCATCGAACGGCTATATGGGAAAGCGAACCGCATCTGGGTGATGGATCGCGGCATGATCAGCGAGGAGAACGTACGGTATCTGAAGGAAGCCGGGCGGCGTTACATCGTGGGGACGCCCAAGGGAATGCTGAGACGGTTCGAGCGCGAGTTGCTGGCCAAGGACTGGCATCAGGTGCACACCGGTCTCGCGGTACGGTTCTGCCCGGCCCCTGGCGGCGAAGAGATATTTCTTCTGTGCCGGAGTGCCCAGAGGAAAGAGAAAGAACAGGCCATGCACGATCGGTTCGAGAAGCGGATCGAGGAGGGTCTGAACAAGATCGCTGCCAGCTGCTGGAAATGGAAAAAAGCACCGGTGGTGGTAGCACAGCGGATCGGGCGATTGTTGGGTCGGAACTCACGGGCGGCCGGAGCTTTCGAGGTCAAGATCGAGCCAGATGCAAACGGACTCGCGAAGTTCAGCTGGAAGAAAATCGACCGCTGGCGACAATGGGCACGGCTGAGCGAGGGCTGCTACCTGCTGCGCAGCAATGTGATGGACTGGAGTCCGGAGGAACTCTGGCGAGTCTACATTCAGCTGACCGAGGCCGAGGCAGCATTTCGCATTCAGAAGTCGGATCTACAACTTCGGCCGATCTGGCACAAGAAACCGAAGCGGGTTGAGGCGCACATCCTGGTGTGCTTCCTGGCCTACGTGTTGTGGAAGACCTTGGCGCAACTCTGTCATCGCGCCGGGTTGGGCAACGAACCTCGAAAGGTGTTCCAGGAACTGGCGGAAGTGACGCTGGTCGACGTTCTCCTGCCCACACGAAGCGGCGTGACGATTCGCAAGCGCTGCATCAGTCGCCCGACGGAGCACCAGGCGATTCTGCTCCAACGTCTCGGTCTCGAGCTCCCCGCCTCGCTGGAAATGACCTGAGCGTAGTGAAGACTGGGCATGTCCCCATTGAAAATACAGGGCTTATTCGTCAAACTGCGGAAGATGGGCTAACTGCGAAGGAGGATTACTGTCTGTAGGGTATCGAACACTATCGGTCGGCTATTTCAGTCCAATCTCGCGATTATACTGTTGGATAACTCCGTAACACTCACAGGTGCAGTGTTCGAGTTTCGTGCGGCTCAGAATCTGCACTGCACCACGCGTGTACTCGATAATCTGCTTGTTCTGCAAACTACCAGCTGCCAAGCTTACGGTGGGTCGGTCCGTCCCTAGCATCGTCGCAAGGAAATCGTGGGTGATAGCGAGTGTCGGGGAATCCACTCTGTCTTGAGTGATGAGTAGCCAGCGCGCGAGGCGCTGTTCAATATTGTGGAGCCGATTGCACGCGGCTGTTTGTGCAAATTGCATCCCCTGAACTACTGCATAGCGGGTCAGAATCCGTTGAAGCTCTGGAGCTGATTGCAAGACGCTTTTCAATGCGCCAATTCTCACCCTGAATCCGTCTCCTGGGATTTGTACGATTTCGCGCACTTGGTTCCTGTTTATGCCAACCGCCGCCTGTATCCCTGAAAAACCTTCCCTACCAAC
This sequence comes from Candidatus Acidiferrales bacterium, assembly GCA_049644285.1. Lineage (GTDB taxonomy): Bacteria > Acidobacteriota > Terriglobia > Acidiferrales > UBA7541 > CAVRXT01. The sequence continues at coordinate 561 of JBARRP010000090.1, read as the reverse complement.
CTCTCCTACTTCAACAGTCTTTCCATCTTCGGTCGCAATTACAAGAGACACCATACCTGTATTCGGAAAATGCACAAACTCGAGCGGTTGGCCCGGTTCGTAGAGACTAAGATGGTGAGGCATGCGGAGAAATTCCAGGTGAGGACGAAGCAGGGCGTACTCCTTGTTAGGAATGGATAAAAGGACCTTGTTGCCTACTCGGTTCCCCGCAATGGTTGTCCGTTCGTTCGGCTGCATGATTTGAAAGTCTCTCTTTTCAGCAACAACGTTGCTCCCACCGTGCGCAAAAAACGGGGTAACTTCCGCGGGTAGCGTTCCAAAATGAGTGGTACTACTTCTTTGAAAGCTCGCCCCTGAAATGGCTTTCAACTTCTTCACGACTAAGCGGGTTTCCGGCTTTGGTCAATAGGACCGAATAGACGACCTCATTACCCTCAAGCTGCGCGGTAACAAACGCCCTGTCTTCCGGCAGTTCCTGGTAGATGAATTTCACTCTTCTGCCGTCTACAAGTGTTTTGATCCAGTCTTCGTCTCGCATGTTCGTAGCTTGTACCTACAATG
>JBARRP010000089.1:0-2222 GCA_049644285.1 Candidatus Acidiferrales bacterium | reverse complement strand
CGAAAAAGACGGCCTACTAGCGGCCATCGATGTTCTTCAATTCCATGACGAGATTCATGAAATCAAATCGTCGACGAGGGTCCGAGAGGAACACCTGTATGATCTGGCGTTCCAGGTAGTGCTTCTTCGAAAGAATGGACTGAAAGTCAGCCGGGCATTCCTTGTTCACTTAAACGCGAGCTACACGCGCCAAGGTGATCTTGACCTTGGGCAGCTTTTCCTCTCCGTCGACGTGACCAGCAGAGTCGACCACGTTTCCGACACGGTCACCAAGGAACTGGACGAAGCGCGATCCTACCTCTTGGCCGAAACGGAACCAAAGGGCCTGCACCACCTTCCGGTATTGAGATGGCTGGTGGGCAACACCGAACTGATGAAGTGACATGGGCCGAGCGAGTAGGTTGGACATGCGGAAAAAATCGACGGTGACGGACAATCGGTGCTTTTGAGCCAGTGAGGACGCGCCACGCGCCTGGATTCAGCAACAGAGCATTGGCTGCAGATGATTTTGTTTTGCGCAGGGCGCGGCTTGGAATAAAATCCGACCACGCTGAGGTCGCTTCCCTATTCATTCCAAACGCCATCGCGCGCCCCGTCGTTCATGTGGCGCGGCCGCTAATTTAGACAGTCAGGGTCTTTCGCTAGACTACCGCGTCATGCCAAGGCAAATTGAGCGGCGGGGAAATGTAACGCACGCCAAAGCTTTGTGCACAAAGTTTGGGCTCACTTTTCTGATCGGCCGGTTTGTCGCGTTAGGACCTTACGTGTTTGCGACGACTTTCAGTTCGACCCAGATGAACCGTGCCAGCAGATATTGGTACTGGGCATATCAAAAATTGCTTCGCGGCAAATACGGCCCTCAAATAGACTTCATTTTGTTGGAAGGGACGGAAAAACAACGCCATCGCTACTTTTTGCTCGAAACGGGTGAGATTCGACAGCTTAAACGACTGCTTGCCAAAGGAAAAGGAAAGCATCGGCCGGAGCAGATTGTCGTGAATATTGACAAGCTCAACGAACGCTCCGAAAAGGGCCCTCCCCGGTATGTGAAGAAACTTCACCTTATAGCTGACTCGGAAAAAACCAGCGGGGAGTTAAGAGAATTGTTCAGACTGTTAGGCAAAAGATCCACCTAGGTCGCTTACACGGTTTTGTGAATCAGTTTTGGGCGCATCGGAGAAGGCGCCGAGAACGAGCCAACCAGTCACTGAATGCCAGACCTCAGCCATGGTCATGCCTGGGTGCACGGTGCTGCGGGCTTTCTCCGCCTTTTGTTGACCCAACTCCCGAGCAATGAACAGGAGGAGAACAGATGCTGCTATGCACCCTACAATTACGACGCCTGCGATACGAATGATGCGTCGTAGCGCGGAACGCCTGGGAGCCATCTGGCTGGCCGCACTGGCCTGGGGCGGCATCATCATCCGGGCGCAGGAAACGACTTCTGTTCAGCAACAGAGCCCTGCTCAGCAGCAGATCCCCGCGCCGACTCCGCAACAAGAACAAGCCCAGGTAAACACCGCCGCACGCTGCCTTCAACCCGCTCCGATCGTCAGTTGGAAAGATTACCAGGGGAAATTCGCGAAAGTGGTGGGCGCATTCGGCCGGAAACTAGAGCTCAGATCGGTACACCCGATGCACTACAAGGCCGGAGAAGTGATGTGCACTCTCGAGGTGAAAGACAAATTCATTCTGTTCGTCGAGGATATGATCGATCCCATGACGTTTCTCGACGCTGGTTTCAATGCCGGAATTGGCCAGGCGGAAAATAGCGACCGCTCTTACGGACAGGGCGCCGCCGGATATGGCCAGCGATTCGGAGCCAGCCTCGCCGATCAGTCGTCATCAGAGTATTTCAAGGACTTCGTCTACCCCACAGTGTTTCCAGAGGATCCGCGCTACTACCGCCTGGCGCAGGGCAGCACCGGAGCGCGCTTGTGGCATGCCGTGGAGCATTCGGTGGTTGCGCATCGCACAAATGGCGCGCTTACGTTCAATTATTCGGAGTGGTTGGGAACAATCAGCGCCGTCTCGCTGGCCAACACCTACCATGTCGACAACAGGCGCGGCGTCGGATCGGTAGCGGAGCGGGTCGGGATTGGCGTCGGCAGCGACATAGGTTTCGATATGCTCCGCGAGTTCTGGCCCGAGATCGCCCACAACCTCAAGCTGCCCTTCCGCGGCCAAGCTCAATCGCGGAATTGAAGATGTCTCGAAAGGAA
>JBARRP010000088.1:0-1626 GCA_049644285.1 Candidatus Acidiferrales bacterium | reverse complement strand
CTGCGCCTAACTTCCGCCAGGGCACGGTGTGGGGAACGCTGGGGTCGAAATCCGTAGGAATTTGAGCAGAAGTCCGCCTCGAAAATAGCTTCGAGGATCAGCTTCAGCGCCCCTTGCACCACGCGATAGTCTTTTGGCCTCAGTCGGACTTTCACCGACAGGTTGATATGCCCTTGTCTGGACACAGCAAAAACCCAATCAGGATGATCAAACGGCTCCGGGATTAGGGACAGATTCATCGGCTCGATTTTCGGCGCATTATTCATTGGAAGAATTCTAGTTCAGAAAATAGGTTTGATGCGAGATTGAAATTGTCCCAGACGCCACACTCCGGTTTCGACTTGACACCCCTGACAGCGCTGGCGTAGCCTCCCGCTCATATCCACCGAGGCTCGGGAAGTATCAGGGAAACTTTGGAAAGGAGAGACATCCATGAAGCGACTCGTCGCAATTGGCACTGTTGTTGTTCTAGCTCTGGCTGCCGCAGGCCTAGTGCTGGCTCAAAGTGACCCCGTTATAGGAACATGGAAACTCAACCTCGCAAAATCGAAATTCGATCCGGGTCCGCCGCCTAAGAGTCAAATGCGGACGTATGAGGCGCAAGGAGACGCCGTGAAACTCAGCGTCGAGGGCACCGCCGCAGATGGAAGCACTGTCGCGTATGGCTACATCGCCAGCGAAGACGGCAAGGATTACCCCATCACTGGGTCAGGAGTGCCCAGTGGGGCAGACAGCGTCGCCGTCAAGCGCATCAACGCCAACGCGGTCGAACTGACTTTGAAGAAGGACGGTAAAGCGATTGAGACGGCGAGAAGGGTCGTTTCAAAGGACGGGAAACTCCTGACCATCAATGTAAAAGGCACGAACGCGAAAGGCCAACCGTTCAACAACGTCGTGGTCTTCGATAAGCAGTAGGAAATTAGGCGTGAGCAGCGGCGCTTGAACCAGATTCAGGCTGCCATATTTAGTTACGTAGTCGGCGGCGACTCCGCGCATTCATCGAGCCAAGCCAGCAAAACCTGCATGTCCTGTGGCTCCACTTTCGTGAAACTAACGCCCATACCCATGTTCGGGAGTACGTAGACAACTTTGCCGAGCGCCTTAAACACGTTACCTGCATGATAGATTGTCAGCGTGATTCGCGCCCCATCTGGGAAGGAATTAAGCGTGTCAATAAAGCAGCCTTTCTCACTAAGTTCGGAAACTCGTCCTGCAAGTTCAGTCCCCGTTTCCAGGGCTACCTTTTGTGCAGATGCAATGAAAGGATAGCGAGCCGCTCGTCTTTTCCTGCGCTCATTCGGAGAGAGCCGTTCCGCTCCTGAAGAAACGCGGCAACACTTCACACAAGCAGCAAACCCTAGTTCTTGGGAGCAGCTGTTGTCGGTAGGGCATCCAACGTTGGTTCGGTGCCAATTAAGTTGCGGGGCCTCAATGTAACTGCGCAATGGGTTGTTGCGTCTCTCGAAGTGCCTGCTCGCTTGTTAAGTCCATGAGAAATCGGCCTATTCGGGTCTGGTCAATGCGACAAGCCTTCGTGGAGTTGGTTCTAGAACTCTTGATACTGCCGAACGATTGAGCAAACGGTACGTTAGTGCCATTCACCGCAGTATATCCGCGAGGATATCT
>JBARRP010000087.1:0-2693 GCA_049644285.1 Candidatus Acidiferrales bacterium | reverse complement strand
AGATGCTTTGACGTGGTTCTAGCCGAGTACCCCACGCCTCACTGGAACGGGAAGCAGGCATTGGAATTCCTACGCGGGAAGAATAAGCATATCCCCCTCATCTTCCTGACCGACAAAATGGGGCGGGAAACTGTGGCGGAGCTGATTACGAAAGGCGCTGCCGATTGTATTGAAATGGATCACGTCGGTCGTCTTCCGGTGGCCATCCGCCAAGCCCTGAATGAAAGCAAACTGCGCGAAGAACGGGACCGAGCGGAGAGCAGGTTGCGACACTCGGAAGCGCATTACCGCGCCTTAGTGGGGAACCTTACTTACGGAATATGCCGCTGCAGCACGGAAGGGAAATTTCTGGATGTTAATCCGGCATTTTTGACGATGCTTGGCTATCAATCAAGAGAAGAACTCCTGGGAATGAACCTCGCAAGCGACATCATTTGTGATCCTGGGAAGCGCGCGCAATTGCTGGGGCACGCCGACCCGAAAGAACAAGTTGGTCCCGTGGAAATTGACTGGAAGCGGAAGGACGGCAGCTCCATGAAGGTTCGAGTCAGCGGACGGGAGGTCCACGGCGAACACGGTGTGCTGGAAGGCTACGAGATTATCGCGGAGGACGTCACCAAACAGCGCGAGCTGGAGGATCATCTGCGTCAGCAAGCGGCCAAGGATGCCCTGACGGGTCTGGCAAACTACCGCCATCTTATAGCTGTTCTCGACAGTGAAATCAAACGATCCAAGCGCACGGGAAGAGGGTTTGCTCTGCTGTTATTTGATCTGGACGGATTGAAGCAGATCAACGACCGCTATGGCCATTTGACTGGCAGTCAGGCACTCTGCCGGCTGGCCGACGCGTTGTGCATCTGCTGCCGAGACATCGATACTTCGGCGCGTTTCGGCGGAGATGAGTTTGCGCTGGTCCTGCCGGAAAGTGGGGCAGAGTCGGCCAGCCTGGTAGCCCAGCGAATCTGCGAGAGCTGTGCGAACGACGGGAGGGAACCAAAGCTGTCTGTCAGCGTAGGCTTTGCCATTTATCCTAAAGATGGCGATGCAATCGATTCCCTCTTGTCCGCGGCAGACGCGGCAATGTATTCGATGAAGGGCCGGCGGCACAACTCCGGAGGGTTAAGGAACTGGGAATGCTAGGGGATTGCGGGAACATGTGCGGTTCACATCTCATTCCGATGCGCGAAAATCACGAAACGTGGCGAGTCGACGGTGAAGACTCGAACCATTGCGCTGGGCTCTAGAGACGGCAGCCTTGACCGGGGCCAACAATCCACGCCAGACACCGCCATACATGGGTCGAGCGTCCTGTCTGGACGTGCCGGCCAAAGCTAAACCTCAGGCTGATGCCGTAGAGACCGACCGAACGCGGGATGTTCGGATAACCTTCTCGCGGAGGACGAAAGTCCCGCAACCCGCCAGAGCCCGAAGGACCAAGCTGCACGTTCTGCATGTTGAGCGTGCTCTCGAAGGCGTCGAGTTGCAGCCGCCCGCCCCAGAGCGGAGCGATCGGCAGGCTCGACTGCGTGGCAAATAAAGTCTTAACCTCTTCCATCCCTAAAAGGCTCTTCAGGCTGTGGTCACCCTGGTAAGCTCTTGCGAGCAGGCGACCGAAATGGGCAGGTGATTTTCCGGGGCCTTGGGACAACCGGAAGGAAGTGGCCGGCAACCGGACCGGTACCGTTCGAAGCATCGGCATGATCGGCGAAAAACGTTCTTGAGCCTGAAGAATCAGGGGCGCGGGTGTCTGTGCTGCCGCCGGCACGTAGCTACCAAGAACCACTCCGAGTAGCAGAATGAACCGTTTGTGCATCATAAGACTTCTCTTCTCTTTAGCACTCGCTCTTCGCCAGTTAAGCGAAGAAATGGACTTCGCCTCGTCCCGGGTAGAGCGCAGGTCCCATTCGTCATCGCTTGAGCAACTACTGGTCGGACTCTGCCCGTCCCTTTCCGCGAAGACTTGATATCTCTAAGGTGTTACGGCAAAGGCGATCTTGTCTTCTGGTCCCGGCCCACTCGCCCGAAACTCGCTTTAACCATGTGCCTGAGGTAGGCGCGAATGAGAGGACTAGATTGCTGATAACGAAATAACTTTACTAGATCGGGATTTGACCTGTCTGTTCAAATACGCACACATTAAGCGCTTGTAAAGCACCAAGACGCGAGGTCAGAAACAGTTGGCGTAACCAGGTGCTTTGACGTGTTCTGGCAAAATGTCTCGCCTACGATCCTTCATGCCTAACCAATGGAAGAGAAGGCAAGATTAGCGCGTCTGCAGTTCGCAGGCGTTAGCCAACCATGAGCCAGAGCGAGCGGCTCGACTTGGTTTCACGCGTGCGGTTTATAGACACGTGCGTCGGGACTCTTAGGATGGAATTGCGCCAAACTTGTTCACAATTGAACTGTTTAACGGCTGGTTTTATTGCACGCTAGTGGATGCCAGTCGCTCCACCGGTTGCTCGTATCGCCGGGGACCAAAAAAAATTGTATTCTGTAAGTCGCTATGCCCATCCGCCGTAGGACAGCTCTAATCGTTTTGGGAATCGCTGCGATGCTTTTGATCGCACTTATTTTCGTTGTACCCGCTCTCATTAACGTGGATCGCTACCGGCCCCAGGTGATCTCCTATCTCCAAGAAAAAACTGGGAAAAAGGTCGAAATCGGAAGGCTGGCACTTACGTTTTTTCCTGTAG
>JBARRP010000086.1:0-23576 GCA_049644285.1 Candidatus Acidiferrales bacterium | reverse complement strand
CGTGAGCTGGGTTCAGAACGTCGCGAGACAGTTCGGTCCCTATCTGGTGTGGGCGCAGGAGACTTGAGAGGAGCTGTCCCTAGTACGAGAGGACCGGGATGGACGGACCTCTTGTGATCGAGCTGTCACGCCAGTGGCATCGCTCGGTAGCGAAGTCCGGAAGAGATAATCGCTGAAAGCATCTAAGCGAGAAGCTCGCCTCGAGATAAGGTCTCCCAAGACGGCTGCGGCCGTCTAAGAAGGCCGGTCGAAGACTACGACCTTGATAGGCGGGAGGTGGAAGCGCAGTAATGCGTGCAGCTTACCCGTACTAATCGGCCGTTCGGCTTGACCATAAAACTTTCCCAGCGCGTTTACCCTGAGGAGTCCGCCTAGGCGGACGATGAAGGGTCGCATGTCGATCAGGATCGCCTGATACTCAGGCGCGCGAAGGTAAGTTCGCCTTCTACTTGCGTTACTCAGAACAGAATTGCGGTTCGCTCGCTTCCTTCAGTTTCAAAGTTTCCCAGGATTTTGACGCTTGAGGTTTTGGGTTTCGGGTTTTCCAACCTCTAACTTCTAACCTCCAACGTCTGCCTTTTTCCTGGTGGTCTTACCGCGAGGGCAACACCCGTTCCCATCCCGAACACGGCAGTTAAGCCTCGCAGGGCCGATGATACTGCGCTGGTAACGGCGTGGGAACGTAGGTCGCCGCCAGGATTAAAAACCAAGGGCCGAATTCGCTGCACGCGAGTTCGGCCCTTTTCCTTTTTGCTGCCAACGCAGCGGATGAGCTCAACCAACCGCAGGAGTCCTTGCAGCTAATGACAGCGGGGTCTCGAAGTACGTTCTTCCTTCGAGAAGTGCTTCGATCGCAGGGATCAGGTGGGAACCCATGGAATACTTCGAAACGAAGCCTCGAACTCCTGCTTCCATGAGCTGCTGAAGCATCGCCGTCGGATCATGCGCGCTAATTAGCAGCACGAGCGTCTGCGGACAGCTGTCAGCGATCCGCCGGGCAGCTTCTAAACCGTTCATTCGAGGCATGGAATAATCCAGGATCGCAAGGTCGGGATGAGCGGCTCTGACTCTCTCAACGGCTTCGCTGCCATCCGTGGCATCTTCGCACAGTTTCCAGTCGTCTCTCGTGGTCAATAAATTCCGCACGGAGCGTCGCACGAGAGCATTGTCGTCCGCCAGCAACAAACATTTCGACATGCGATTCCATGACCGACGAGCGTCCGGTCCCTTTCCGCAACGATTGTAGGGTGGCCGACAAAGCTTGTGGTATACGGCAGAAACATGAAGAGAGCCAGAGAGATGTTGTAGCCATTTCTTGGAGGTTTAGTACCCTCTCTGAAAGGAAACGCAGAAGACTTGCAGAATCTATGGGTTCCGGCGAAGAAGGTTTCTTGCGCGCCGCGTGGAGACTTGTGTATTGTGCCTAGTCCAGCCGGCGAATTTGACCGATCACCTGCGCAATCGATGAACGAAACCAAGCAAACGCAGCGCTTCCTCGCGACCATTTATAAGATCGGGATCAACCGCTGCGTGGATGTGCCCGCGGAAATCAGTCGCAGCTTCGCAGGCAAGCGCTACGTGCCCGTCGTCGCAGTCGTCAATGGCCGCAGCGTTCGCACCACCCTCGTGCCCGGCCGCGCCCGCTGCTATCGCCTCTACCTCAACAGCCCGCTGCGCAAAGCTGCTCACACCGACGCCGGCGATCTTGTCGGAGTTCTGCTGCGACTCGACAGAAAATCACGCGAGCTCCCGACCCCCGGCGAACTCCGCGAAGCGCTCAAGCAGGACCCGCGTGCGCGAAAAGCATTTCGGGAAACAACTCCCGCCCTCCGGCGCGAATTCCTCCGATGGGTTTTGAACGCGAAGCACCAGGAGACCCGCCTGCGGCGCATCCAGCGCGGCCTCAAAACTCTCATCGCGCGGGCAGCCGCGCGGCGTCAGGACCGCCCCCGCTGATTCTAGGACTGACCGCAACCGTGACAACCATCACGGCTATCTGATAGTCTCGGCTGCTTGCTTGCAATTCATACACAACGGAGCAGAAATGAAGAGTTGGGCCTCACTCATTGTGCTGGTTCTTGTCTTGCTCGGCGCCGGAATCGCGCAGGCGCAAATCGATGGCGCCGCTAAGCAGCTCGCGCACGACATTTTCAAGCAGCTCATCGAAATCAACACCACCGATTCCGTCGGCAGCACCACTGTCGCCGCTCAAGCCATGGCCCACCGCCTGCTCGCGGCCGGCTTCCCGGCCACTGACCTCTATGTCGGCGGCCCGAATCCGCGCAAAGGCAACGTCGTCGCGCGCCTGCGCGGCACCGGCGTGCGCAAGCCGATTCTGTTCATCTGTCACCTCGATGTTGTCGAAGCCCGCCGCGAAGACTGGTCCACCGATCCTTTCCAATTCATCGAGAAAGACGGCTACTTCTACGGCCGCGGCACGCACGACATCAAAGACGGCGACGCCATCCTCATGACCGCTTTCATCCGGCTGAGGGAGGAAGGATTTCAGCCCGACCGCGATTTGATTATGGCGCTCACCGCCGATGAAGAAGGCGGCGCCGCCAATGGCGTGGATTGGCTGCTCCGGAATCATCGCGATTTAATCGAACCCGAATACATCGTCAATCCGGATGGAGGCGATTCCGAAACGCAAAACGGCAAGCACATACTTCTCGGTGTCCAGGCCAGCGAAAAGCTTTACGGTGATTATCAGTTGGAAGTGAAGAGTCCGGGAGGCCACAGCTCGTTGCCCGGTCCCGACAATGCGATTTACCGCCTGAGCAACGGCCTGCTGCGCCTCGCAAAATATCAGTTCCCGATTGAGACGAACGAAGTCACGCGGGGCTATTTCGAAAGCATGTCGGCCCTCGCGACCGGACAAACCGCAGCGGATATGAAGGCCATTCTGAAAACTCCGCCTGACCCGGATGCGCTGGCCCGGCTGACCGCCGTGCCCACCTACAACGCGCAGTTGCGCACCACGTGCGTCGCCACCCGCCTCGACGCAGGCCACGCCAACAACGCCTTGCCCCAAACAGCCCGCGCCACAGTCAATTGCCGCATCTTCCCCGGACATTCTACGGACGACATCCGCGAGGAGCTCGTCAAAGTGGTCCATGACCTCGAAATCTCGATCACGCCAATTCAATCGGGAACCATTGGGAGCAAGAATAATCCCCCCTCGCCGCTGAATCCGGAGTTCATGAACGCGGTCAAAGAAATCGGTCAGAAGATGTGGCCCGGCGTCGCGATCGTGCCGATTATGACGGCGGGCGCTTCCGATGGAGCCATCTCGCGCGCGGCCGGCATTCCAACCTATGGTCTCGACGGCGTGTTCGAAGAAATGAACGAAAACCGTGACCACGGCAAGGATGAGCGCGTCGGGGTCGATTCGTTTTACGACGGGGTCGATTTCTACTACCGCCTCACCAAGGCGCTCTCCTCGAAGAACTAGCGCCACGTTACCGAGTAGGTGAGACTGCCGCAGGATGACTGCGCGCAGCAACCCGGAGGGTCACGTTCTTGTGTAACGGAGACGAGACGCCATCTGGTTCGGTTGACGCCCCAGGCTTCGAAGGTTTGTAGCCCGCCTCTCCAGACTTGTGGTGAGGCCCAGCCGAACCAGGCGGGGATTTCGCGTTGCTGAATAATCCCGCGAGCCGCGGCCGCTGTCCCTCTTCACTTTCTGGCTAGAAGCGTCTTGGCCTGGCGAAGCTCGGGCCGGTCGCCGTCGGCTGCTTTCGAACCCTCCACGAGCTTGGCGTAGTACGTCCGCGCTTTCTCCCGCTGCCCGGAAAGCTCCGCCGAACGCGCTGCACCGTAGAGCGAATTGAACCGGTTGGGCGCGTCGTGAAGAGAAGCTTCGTACTCAGGTAGAGCTTGGGCTGGCTGGTCGAGTTCGACGAGCAAGTCTCCCAGCAACTCTCGCGCGGGGAGGATGGGGCCAGGCGTCACATTGTGTTTATCGGTCGAGGCCTCGAGTTCGGCCGCGGAGCGCATCAGCTTGAGCGCCTTGTCGTTCTTGCTTTCTGCGCGAGCGATCCAGGCGGCAACTTCCAGGCGCATGATCTCTACCAGGTCGGCCCAATAACCCTGGTTGGCATCGGCGAACGTCTTGTGCATCGCTTCGATTCTTTCTAAATCTTTCTGCGCGTCACCAGGGCGGCCGCTGCGGGCAGCACCGAGCCCGTGCGCGGCGTAGAAAGTGGCGGCCGGCCAGGGATACCGGCTCCACGGAAACCACGACGGTTGCAGCTCAAGCGCGGCGGCGTCGGCCCAGCGACGCCGTTCGAGCGCATAGCGCGCCGGAATGGCCGCAAAGCCAAAGGCCGAGGTCAAATTCTCCGGCTGTACCTTGCGGATGGCGATAAGTTCATCAAGCACCTGCTTCGCCTCGAGGTCCTGTGCGCCCTGCAAGTAGGCGTACGCTAGATAGTCCATGGCGTGAAGCTGCTGGTCCCAAGCTCCGAAATTTGCCCGGATTGCGTAGTCCCTCGCGGCGGACGCCGCGGCAGTGTTCGACTCGATCGACTCCTGCCAAAGGCCAAGCCGCGTGAAGATATGGGAGGGCATGTGCAGTGCATGGGGAACCGAGGGAGCGATCTTGGCATAGCGTCGTGCGGCTGCAAGCCCATGGGGCGCCATTTCCGGGGAGTCGCAAGCGTGGATGATGTAGTGCGTCACGCCCGGATGGTCTGGCTTGGCGGCCAAGACTTTTTCAAGGATGGACATTGCCTTTTTCTGGTTCGCGTAAGTCTTATCGGTGATTGGCGCCGTGCTGAGCAACGCTAAGGCATAAAACACCCCAGCCTCGCGGTCCTCCGGATAGCGGAGATAGACCCTTTCCATGGCCATCTCGTAGGCTAGGACACGGGCGGGATGGTCCAGCTTGTCTGAGTCTTTGTAGTAGCTCTCGATGGCGGCCACGTAGTCCCGTTCGCGCGGTTTCTTGGAGTCGGCCGCCTTGGCCTTTTCAATTACTTCCCATCCCTTCTTCAGACCCGCTGCGTTTAGCGGTTCGCCCCATATGGGGTGGTAGAGGCTCATAGCGACGCCCCAGTAGCCCATCGCGCAAGTGGGGTCGGCCTGGGTCACCACAGTGAAGGTTTTTTCCGCCTCCTCGTACCAGAACGAGTGCAGCATGGCTACGCCGCGCTCGAATTCTTTCTGCGCGGCGTCATTGCACGAAACGGGAAACTTCACATGACCTAGTTTTTCGCCGGAGCTCGCTGCGTGTTGGTGTCGTTCTTCCTGGCCCCAGGCCCGGAGTGTCAGGCAAACTGCGAGCGCAAAAAATACGATGCTCAGCCGTTTCCACGGTGACATGGCAACCTCCCGCGCTTTTTGTGTTGGGTTGTATTGACCGTTGGCATTCAAGCGTCCAGGTCATAGGCCGTTTTGAGCCAGCGCTTCACTTCGCCGTCGATCTGGGCGAGCGTGTTGATGGGTATGCGATGTGTGATCCGATCGCCCTTTTCGAGCCCGCCCGTCAGAATCAGGCGTTTCGGCGTTTTCGTCTTGCCCAGCGAAAGCCCGAGATCGATCCGCTTATTCGTCGTGGGCTTGATCTGCGCGAACACGTGATTGCGGTAAAGCGGGACAATCGTCTTGCACGGACAGGCCTTCACCTCCGCGGCCAGCGACAATCCGAGTTCAAGCAAGCGGTCATAGATTGGGCGAAGCGCCGCCTTGGGCCCGGCGAACATTTCTTCGACGTACCGGCCGGCGGCCAGCCTTCTTCGCTATTTGCGCGAAAGCAGCCTGGCCGCGAATGGTCGCCATCAATTATATGTCAAGCGCCCAAATCCCCTGGGAATCATACACAACCCTGCCAATTTGTCTTATTTTCCTTGCCGGGCGGGATGCCTTCCCCGTGCGGGCAACATTACCGACCTACAGTACACTGTAATTCAGCAGCACCGGTTGCGCCACTGTGCCGTCCGACAAGCCATGAACGAAGCTCTCACCGAAGAACAGATCAAGATTCGGCGCCTTGCTAGCGCAGACGAAGCGCGCTTCTGCGCCGGGAAGATGGCTTCGTCCGAGCCCTGGCGCATCCTGCGCCGCAGTTACGAGGATTCGCTTCGCATTTTCCAGAATCCGGAGCGCGAAAATTATGTGGCCGTTGCCGGCGATCGCTTCGCCGGGTTCCTCGTTCTGGACATGAACGGTCCGTTCCGCGGCTACATCCAATCCGTATACGTCGAGCCGGAATTCCGCTGCCGCGGGCTCGGAAGCCGCCTCATGCAATTCGCCGAAGAGCGCATCTTCAGGGAGGCCCCGAATATCTTCGTCTGCGTTTCTTCCTTCAATCCGCGCGCCCGGCAGCTTTATGAGAGACTCGGCTACGAACTCGTCGGCGAGCTGCGTGACTACATCGTGGCCGGCCATTCGGAATTTCTCTTGCGAAAGGCGGCAGGACCTTTGTTGGATTTCGCAAAGCCGGTTTCTCGGCCGGCAAGGTAGATCCGTGCCGGAGGTACAACAATGGAAATTCAAAATATCGGCGCATTTCTCGATTATTTCGACAAAGTCCGCGGCCGCACTTTGCGCGTGGTCCGCTGCGCTCCGCCGGACCGGCTCGACTGGACATTTCGAGAAGGCAGGTGGACGCTCGGAGATTTGATCCGCCATATCGCCGCCACCGAACGCTACATCTTCGCCGAGAACATTCAGAGCAACGCGACGAAGTATTCCGGCTGCGGCAAGGAACTGGCCGAAGGGTATGACAATGTTCTAGCCTTTGTGAATCGCCTGCACGCGGAATCGATCGAAATCTTCGGACGCCTCAGCAACGAAGACCTGAAGCGCAAATGCCTGACGCCCGATGGCCAGCCCATTGCGGTCTGGAAGTGGCTGCGCGCCATGGTCGAGCACGAAATCCATCATCGCGGCCAACTCTACATTTATCTCGCGATGCTGGGCGTTCCCACTCCTCCGCTTTACGGCCTCACCTCCGAGCAGGTCCGCGAGCGCAGCACAACGCTTGGCTAGGCGCCGTTTTCAAAGACCGGTCTTGAAACGAGCCTGGGATCGATCGGCTGAGTCGCTAAGAGAAACAAACGCGGCTAGCGGGTGCGTTCGTCTTTTTCGATGTGGCCGTCGCGGAGACGAATCGCACGGTGGGCATGCGCGGCGATATCCGATTCGTGCGTGACCAGGAGGATGGTGTTGCCCTGCTGATGGAGCCGCGCGAACAGCGCCATGATTTCCTCGCCCGTGCCGGAATCGAGGTTTCCCGTGGGCTCATCCGCCAGCAGAATCGAAGGAGAATTCACCAGAGCGCGCGCGATCGCGACGCGTTGCCGCTGGCCCCCCGAAAGCTCATTCGGCTTATGCATCATCCGGTCAGTCAAATCGACCTGTGCGAGGGCTTTCTTGGCGCGCTCCATGCGCTCTTCCGCAGGTGTGCCGTTATAGATCAATGGTAGCTCGACGTTGTGCAGCGAGGTGGCGCGAGGGAGCAGATTGAACGTCTGGAAGACAAATCCGATGTCCTTGTTGCGGATGTAGGCCAGTTCATCGTCATCGAGTTCACTTACGAGCCGCCCGGCAAGCCAATATTTGCCGCCGCTCGGGGAATCGAGGCAGCCGATCAAGTTCATCAGCGTCGATTTGCCCGAGCCCGAAGGACCCATGATCGCCACATACTCGCCCTTGTGGATCTCGACGTTCACCCCGCGCAGCGCGTGCACCTCTTCCGAACCCATCTGATACATCTTCCTCAGGTCCTCAGTGCAGATGACCACTCCCTTATCGATAAGATCATGCCGGAAGGACTGTGAAGTCGTGGCTTCCTCAACCGCCATCGAAATGCGCTCCTTGGGAATTGCCTGCCGACGCCGTTCCAAGCCAGATCATGCGATACGGGCGCCTGTCATGCTGACCAGAGCAAAGTGCGCCTTTTGCATTCCGGATGCCTTTGCGGAGCACCTCTGAGTAACAATAGGCTTCTTCGCTGCTCTCGGGGCCGCCACGCGGCGCAAACCGTGTGTTACTTTCTTCGGTAACGTAACACTAACGGGGCTTCGCCCCAGCCCAACAAGCATGTCCTCGGGCGAACGAAACACGAACAAAACTTGACTCATTTGCACCAACTTTTGCCCCTCAAGATGTCTAGGAAGTTGACTCTTCTTCGCGCTTCGGCGCGGAATTGTCCACCTTGACGGAAGCGCCCGGTTTCAGACTGCGCAGCGCCTTGTAGCTGCCGGTCACGATCTCCTCGCCTTCCTTCAGCCCACTCGTAACCTCGATGTCGGTAACGCCGGTGATGCCCGTCTGCACGGGCACGAACTCCGCCTTCTTTCCTCGAATCACAAACACGCCCTGAATGTCATTCTTCCCGGCGCTCGGCGATGCGGGCTTCGAAGCCGCCAGCGTCACATTTGCGCCTTTCGCCGCGTGCGCAGCTTCATCAAGATCGCGTTGCGAGCGCATTGCCAGCGCCTGAAGCGGGATTGTCACCACGTTCTTCTTTTCTGCGGTCTTAATCTTGGCGGTCACCGAAAGACCGGGGCGCAGGCTGTCGGGTGGATTCTCGATGGTCACAACGACTTTAAAATCGCGCGCCTCCTGCGTATTTGCCTCCGTCTGCGTTGTCGCCAGCCCTGACGAGCGCAAGATCGCCTGGTCGCCCACTGCCGTGACGCGCCCCGCAAAAGATTTCCCGGGAACAGCATCAATCGTAACGTCAGCGATCTGGCTATTCCTGACGTTGACGATGTCCGTCTCGTCCACTTTCACTTCGGCGGTGACCACTGACATGTCCGAAATCGTCATCAGGTAGCTGCCCGTGGCGTTCTGGATGCCCGGCACCACGTTTTCGCCGACCCGCACCGCAATATAGCTGACCAGACCGTCGATCGGCGCTCTGTACGTGGTCTTGCGCAACACGTCTTTCTGGTGCACTAAGATCGCGCGCGACTGATCCAGAATCGAGCGTGACTGTTCGAGCGTCGCCTTGGTTTGCGCGAGCTGCGCCTGGGCCGCATCGACACCAGCGGCCGCGCCGTCGTAGGCGGACTTGCGCGCGTCGTAATCCTGCTTTGCGATCAATTGCGCTTTATACAGCCCCTGGCCACGCTCCCAATCGAATTTCGCTTTCTCAAGATCGGCCTGCCGTTGGACGAGAGTCGCCTGCGCCGACCGGTAATTCGCCTCCGCCGCTTTCACCGCTGCCTCGGAGGAATTGATGTTGGCCATCTGCGCCTCGACATCCGCGCCCGGCTGGATGCTCTCGAGCCGCAGCAGGACATCACCTTTCTTAACGTTGTCGCCTTCCTTCACCACGATTTCGGTGATCTTCCCGAATCCTTCCCCCAGCACGTTCGTGTAGGTCTTCGGACGCACCTCACCCGAAGCGGTCACCAGCGAGGTCAGATCCTGGCGCCCAACGTTTCCGCTCTGCACCGTGACCACGCCTTTGTTCGCCTGGTAGACGCTGATCAGCACGATGCCGCCCAGCACGATCGCGCCGCCGACTCCGATACCTACTTTCTTCCACGTCTTCATCGCGCCCTTTCACCTCTGAACCGGTCTCGAGGCGACAACTCCCCTTGCTAGCGTATACGGTCCAAATCACCTAAATGTTTCCCCGCAGAAAACTGTTGGTAAAAGGACAGCGTCAGCGCAGGTCCAGCAGAAGTCCTTTTCCTCACTTCCGGGAGCGAGCGCCGTCAGCTCCGCCCCGCAAGCCGTTTCTAGAAGCTAGAGTATTCTAGATGGTTTCCAGCCGGAAAGGAACACCCCGCCGGAATCCGCTGCGTCCGCCCTCCACATGATTCGACGCACAGCTCACGGAAAAGGACAGCAATTTGCCTTTGCTTCGGAGTGACCGTTCCAGCGAACAATGCGGTCTACAATCGACAAAGGTCACTGCTTCCCAGCCCTCGTTCCCACCAGACAGCCCGTTTCTCAAGCTCAACCTACCCATTGGCAACCTGCCTGTGTTCGAAACTCGCTGTTCCCAACACCCTTCGCGCCGTTATGCTCGTCGTTGCCAGGTTTTCGACCCCCGTCGCACGGCATACGAAATTGTAGATCATGTTACAACTAACCATAGAGAAAGCCACCGCCGCATCTGCCAGCCTGCTGCCAAGTCACTGGAAATACGGATACTACGAATACCGAATAATGGACACCGACTTGCTACAAAAGGTGTAGGTTATGGGGCATCTGGGGGCTTGGCATCACCCGATTATCTCCGGCATGACGTGGGTCCGTCGCGGACCGAGGTCATTATGCCGTTCGACTTACGGAGTCGAGTTCCTGAGCCTTTCTCTGCACCCAGCATGAGAATTCTTGGAGGACACACATATGCTGCGTAAGCTGATCCTTGGCGCGTCTCTCTTTGCTCTCCTCGGTCTCCTCGCTCCGCTGGCTCTGGCCGACGTAACAGGGACGATTCGTGGGACGGCACTGGACCAGACCGGGGCGGGAGTCCCGGGTGCTTCGGTCCAAGTCGTGGAAGTCGACACAAACTACACGCGCACGCTGACAACGGATTCCACAGGATTCTTCGTCATCGTCGATCTACCTGCCGGCAAGTACACGCTGACAGTCAAGAAATCGGGATTTCGGACCTATTCCCAAGCGGGCATCGTATTGCAGGTTGGCCAAAGCTATGTCGTGAAGGCGCAACTCGAATTGGGGGCGGTAACCCAAACGGTAGAGGTCGCGGCAGCGCCCATTCAAGCCGACACCACCACCATGCAGTTGGGCAACGAAATTTCCGGCGACCAGCTCAATAGCTTGCCAGTTCTGAACCGGGACTGGATCCAGCTTCAACAAACTCTTCCCGGGACCGTGGCGGGTTCCGACCGTTTTGGCGCCGACAATGGGGACAACTTCTCGACCAACGGTAACCGCACCCAAGCCAACAACTACCTGATTAACGGAAGCGACTCAAACGACCTGCCTCTCAACTCACCGCTCGACATTCCGAGTCCAGACGCCATTCAGGAAGTAAAAATTGTGACCAATA
Source organism: Candidatus Acidiferrales bacterium (assembly GCA_049644285.1). Taxonomy (GTDB): domain Bacteria; phylum Acidobacteriota; class Terriglobia; order Acidiferrales; family UBA7541; genus CAVRXT01. The sequence continues at coordinate 12,595 of JBARRP010000086.1, read as the reverse complement.
CGTTGAACCCGGAATACGGCCGGAATTCAGGCGCGACTCTCAACGCGATCACGAAGTCTGGCACGAACACCTTTCACGGCAGCGCCTTCGAGTATTACCGGGATACCTTCATGAACGCGCGGAATTTCTTCTCGAGCATTGTGCCTCCGTTTCATCAAAACCAGTTTGGGGGCACCCTGGGCGGGCCTGCCATCAAGAACAAACTCTTCGGCTTCTTCTCCTACCAGGGGAGGAGGGCGTTTCGCGGGATCGCACAGAACACACCTGTATTCAGTGCCCCGCAGACCGCAGGCGACTGGGGCCTAGGCGCCTTCGCCGCCTCCACCAAGTCTTCTCCGTTCGCCCTCTTCGGCGACAACACGTCCCCATGCCCTGTTTCCTCAGGGACGCCCTGTCCTGCCGGTACGGCCTACAGCGCGCTCTTCAAGAGCGGGGCGATCCCTTCTGCCGACTTTACAAGTGCAGTGAATCCCAGCGGCGCCCTTGCCGCAAAGCTGATGAAGCAGTTTGTTCCGGCGCCAAACGTTACGAATGCAACGGGTTCCTTCTTCCAGTTCTCGGAAACCCTCACGGAGCCTCCGAACCAGTACATCGGCAGGGCGGATTACAACCTCAGCTCGTCCGATTCTATTTATGGGTATGTCTTTGTTGAGAAGGAAGCTGACAGCGATTCGATACCCTTCGGCGGCGGTTCGGGATTCGGCGGTGACTTGCCGGGCTTCGGGGCGCTTCAAAAGTCAAAGATTTATCAGTACACTGTCAACGAATCCCACATTTTCAATCCGAACACCCTGAACGAGTTTCGAATTGCCTACAATCGATTTAATTTCAACACAGTGCTCCCTGCGACGCCCGTGACGCCGGCCAGCCTGGGCTTCACTGGGATTAAACCGCAAGGCACACCTTCCGTCCCGTTCATGGGCGTCCTCGGTTTCTTCGATCTTGGCTTCTCTGAGGATGGTCCTCAACCCCGCGTCGATGACACCGGGGAACTCATCGACAATTTCTCTATCAATCGCGGCAACCACGCTTACAAAATGGGGGTTGATATCCGTCGGCAGCATGTTTTCAATCCCTTTTTCTTCATCAACAACGGCGCTTACGGCTATAACGGGGTCGGGGCCTTCAGCACAGGACAGCCTGGAGCGGACTTTGAGCTAGGTATACCGGACAGCTACGTTCAGTCCAGTGGCGGCATTATCAACAGCCGAACGTGGGAGTACTATTCATACGTTCAGGACCAGTGGAGGTTGCGGCCGAACTTCACTCTGACCTATGGCATCGGTTGGCAGATTGACACGCCCCTGAATCAACTCTTCAACCATGGCGTGGCCATCAACGAATTCCGGCCCGGTCAGCAGTCGACCGTCTTTCCTAGCGCGCCCAGAGGACTCGTCTTCCCTGGCGATGCGGGCATCACCAGCTCCGGATATCACACCCACTACAACAATTTCGGTCCCCGCGTGGGGTTTGCCTGGAGCCCCCGCAATAACTGGTCCGTCCGGGCCGGATGGGGAATCTATTACAACAACTCTGAGGAGGAGCTCCTGCTGCAGGACTTGTTGGCTGCTCCTTTTAGCCTGGTGAGCATCGGGGTTGGTGCTGCCGGTGGGTCGCCCAATTTTATCAATCCGTTCCAGGACATCAAGAATCCGTCCGTCACGGCCCCCAATCTGTTCCCATTCACGCCGTTTAAGGTTTGCAACGCGAGCTGCTTTGCTTCTTTCGAGCCGTTCGCGAACTTCAACGGAACTGACCCAAACTTCAACACGCCTTACAACATGAACTACAACCTCACCGTTCAGCATCAGATTTCCCGCACAATGGTGGGAACCTTGAGCTACGTAGGGTCTCAGGGCCGGCGACTGGAGAATGTGTCAGCGCTGAACCCATTCGATCCGAAGGTTTGCCTCGCTGCTCCGGCGTGCTCCTCAAATCCGACCTTTGAGGCTTTCACCCCGGGCGTCGGAACAGTGGCAGATGCTTCCATCTTCGGCTCGCTCAGCTACTTCGGCACGTTCGGCGTATCCAAGTATGACGCCCTCCAAGCTACCTGGGAAACAACCGGATGGCATGGTCTATCCTTCCGGAGCGCCTACTCGTGGAGTCATTCTCGCGACAATGGTTCGAGCTTCGAGAACGCCGGAGGCACTACCATCCCGAGCAACTTCCACCTAACCTACGGAGACTCCGCCTTTGATGCGCGCCAGCGCCTCGCTCTCAGCTTCATTTACAACATCCCCGGCATTCTCCAGTCCTCCGCATTCGGGAAGAGAGTGTTCGGTGGCTGGGGCACCTCGGGCGTGGCCACCTTCCAGAAGGGCTTCCCGATCCAATTGACGGAAACCGATTTGGCCTCGCTGCAGTGCTCGAACATAACCATTCTCTACGGGTGTTGGGATCGTCCGAATGCAGTCGCGCCGGTCAAATTCGAAAACCCTCGGACCTCAAAAGGCAACTTGTGGTTCGACAAGGCATCGTTCGCGCCGGAGACTCTCGGGACGCTCGGCAATGCGGGAAGGAACTTCTTCCACGGGCCGGGCATCAACGATTGGAATCTATCCTTCTTCAAGGATACGACGATCACGGAGAGCACGAAGCTTCAGCTTCGAATTGACGCGTTCAACGTGTTCAACCATGCTCAATTCGCAGCTCCGGGCCAGTCCGGAGTATCCGGATCTGGGAATGGGGCCGCGAACAACGTAAACACCCCTCTGTTCGGGTCTGTCTTGGCGACTCAGGTGCCTGCGCGAGTCCTCCAACTCTCGGCGCATTTCACCTTCTAATTCGACGCGTCAACTTTCGTCTCTGCTGCTTACCTGGGCCGGCTCGCAAGGGCCGGCCCAGTTTATTTTAGGCGGAGGCGCTGACAAAGAGGGCGTCCGCTGCGGCGAGCGAGCCCTTTTTGCTTTGCAGCGTGAAAGAAATATGTTCGAGCCCACCACGCACCGAGGCCATGGCGCCGTTGCTGAGCCCCAAGTGAGTTCTCCTCGCAGATAGCGTGGCCGTCGAGTGGTGATCCGATTCGCCAAGGCAATCCCAAGTATCCCCGGGGCAACTCTTCTAACCTCACGTGGTTCTAACCACATAACGATTGGGCGCGAGGGAATTTAAATTGACCTGTACTTTCGAACGGGCTAGAATTCCTTCGGTTCTCAGGGGAAAGGTGTCTTTATGAAGGTTCAGGGCCAAGTGTTTCTGTTTGGAATTCTGGGGGTGTGCCTCGCAGTTCCGCCTCTGACCGCATTTGCTCGCCAACAGCAGCAGGAGCAACCGCAAGACCAGGACCAATCCCAATCCCAATCCCAACAGCCGCAGCAGCAGGACCAGAAAGAACGCAAGAAGCGGGACAGGGCCCTCGAAAAAGAGTTGGAGTCGCCCTACAAGAAGTGGCTGAACGAAGACGTCGTTTACATCATCACTCCGGAAGAGCGCTCCGCCTTTCTTCACCTGAAAACGAACGAGGAACGCGAACAATTCATCGAGCAATTCTGGCAGCGCCGCAATCCCGATCCGGACTCGGCCGAGAACACCTTCAAAGAGGAGCACTACCGCCGCATCGCTTATTCCAACGAGCGTTTTGCTTCGGGCATTCCGGGCTGGAAAACGGACCGCGGCCGCATCTACATCATCTGGGGTGCTCCCGATGAGATTGAATCGCATCCCTCCGGCGGAACTTACGAGCGCCCGCCGGAAGAAGGCGGCGGCGAAACTTCCACCTACCCCTTCGAGAAATGGCGCTATCGCTATCTCGAAGGACTCGGTAACGACGTGAATCTGGAATTTGTGGACCCCTCCGGCAGCGGCGAATATCACCTGACGATGGACCCGTCCGAGAAAGACGCGCTGCTCTATGTGCCCGGCGCCGGCCTCACCGAACTCGAGTCCATGGGCATGGCTTCGAAGACGGATCGCTTCACCAATACCGACGGCACGCATCTCGCGAAATCGCTGGGTGGCCAGCCCGCCAGCATGAATGAGTTTAGCCGCCTGGAACTCTACGCCAAGATCCAGCAGGCGCCCCCGGTGAAATTCAAAGACCTCGAAGCAGTGGTCACCTCTCGGCTGGTTCGGGACCAAGTGAAATTCGAATATCGCTTCGATTTCCTGCGCATCACCGGCGATACGGTGCTCGTCCCCATCACGCTCCAGATTCCGAATCGGCAAATGAGTTTCCAAGACAAAGACGGCGTGCAATCGGCCACCATGAATCTCTTCGCGCGCATCACCACGTTGAGCGGGCGGCACGTGCAAACCTTTGAAGACACGGTTCACCACGACGTGCCTTCCTCGCTTCTCGAGCAGGCCCTGAAGGGCCAGTCGATTTATCAGAAAGCTGTGCCTCTCAGCCCTGGCCTCTATCGCTTGGACGTGGTGATCAAGGATGTGAACAGCGGGAATGTCGGCGTGGTGAACACGCGGATTGCGGTGCCGCGCTACGAGGATGACAAGCTGGCCTCCAGCACGTTAATTCTCGCCGACCAAATCACCCGAGTTTCCTCAAAAGATATCGGCCTCGGTCAGTTCGTTTTGGGGGATGTCAAGGTTCGCCCCAAGCTGGACGCCACATTTAACAGCTCGGATTCGTTGGGCGTCTTCCTCCAGGTGTACAACCTGAAGGTGGACGACAAGACGCACAGGGCGGACGCCTCCGTGCAATATCGTGTCACCAAGGATAAGGAAAAAGATGCTGAGCCGGTCTTGAAAATCGACGACTCGAGTGACAAGCTCGGCAGTCATGGTGAAGAGTTGACCCTGCAAAAGCCGCTCGCGCTTGCCTCCCTTCCGCCCGGGAAATACAAGCTGGAGGTTCGCGTGACCGATAATCTCGCGAAACAAACGATTATGCCCACGGCAGAATTTACCGTGAAGGCGGCCCCAAAATGAATCGAGGAGGTGAATCGACGTGCATTCCCGTGCGATTCCTTTCCTGAGCCTTCTGCTTTGCCTAGCCGCCCTGCCGGCTTCGGCAGCACCACGTTCGGGGAAAATTTCGGGCGTGGTTGTGGACCCGAGTGGAACGCCGCAGATGGGCGCGTCCGTGGTGATCACTCCGGAGACTCTTCTCTTTTCATCGCCAATCGAGCTGCTGACGAACGACCGCGGGCATTTCCTGAGTCAGGGTTTGCTGCCGGGGATGTACTCGGTGCGGGCTACGCTGGCCGGCTTTCTGCCCGCGATCGAGCAGCACATCCGCGTCACCGACCAGCAAACCACTCTTCTTCAGATCGCGCTCGGTTCCGTCTTTTCCTCGCTCGAAGGGCTGCGTCGCCAACCCAATCAACAGGCCGCTTCGGATGAATGGACGTGGGTGCTGCGCACCACGTCCGCGACCCGTCCGGTATTGCGTTGGGAAGACGGCGAAGCCGTCATCGATGATCAGCTGAGTGCCGCGGAAAAAGCCCGGCGGCGCCAGCCTCGCGGGCGTGTCGAGCTCACGTCCGGCTCGCATCACCCCGGCTCGGTCTCCAATCTAGCTAATTCACCAGGCACCGCCATCGTCTACGACCAGGCGGCCGGAACCGGACGCCTGCTCTTTGCTGGCCAGCTCAGTTACGAAAGCGCTTCTCCCTCCGGCGGATTTGCCACCGAATGGCTCCCTGGTGGAGACTCCGGCTCCGGATCGGTAACAAACGTGGTCGTGCGCGAGTCTCACCTTGGCCCGCAAGGACCGATCTTCCGTGGCCTGCGGCTGGATCACCAAAGCCAATTCGCAGTCGGTGATCGCGTTTCAATCCGGTACGGCGCGGAATACGTTGTGGCTGGCTTCGAGGGAACCGCTGCCGCTCTCCATCCTCGCGGCGAAATTGCCGTGCAAATCGCTCCGGGGTGGCAGGCATCCGCGATGGTGGCCACTCGGCCTTGGCAGGATTCCGCCGCTTCATTGGGTGCTCTAGAGTCCGCACTCGATTCCCTGGACGCTTTTCCAACTTTGCTGCTTCGCAACGCCCGTCCGGTCCTTGAGAGTGATCTCCATGAAGAGATTGCGCTGGAACACTCTTTTGGCCGGAACGCAAATATCGAAACGGCTCTGTTCCACGATCGTTCAACCCACACCGCCGTGTTTGGCCGGGGCAGTGTCTCGAATGGTGATTTTCTCCAGGACTTTTTCTCCGATGCATTCGCTTACGATGCCGGCGTCTCGAGCTCCTGGGGAACTCGGCTCGCCTACCGGCAGAAATTCTGGGAGAATTTCGACGCAACGCTGGCCTATGCCTACGCGGGTGCCCTGGCACCGGGTACGGTTGTAGTGACTGGTGACTTACGCGACGCCCTGCGGACTCGGTATCGCCACAGCTTGGCGGCGCGAATCTCGGGCCGGTACCCTCGCCTGGGCACACAGTTCACTGCCGCCTACAAATGGATCAACGGTCCCATCATCTCTCGCCAGGATGCCTACGGCGAAGCATTCTTGCACCTCGATCCAAACCTGAATTTCACGGTTCGGCAACCTCTTCCGAGCTTCATTCCCGGTCATATGGAGGCCCTGGCGGATTTCGGAAACCTCCTCTCACAGGGCTACATCCCCATTGAAACGCATGACGGTCGAGTTCTTCTCGTTCCCGCCTACCGGTCCTTCCGAGGGGGTTTCAGCTTCCAATTCTGAGCCTAGACTAGCTCTACCGGAATTGGAATGATCGCTACTAAAAGTGGTAAAGTGATGGTAAGTCTTTCAGGAAGCCTTCGTAACATTCAGAATATACAGCACCTATCGCTATCGCAATCTCTGGTTATCTGGAAACAGACGTGCACCGACTTCCCTGATATTCTTGGTGTGTGCCGGTGAATGATAGCCTCCGAACTCGTCTGGGTGTCGTCCTACTGGCTGTCTTAACGTTGGCCGCTGTCGTCTTCGGTGTCCTGAATTTCCAGCAACGTTCCCTCTTCGTCTCACCAGACGATGGAGTCTCCTGGGTTGAGACCCAAGCTGGGGTCCAGGCTTGGCAAGTGCTGCCGGATTCGCCAGCGGCCAGAGCAGGTGTTAAGCCTGGGGACATCGCGGAGGCCGTCAACGGCTCGACGATTCACACCGCCACCCAGGTTACCCGGCGGCTGTGGCGTTCGGGTGTGTGGACCGAAGTTCGATACAAGCTCCGCCGCTCCGGCGTCTCGTTTGAAGCCAAGCTCGTAACGGTTCCCGCCGGCGGTCCAGGCCCGTTCGAGAATTATCTCCGCTTCGTCGGGCTGCTCTACCTCTTCATCGGGCTGTTTATCTTCGTGCGGCGCTGGAGCGCCCCCCGGGCCGTGCATTTTTATGTCTTCTGCCTCGTCTCGTTCGTCCTCTATAGCTTCCACTACACAGGAAAGCTTAACGGGTTCGATCAGACGATCTACTGGGGCAACGTAATCGCCCTGCTCCTCCAGCCCGCTTTGCTGCTGCATTTCTCGCTCGTATTTCCGGAGCGCCGCAGCCGGCTGCTGCCGAAGCTCGGATTGATTTACGGCCTGCCGGCAATGCTGCTTCTGTTGCACCTGAGCGTGGCGGCGCAGATACTCGATTTCTTTCCATCCGTAGCGAACGAGCACTTTCTGAACCACATCGAATTTCTCTACCTTGGGGTCTATTTTCTCGGCGCGGCCTATGTTTTCTTACGCAGCTATCTGCGCGCTCCGACCGGAGTCCTCCGGCAGCAATCGAAATGGATTGCAGGCGGAGCAATAGCAGGAACCCTGCCCTTCACCCTTTTCTACATCGTGCCATTCTTCTTGGACAAGCTGCAGCCGTGGATGGGCGCTTCGGTCCTCTCGCTGATACTGATCCCGCTATGTTTCGCCTACGCCATCATCCGCTACCGGCTGATGGATGTGGACATCATCTTCAAGCGCGGCTTGGCATATACCTTTGCGACCGCCGCCGTTGTCGCGATTTATTTCGCGGTCGTCGCACTGATCGGTGAACTCTTCCACACGGCCTGGCCGACCGGTCCCGCTGGCGGCGTAATCGCCATCGTGGTCGCGGCATTCCTCTTCCAGCCCTTGCGCGATTGGGTTCAGACCCGGCTCGACCACTTTTTCTATCGGGACCGCCTCGACTACCGCCGCACCCTGATTGAATTCGGGCGCACTCTCACCAACGAAGTCCGCCTCGAACCGCTTCTCGGCTCGGTGCTCGACCGTATCTCTCAGGCCTTGCTGGTCGATCGGCTGGCGGTGTTTCTGGAAGACCCCGCCCAGCCGGGGCAGTTCACCCTGGCCCGATCGATGGGCTTGCGTTTCGACGGATTGCTCGATTTGAGCTTCCTCGATCCAGCCAGACCCGCGCTCGAACGTGGATGCCTGTTCTTCGAATCGGCGCGCGCGGCCATCGGCGAAAATGATTCTGTTCGACGCACCATTGACCAGCTCGACCTGAACTATTTCTTGGCCTGCCGTTTCCGCGACCGCACCGTGGCGGTCCTGGGTCTCGGAAAGACGGTCGATGGCGATTTCCTCTCCAGCGACGACCTCGAGCTGCTGTTCACCATCGCCGGCTACGTGGCCATCGCCATCGAAAATGCCCGGCTGTATCGATCCCTCGAGCAGAAGGCCATGCAGGTCGAGCGGTTAAAGGATTTCAGCGAGAACATTGTCGAGTCCTTGAAGATTGGCGTCTTAGCCGTAGACCTCGAGGACCGCATCGAGTCCTGGAACCCGCAGCTCGAGCAGATGCTCGAGATCCCGCGCAATCAAGCCGTTGGCCGGACGCTGGCGCAGGTTCTGCCCTCCGACTTGGTGTCCGAAACCTCCGCCCGAGCCGCCGAAGAGCACGTTTCCGGCATCTACCGCTTCCGTCTGCAGACGCTTGCTGGGCGCCACCTCGTAATCAACGCTTCGATTGCCCCTCTTTTGGGTAAGACCGGAGCGCGTTTGGGGCGTCTAATCCTGCTGGACGACATTACCCAACGGGTGCGTCTCGAAGATCAAATGGTGCAGACAGAAAAGCTGACTTCGCTCGGCCTGCTCGCCGCCGGCGTGGCCCACGAGGTGAACACGCCCCTCGCCGTGATATCGAACTACATCCAGATGCTGTCGAAACAGATGCCGGGCGACGACCCGCGGCAGAAGACCATCGAAAAAATCGTCAAACAGACCTTCCGGGCCAGCGAAATCGTCAACAATTTGCTGAACTTCTCGCGCACCGGCGCTGCCGAATTCGTGGATGTGGACTTGAACTCCGTCGTCGAGGAAACTCTGTCTCTGGTCCAGCATCCGTTCAGGACGGCCAGGATCAATGTGATCCGTACCCTGACCCAGGAACTGCCTCCCGTACTCGGGTCGCCAACGCGGCTCCAGCAGGTCTTCCTGAACCTCTTCATGAACGCCCGCGATGCCATGCCCACCGGGGGCATGCTCGAGGTCCGCACCATGGCACAGAACGGCTCCGTCGAAGTCGAAGTGACCGATACTGGGATTGGCATCCCAGCAGAGCATCTCCACAGGATTTTCGATCCATTTTTCACCACGAAAGCCTCCGGAAGGGGCACCGGACTGGGTCTTTCCGTGAGTTATGGCATCATAAAAGAGCACACTGGGAAGATGGAAGTTCGCTCGACGCCGGGAAAGGGTACTTCCTTCCGGCTCGAGTTCCCCGTTGCCCGGAAAGCGGTCCATGCCTAAGGGTTCGATCCTAGTCGTTGATGACGAAGCGGAAATTCGAGAGGGTCTCCAGGCTCTTCTTTCCTCAGAAGGCTTTGACGTAACCCCCGCCGAAACCGGCGAGGCCGGTCTGGCTGAACTCGAGGACAAGCCGTACGACCTGCTGCTTCTCGATGTCAGCCTGCCCGATCATAATGGCCTCGATCTCTTGCGCGAGATCCGCCGCCGCGATCCTCATCTTTCCATCATCTTGATCACCGCTTACGGCTCGATTGACATGGCCCGGGCGGCCTTTAAGAGCGGCGCGCAGGATTACATCACCAAGCCCTGGTCGAACGATGAATTGATCGCGCAGGTTTCGCTCGCCATCGAGGGCCGCCGCCTGCGCGAAGAAAACGTCCAGCTCAAGCGCGCCCTGAAGCAGCGCTACAATTTCCCCAGCATCGCCGGCAAGAGTGAGAAGATGCTCGCGGTCTTCGACTTGGTCACGCAGGTGGCGCCCTCGCGTTCCACGGTCTTGATCACCGGTGAAAGCGGCACGGGCAAAGAGCTCATCGCCAAGGCCATTCATTCGGCTTCCACTCGCGTCGACAAACCCTTCATTCCGGTCAACACCGGCTCGATTCCGGTCGATCTGCTCGAGTCACAGCTTTTCGGCCATGTGAAGGGCGCGTTCACCAGTGCCATCGCCTCGAAGAAGGGCCTGTTCGAAGTCGCCGATCAGGGCACGATTTTCTTCGACGAAATCAGCACCGTCAGCCCGGAAACGCAGGCCAAACTCCTGCGCGTGATCCAGGAACGCGAGTTCATGCGCCTGGGCGGGACAGAAACAATCAAGGTCGATGTCCGCATTCTGGCAGCCTCCAACGAGGACTTGATGAATCTCGTGCGGGAAGGCCGTTTCCGTGAGGATCTCTTCCATCGCTTGAACGTCATCTCGCTTCATTTGCCGCCGCTGCGCGAGCGCAAGGAAGATATCCCGCTTCTGATTGATCGCTTCCTCGAGCGCTTCTGCCAGGAAAACAGCAAGCCGCCGCGCGGCCTCACTCACGGCGCGATGAAGCTATTGATGGACTACGACTGGCCGGGAAATGTCCGCGAGCTCGAAAATGTCGTCGAGCGCGCCGTCGTGCTCTCAACGCAGGAAACAATGGACACGGACCTCCTGCCGGAGAGCGTGCGCACCCGCGAAATCGTCAAAGGGGTCCGTCTCCAGCTTTCCGATTTCCTGCCGCCGATGCCCGGCGAAGTCGGCTCGCGCTCGACCGTGCCTTCGCATTCCCTCTTCGAAATACTCGAAGAAGTCGAACGCCGGATCATCATCGACATGCTCGAGCGCACCAATTGGAATCAAACGGAAGCGGCCGAGCGCTTCCAAATCCCGCTTTCGACGTTGAATCAGAAGATCAAGCGCCTCGGCATCGAAACCCGCCGCCGCAACCCCGCCGCCCGTAGCGCCGTCGCCGCCGGCTACGACACCGCCGACTTCCCCGCCGGCAAGTAGCAGCATTACCATAGTCTGCTTCATCCCCGTCCCGAGTGCTCCCGAAGTTTGCCATTCTCATCCGCGCACATCCGATCCTCCTCGTGTCATCCTGAGTGCATTCGACGAGGATGCGCGAAGGATCTCAACGTCAATTTCCAGCACGCACTGAGCCCCTGACGGCTGCGATTTGTCGGTCTTCGCTGTTACTTCTTCGCTTCGGCGGGTGCCTTCCAGTTCCGTGGCAGGAGCGTGGTGCTCAAATCGAGCCCGGAGAGGTCCACGCCCTCGAGGTCAGTCTCGCTAAGAATCGTTGTGGTCAGGTCGGCGCCGTGAAAATCCACGCCGCGCACGATCGCGTTGCGAAAATTGGAAGCGGTGAGATTCGCGCCGCGAAAACTTGCTCCAGTAAAATCAGCGCGAAAGAGTTCAGCGCCGGCCACCTGAGCCCCGCTCAGATCGGAACCAGGCAGTTTCGCCTCGGTGAGGTCGCTCTTGCGCAGATCGGCTTCGCGCATTTTCGCCCCACTCAGATCCGCAAATGTGAGGCTGACTTCTCCGAGGTCCGCGCCTTCGAGCTTGGCGCCCGCTAAATTCGCATACGCGAGACGCGCTCCATGCAGGTTGGCGCGGGAAAGATCAGCGCCCGAGAGATCTGCGCGCACTCCGCCTTCCTCCCCGCGCGTAAATCTCCCATGGGCTTCGAGGATCTCCGACAATCTCTTTCCCCTGTGGCGAATACTCTTTGGAGATCTCACGCCGCCCGACTTGCTCAGGAATTTCAAGTGCTCATGGCTCCATGCCGCGAGAACACACCCCCGCGTGAGCCTCGATTCTACAGGATGCGACGCAACGATTGAATGGGGATGCAAATCCGACAGGGGTTTTCAGCGAGCCGGGGCCGCCTGGGGGCTCGGTTTGTTGAGGCCAGCGACTACTTTCTGCGTGACGTCCTTGCCACCCTTAAGATTCGTGATCAGCGATTGCACGGTGTAGATAGGTCCCCAGGGAATTCCCCACCAGCCGCCCAGAAGCGAGATCAGCGTAAAAGGAATGCTTTTCCCCATGGCGCTTTCGCCAGAGCGAACAAAATAAATATCCGAAGGCCGCTTGAAAGTGACGATCAATAGCGACACGCAGTACTGAAAAAGAACGAATTTTCCCCCTCGCTGCAGCTCAAAATTGACCTGGTCGGCGGTCATGTTCTCCGTGCCCCGGATTTTCATCGGCTCCCTCCAACTCCTGGTCGCAGGAAACGTGTGTCCAGATTCGCGGAGGGGCGATGCCACGGCAATAGTACTTTGCGTAAAAAGTATATGACTCCGATTGCGCGCGATCCTCCCCCGTCATGCGACCTACTTTGCTAACCCGTCGTGCAACCTACGTCGCTAACCCGTCGTGCAACCACTGCGACCGTAGATTCTCTCTTAGGTGTCAAGAAATTTTTCTTTTGGAGTGGCAGAACCTTTTCTTGTTGAGCTCATGCAGCCTCTGCTGCGCAATGGCCAGACGCTGGAGCTAGGTGATAGAGTTTGG
>JBARRP010000085.1:0-1824 GCA_049644285.1 Candidatus Acidiferrales bacterium | reverse complement strand
GTTGATCCGTTTGTACTCGTTCTGAACGGATCTGAACCGAGAACCACTGCAAAATCACTGCACCCTCTTTGACCTGCTCCCATGCATCTCGTGGTGTGCGTATCAAAAGGTAGAGAATTCGGGACTGTTAAACTATTGAAGGGCCAAGCTCGCCGTCCGCTGGTTGCAGCCGTATCAAAGGGTTGGGTTGGTACAGGTTGCCATTGCCGAATTTAATCGCGACTAGGGGTTCCCGACCCTCCGCCTTCCACGAGAGAAGCGAAAATCAATACTGCTTCGCAGAGCGTCGCTCGCGGATTCTCTTTCCCGAATTCTCGCCCTCAGTTGTACCGAACTTGCCAGAGGCGGTTGGACTCTATTTTCTGATTTCCTAAGCATAGTCGAATAGCGTCATGAAACCGAAGTCCATGTGGAGTTGTTGGTGGCAGTGGAACAACGTCAGACCGGGGTTATCAGCCACGAAATCTACTTCGGTCTCCTGGTAGCCTCCTAGCATCACGACATCTTTCAATATTCCAGCGGTGGGCCTTCCAGCCAAACTGGTCAGTTCAAAACTATGCCGGTGAAGATGAATGGGATGGATATCGTCGCTGGCATTGCGCATACGGATGCGGTAGCGCTTGCCTTGCGTCAGATGAAATGAAGCCGGAACAATGTCGTCGGTCATGGGGTAAGCAACCCCGTTAATCGTCCATCGGTTGGGGACTTCTGGCCCGCTTCGCGGGACTTATAGCCGCCAGCAGCGCGTTGGGAGGTCGAGTGGTTCTGCTTGTATCCGAGAACGAGAATCTAGGACGCCCTAGGCGGTGCGTCGAGGAAATAGATCGTGAAATAGCTGGTCACATTGGGCTGGTCCAGCTTCCCCGTGAGTTGCGCCGAGGACGTGGGGTACAAACCCACAACCCGCACTTCGGTTGGAACAACCCTGTCACGACAACACAACTTCTACAGATCGCGCGTCTTTCCTCCAAAAGGGATTACTTCCGTATACCCCGTTAACCGTTCAGGACGGAGGAGCAAGCGCCAACTCTCTATAACGGCATTTAAGTCGGCTCAGCTTTTCATCACTTGCCACTGGCCATCTGCGGTGTTTGTTCGCTGATCTTCCCCGAATAAATGATGAATTTGAACGGGTCCGTGTTCTGGTTTTCTTTCATCAGTTTCAGATAGACGAGTCGTCTGGCGTTCGCCACGGAAGTGCTGTGCTCGAACCTGTTTCCAGACGATTCAAGCAGGAAGGCCGCCTGTTCGTATTTGCCGTCGGCAACCAAGTGTTCCACGGTCTTAACCAACTGCTTTTCCGATATACCGAGGTAATCGACCAGGAGTTCCGCACGGTCGCTGCTGCCGAGATGGTCGAGACCTTGCAGGTCCGGCTGCCAATAGCCGACGTTCTGGTCGTATAGGCGGTCAATGATGTGTTCGCGCAAGAGAAGATATGGCTGATAGACGTCAGGCTGCCCACCGAGCAGACCGGGAGGGGTCAAGTTCGCCTGGTAAATGGCGGCACGTTCATCGCCGCGGCGGACTGCACTCAATACCTGCTCGCGCAGCCACACCAGGTCCGTTTTGAGCTGTGCCAGCATGGTTGCGGAAGCGAAATTACGGGTGAGCGGCTCGTGGCCGTGCAGCAGGTGCTGGGGATGCTTTTCAACAACAACGTCAATCGCATCGAGTAGTCCCTGAAAATCGCCTTCCTCTCTCCTCAGAAACTCACTCTCTAGGCCGCCGCCGGGATTGGGGTGACGTTGTATCCGAGCTGGGCGGCTTTCCACTTGAGCTGCTGAACCTGCAATTCGCGGTGTTTAAGTTGGTAAGCGAGCG
>JBARRP010000084.1:0-2687 GCA_049644285.1 Candidatus Acidiferrales bacterium | reverse complement strand
GTGGAAAGGAGCAGTTTCGCCGATGCGGGCGCGTGGATCGAACTATTGATGACGATGTCTTTGGCGCTGACTCCCTGCCCGTACACTCTGCCGTTACCATCGCCATCCGGGCGAAGCGTCGAGCCTTCCAGAGAGACCCCGGCAAACAATCCGCGGGAACGCGAATACGAAAGAACTTCAGCCCGAAGTGTGACGTCCGTCGCGGCTGCAGCGTCACGGCCCTTGGGCCCGGCGGCAGCCGCCGCGTCGGCGCCGAGCTTGACCTTGCTCGTAAGAATGGATTCGGCCCCACGCCGATTCATCACCAGCAGAACGAAGTCGGTGGCCTGGCCGCCAATCTGAAAACCAACGCTGCCGCCCTCAAGAGCCATCATCGCAGGCGCGCTCCAACGCCCGTTGAAATCCGGCCCGCTGCGGCACGTCAGCACGCCTCGGCCATAGCTGCCGCCGACGATGAAGGCCGCCTTCAACACCGAAGGCAGAACGATGACGCATTCCGCCTTGTCCAGAATATCCTGCGGAATATCGTCGGGAACATTCAGAATCTCCACCATCACTTTCCCGGCATTCCGAATGCGATCATTTTCGTCTTTTTGGGCATACGCGGGTAGTCCAGCCAATGCAATCACAACCAACAGTGAGAAAACTCTTTTCATGTTCTTAATCCTCCGCGCATCAAGCGCTTCATAAACTACTTCCCAAATAAAGCCACGAGGTCAGGTCAGATCGTCGCGGTTTTGTCGATCGCTTCTGTCGTTCTCGACCTCCCCGCAGACCTCCCAACCACCCTCCCCGAGCAAGCGTCGCAGGGTGCGTCTCGCGCAGGTCTATCATCGGCGATGTCCTGCCAGGCCCGGGTCGCTATCTGCAGTAAAAACAAAGTAATCATAGTCCTCGGGTGTCAGCAAATCGTCCGTCTGGTACTACGTATCAGCCGTTACGGTCTTTCCGCTCACATAGCACGATGAATAGCGTGATAGGCGACCAGGAAGATTACTGATCCGATCACCGCGACCAAAAGGCTGTAGAGATTCAGCCCCGTTACCCCAGCCGCACCGAAGGTGTTAAAGAGCCATCCACCGACGACCGCACCGACGATTCCCAACACGATGTCGAGGAGAATTCCTTCTCCCGTCTTGTTGACGAGCTTGCTGCCGATGAAACCTGCAATCAAACCCAACACGATCCAGGCCAGCAATGACATTTTCGAGTCTCCTTGAGGTTCAGATTCCGGGAGGCCATCAGCGGGAAGTCGCAAATTGTGCTCACGACCTCCCGGAGGTCTATGGATGCGCACGTTTGGGAGAGCATGGGATGAGCGTTACTTTTGGCAGCTGTCACTGACCATCTTCAAATCCGTGACGGCCATGTGACCGTGCTCGGTGGCGTTTTTATCCATCCCGTGCTCTTTTGCCTCGTCCTTCGCGTCTTCCTTCATCCCGTGCATCTTAGCATTGGCAACCACGCCGGTAATCGTGACCATATGCCCGATGTGGTCGCCGAGTTTGACACTGTCGCTTTTGATCTCCCAGGTGCTGCCCTTCTTCGTTGTCAAGAGGTACTCATTGGTGCTGTCGCCGTTCCGAAGGCAGCCCGTGAGCGTCCGCGTGCTCTTGTGGGTGGATTTTGTTGTGTCCTGCGCCGTTGCCAGTCCGGCAGCGCCCGCAAACATGAACAACGCGATAACGCTCGTCGCGATCTTGAGATTCATCCTACACCTCCGAAAAGTGGATTTGGGAACCGAGACCAAACTCATGCTCGGCAGACTACGCTTACGTATCGCCCCGCATTATATAGACAAATGCTTAGTGTGGTCGGCATTTTCTCTTCGGGGCACTGCGCTGGCGGATCTTCCCTCGGCTGGGCCCTCTTCACTGGGGCTCAGGACAAGCTCGTGGTGGCGTGATTGGCTGCAAGTTGGAATTCGAGAGACTGGGTGCCGAAAGCGCCATCCAAAACTGCCTCCTGCTCCCTGTAGCGGGCTTCTGTGAGCGGATCGGGTATGACGCATGTGGCGATCCGTGGAAAGAGCCTCACTTTCCGTTAATCGCTGTGTGCAGGATGGTACAGACAGCCATCCCTTCGATGACAGATTATCCCCGCTTTAGTGTGCGGAGTCGCAGAATCGCGAACCCAGCTAACGGGTGTGGGAGGAAAGAAGGAGGCAATTGGTGTGAGCACAACGGCATTAATCATAGTTTTCAGAGTGATTGTGATTGCGGTTGTGGCCATCGCCGCATTGACTCTTCTCCGGAAGCTCCGGACGGAAAGACTGCGCATTCGATTCGGCCCTGAATATGCTCGCGCCGTGCAGGAAAGCGGGGGTCGACGGTATGCGGACGCTGGCCTCAAAGACCGCGAAAAACCGGTTGAGCGTTTTGATATCGCTCCCGCGAGAGCACGGCAAAGGTTTTGGGGAGAGTGTCATGGCACATAAGATAGAAGACCTTTTTGATCCCGAAATCCTCGTGAGGATGGCCCGTTCACCAGTCGCGCTTTTGGAATATCGAGCAGAAGTTAATATTTTCTCGCAGGGAAATCGCGCCGACGCTCTCTACTATATCCGGGAAGGCAAGGTAAAGTACACGGTCGTGTCGAAACAAGGAAAGAAAGCAGTCCTCACCATTCTTAAAAGTGGCGGTTTCTTCGGCGTGGAATGCATGGCAGGCCGGCCTCTTCGCATGGCG
>JBARRP010000083.1:0-2227 GCA_049644285.1 Candidatus Acidiferrales bacterium | reverse complement strand
CAAGATCGATGAGTTCGTGCACGCCGATAACACCGCCGCACGCCCCTTCGCCTGGACCGCCACCGCCGATTCGATCTTCGCCAAAGTCCAGCGACTATGCGAACGTATTTCCGGGACAGCACACTAGATTAACGCCGCGGAAATCAGAAAATTTCACCTTGCATGATGCCGTGCGTGAAAAATAACGACCGAGCTTTCGATGCACCCTCGAGAGCAAGAAAGGAGGCTCGGGGGGCCTCCTCGCGTGGAGACAATTACGACGGCGAAGAGCTCCGCGTCGCAGGCAGAGTCTTCTCTAGCCGTCTCTCATTGAACACGGGCGCATGCAAGAAGTTGCGGTGCGATGCCACATGGTTTCCGTCAGGGCACGGCTGAAGCCGAGCCGAAAAGCTTCGGAAATTCAGGGGTTTTAACCCCTGAGGTCAGCCGGGCGGGCGAAGCATTTATGAGACAGGTTATTGTCATTGAAGATTAGGCTCCATCCTGCACGCGGTAGCGCTGCGCCTGCTCCGCCCGTCAATCCTCCGCTGATGTCACAATTGAGCTGCAAAAGCGGTTGCAGTTAGTCCGGCTAGGCTTTATGGTATTGGGCTCGTTCTCAAGTTCAGGAGCGGAGTCCCTGTGAGAAAGAAGATACGTGTCGTGCAGTACGGAGTCGGGCCCATCGGCGCCTCCATCGTGCTTCTTGCGCGGAAAAAGCACGCGGTCGAAATCGTCGGCGCAATCGATACCGATCCCGCCAAGGCCGGCAAGGATCTTGGCGAAGTCGTGGGCGCTGCGGATGCGCCCTGGGGCGTGCTGGTCTCCGCCGACACCGCGGCGGTGCTTGAAAGACCCGTCGACGTTGTGCTTCATTCGACGTCTTCATTTCTGAAAAATGCCTCCGATCAGCTTCTCGCGTGCCTGGAGGCGGGCTGCTGCGTGATTTCAACGTGCGAGGAGCTCGCGTATCCCTACCGGAAGTATCCCGAGCTTTCCGCCAAACTCGACAATGCCGCGAAAGAGGAAGGCGTGGCGCTGGTGGGGACGGGCGTGAATCCCGGCTTTGTGATGGACAAGCTAGTGTTGACGCTCGCGGCAGTGTCGCAGCGAGTTGATTCCGCGAAAGCGATCCGGGTTGTCGACGCGTCCCGGCGGCGGCATGCCCTCCAGAAAAAGATCGGCGCGGGAATGTCTCCGGAGGAGTTTCGCGCGAAAGTCGCCGCCGGCGAGATCAAGCATCACGGCCTGCCCGAATCCGTCGCCATGGTTGCCGATGGCCTGGGGTTTGAAATCGACGACATCTCGGAAACGATCGAGCCGGTGATTGCTCGCGAAACGCTGAAAACCGAGTTCCTGGAAGTCGCGGCCGGCCAGGTCGCCGGCGTGCATCAGATCGCTCGCGGCAAAGAAGGCGGAGAAGAAAAAATCTACATGGAGTTGATGATGTACGTCGGCGCGAAGGAGCCAGCCGACTCGATCGAACTCAGAGGCGAGCCACACCTCACCGTAACGATTCCGGGCGGGACGCATGGCGATGTGGCCACCGCAGCCGTTGTCGTCAACGCGATCCCGGCGATCGTCGCTGCCTCGGCGGGCCTGCGCACGTCGCGCGACCTTCCCCTCGGCTTCTTCGCGCCGAATTCGTTGCCGTAATTCTTGGATGCGATTGCTGGATCCCTCTTCGGTCTGATATCAGCACCGCCGGAGTCGTCTCGCCAGTTTGTAGGGGCGTATAGCTATACGCTCCTACGGCTTTCTTTCGGGATTCTCGTTCTCGTGGTGCCAGTTGGCCGGATTATTCGCGATGTATCCTCGGATTTGATCTAATTCGAGATGGTTGCGGATTATTCGCTCATAATAATTTCGCTGCCAAACGGGCGCGCCGGGTGTGCGCCAGATCTCGTTAAGTTTCCGTGTAACGGCTGCTTTGAAACCCCGGACGACTGCACCGATGGTCCGGGACGGCGAGTGAAGTCTTAGACTTTCTACCTGAGTGTGCGGAATCGCTTTTGAATGGATGTCTGTCGAAATCTTAAGAATGCCATGCACGTGGTTCGGCATGACAACAAAGGAATCCAATTCGATCCCTGATCGTAAGTATGGTGTTTCTCTCCGCTCGCGACCGTAGATTCTCTCTTAGGTGTCAAGAAATTTTTCTTTTGGAGTGGCAGAACCTTTTCTTGTTGAGCTCATGCAGCCTCTGCTGCGCAATGGCCAGACGCTGGAGCTAGGTGATAGAGTTTGG
>JBARRP010000082.1:0-33618 GCA_049644285.1 Candidatus Acidiferrales bacterium | reverse complement strand
CCAAACTCTATCACCTAGCTCCAGCGTCTGGCCATTGCGCAGCAGAGGCTGCATGAGCTCAACAAGAAAAGGTTCTGCCACTCCAAAAGAAAAATTTCTTGACACCTAAGAGAGAATCTACGGTGCCTTGCGGGTTACAACGGAGCCGCACGAGAGAGCACGTCGAAACGGTCTTGAACAGTGCCAGCGAGCTGGCTGCGCCCTCGCCTAACCAAAGTTCTTGGTACTCCTCTACTTTCTCCGCTTCCATCGCTTCCGCTGCTTGCCGATGTTCTCTTGAATCCACGCCAGGTATTCGCGTGAGCCTTCGACGATCGGTAAGGCAACCACTTCCGGCACGTCGTAGCTGTGGAGTCGCTGAACTTCGCGGCGCAATTCGACGAATCTCGACCGGGACGTCTTAATCATCACCAGAAACTCCTTGGCATTCTCCAGACGGCCCTTCCAACGGTAGATGGATCGCACAGGGGTTCCAATGACACTCACGCAAGCAGCGAGTCTCGCTTCCACAAGCGCGCGCCCAATCTTCTGAGCTTCGGGGCGGGAGGCGCACGTCACGAGCACAATGATTTTGTCTCGCTTGGGCATTTTCGGAACCTTTACTCTTACCTCGCTACGTGAATCTTTGCTGCTGGGTGCTTGCGCGCCAAGATACAATAGCCCCGCGTGGCGAGCCAAGCGATCCATTTCGGAACCTCCGGCTGGCGTGGTGTCATCGGCAGCGACTTCACGTTTCCCGGAGTGCGTCGCGCCGCGACGGCCATTGCCGGCTACATGAGCAGTCGCAAGAAGACGCCCACAATTCTGGTTGGATATGACACGCGCTTCTTTTCCGAGGAATTTGCCCGTGCTTCCGCGCAAGTCCTTGACGCGCACGGATGCCAGGTTCTTTTCTGCCGGGCCGCGACGCCGACTCCGGCAATCGCTTACGAAATTCTGCGGCGTAAGCTTGACGGCGGCCTCAACATCACCGCGAGCCATAACCCAGCCGACTACAATGGGCTTAAATTCTCGGGACCCGATGCCGGCCCAGCGCTGCCCGAAGTAACAAAGGAGATCGAAGCCCGCGCCGCGGCCCTCGCTCGAGAAGACTTCGAGGCGAACGAACTCGCGGATCGCAACGAGTTCGTGAGCGTAGACCTGCGCGACAATTATTTGGCTCGTCTTGTGGAATTGGTGCACTTCGACGCCCTCCGCGCGGCGAAAGTTTCCTTCACGTGTGACGCCTTGCACGGCTGCGGGGGCGGCTGGCTCGACAAGCTTCTGACCGATCAGGGCGTGGCGGTGACGGCGATCCGGGTGACCCGGGATGTGCTGTTCGACGGCAGCGGCCCCGATCCTTCGGAAGAAAATCTGGCACCTTTACGGAAGATCGTCCTCGAGAAAAAGGCCTCGGCCGGGCTTGGGACCGACGGAGATGCCGACCGTTTCGGCATTCTCGACTCCGACGGCGGTTTCATCTCGCCGAATCACATTCTAGGACTGCTCTTCGATTATCTGATCCAGGCACGAGGATGGAAGCTGGGGGCCTCCCGCAGCGTGGCTACGTCGCATCTGGTCGATGCTGTCGCGCGGCTCCACGGCGTAGCACTCTACGAGACGCCGGTGGGCTTCAAGTACGTTGGCGAGTTCATCCGCGAAGACAAGATCGTTATCGGCGGCGAAGAAAGCGCTGGATTAACGATCCGCAGCCACGTACCGGAAAAGGACGGAATCCTTGCCTGTCTTCTGGTCGCGGAGATGATCGCGACCCGCCGCTCATCGCTCGCTGAACAGCTCCGCGATCTCTTCGGCCGGGTGGGCGGCGGATACTGGCCGATTCGTGTGAACATCCACGTCACGGACAACACTCAGGCGAGTCTCCGGAAACGCCTGGCAGAGGAAGTCCAGCAATTTGCAGGGCGGCGGGTGGTGAAGACTGTTCGCATCGACGGCTGCAAGTTCTTTTTCGATGACGGCGCCTGGCTCTTGATGCGACCTTCGGGAACCGAGCCGGTCGTAAGAATTTACGCGGAAGCCGCCTCGCTGGCGGATTCGCGACAATTGGCGGAGGAAGCCCGCAAGTGGATCAATCAATGAAATTCCTGGAACCGTTCCGAGAATTCCTGCGGCGTAATGCGAGCATCATCCTTGCGGTCGGGCTCTTATTGCTCTTTCTCCAAGACATTTTCGGAACGCACGGCGTCTTGGCAATGCGCCGCTCGCAGAAGGAAGCCGCGGAGATTCGCAAAGAAATCGAGCGGCTGGATGAAGAAAACCGTCAATTGGAAGAGCGCGTGAAGGCGCTGAAATCCGATCCAGCCGCAATCGAGCGGATCGCCCGCGAGGAAATGGGTCTGGCCCGCCCCGGTGAATTCATCTTCAAACTGCCGGCCAAACCCGGCGACGCTTCCGCGGCCATCCAGCCCGGCTCACCAAAACCCTGACCCGACAATCTGCCGCGTGAATCCAGCCAATTGAGGCGCACCCCCCTTCGCCCGGCCCGCGTCGCCGGCGCGCCGATGACAGTCAGAATTCTAGAAGTGCTACTTGCTCGCCGGAACGTAGCTCAGATCGGAGCGATACACGAGCATCTCGCTCCATTGGCTCTTGAGCGTCCTGTTGATTTCTTTCGTGACCGCCTCCCCTTCGTGCTTTCCGAATGCCTTTTCCATCATGGAGTCAAAAGAAACTTCCGGCTCGGCCATGTCCGCCCAGGAATCGTGCGGAAACACGATCACGTAGTGCGGACCTTCGCCGCCATTCGCGAGCACATAGGTCTCGTAGTGAGTCGTCCAGTTTGTTTTTTTGATGGCTTCGTCGATCTTGCCGAGCGCGTAGTTGAAATCCGATTCCGCATCAGGCTTGACCATGAAGTGCAGCACCTCGGCCATCTTCGGCGGAGCCTTGCTATCCGGCGGGCGGCTCACGTTGGCCATGTACTGCCAGACGCTGCCCGAGGTCGCCGCAAGGTAAGGGGCGATGTTGGTATCCACGTCGGCGGAGTCCGCTGTTGCGTACTTGGCATACCAATCATCGAAGTCCTTCCAGGTGTGACCGAAGGTTGTGGAGAGGTACGCGCCAGTGGCCTCTCCCGTGATCACCTGCCAAGTGTTCCAGCCCCACGTATCATTCTGCTTCTTGTGCCATTCCATGTGGCGCTTGCGGCCTTCTTCGAATTGTTTGACCATCCCGGGTTTTGGCACCATCACGTACACCTCCCCGATGTTGACGGTCTTTTGTTGCGCGCGAGCGGGCGCAATCAAGAGCACCAGAACTGCCAAGGGAAGAAAAACTTTGGTCTTGGACATGATTCGACTCCTCACTGAGATTGAGATCGGGAACGCGCGAACGATAGACCCCGAGGAGCGCGCTGTCAAGCCGTTGTGATCTGAGGAATGGCCGCGCCGTACTCGCCGTTCGAGCAAGGGCTCCCCCAATTGTAGTACAAGAAGCTTGCTCGATTGAACTCAGGGATGGGCATCCTCGCTCCCTCAGGACTCTGCCGCGGGATGCCAAGCGCGGCGGAGCCAAGTGAACACCCGCACTTCGCGCCCTTTCCATCGCGTCCGCGTGATTGAAACCAAAACCATGGCCACGAAGATCACCAGCAATCCCAGCGAAGCCGCGGTGATGGTCTGCGCCCGCTTCGGAAGAATTGAAAAGCGGCCATACACAAATTCGATGTGCACCCAATAAACGAGCAAAGATGTCTGGCCAATCTGAATCAAGGGGCTGAAGCCCCACTCGCCCGGACCCCAGTGGCACCATGCGTAACTCAAGAAAACGATCATCAGAAGGATACCAATCCGAGCTAGATAGAAGTTCGGGCTGGTGTGCCAGTAATCGTATAGCGCGTAAACTTGCAGAGGTCGCGAATCCAGCCACTTCGCCAATGCGAACAGGCCCGCTCCAGTTGCGCCCAGCAACATCACGAATAATCCCGGGTGATTCTTCGACCAGTCGGTGAACAATAAGAAGCCAACGGCGAGTCCGGCGAACGCGAACGCTGCCCAGGGGAACACGGGAAAAAGCCATGGCTGCGGCTTATCGTAGATGTGAACTCCGTTGACGTACGATTCCAAATACCAAGGCAGCCAGCGTGGCCGCCAGGTGGTCCACAGCGGCGGAGTCAGAAGCGCAATGCCGAGAGCCACCACGACGGCCAGCATCGTGTTCGTGACTCGTGTGCGCGCGAGCCCGCAAACGACTCCCATCAGCATCATCGAGATGCCGATCGCATTCAGGATGTCCACTCGCAGCAAATCCGTCCAGGGCGCCCACGGCTGGCCCAGAACAAATTCCTGCAGTCGAAAAAGCAGACCGAGGCCGTAGATTTCGGCGCCGCGACGAATTGTGGTCGCAGCGATTTCGCTGGCGGAGCGATTCTTCTGCCGCAAGCGATCGGTGACGAGTGCGAAAGAAATCCCCGCGAGGAAAAGAAACAGCGGCGCGGGAAGCGTTCCGCCAAGCTGCGACCATCCAAAGAATCGGGTCGAACGGGCAGAGCCGCCGAGCCAGGAATCGTAGCAGTGTGTCTGGAACATCAGCAGGCAGGCTAGACCGCGCATCCAGTCGATGTAAGCCAAGCGTTGTTGGGTTGTCGCAGCCATCGCGATCAAGTCGCCCCAGAATCGCCGAGCCTGTATCCCAAATCAAGATTTTCCGGAACCCACGGCGCGTTCCGGTAAAATCTCGGCGTGCCCGCGACTTCGTCCACACGCCAAATGAATTTCGCAACTGCCCTCAGTATCTGGGTGGCTCTTCTAGCCATCGCCGTGTTTTTCGGAATCGGGCGGGGGTACGGAGGCCGCTCCTTTGCCATTGCGGTGGCGGTGCTCGGGGTGCTGCTGGGAGGAGATCTTTTCAGCGCTGCGCCTGTTTTTCGCCACAGAGTGCAGGCTTGGCTTGGCGCTCGTGGAATCTTGCTCGCGCCGCTGGTGCCCTTGGGAGCGTTCCTGCTCTATTCGGTCGGCATCACCGGCGATTGGAAATGGATTCTGATCGGCGCCAGCTACATCCTGGTTCCCTGCCTTCTTGTCCTTGGGGTGCGAGATAAATCGAGCATGGCATTCGAAGACTTCGCAGCAATACTCGTGATTTGGCTTCCGGTGGAATTTCGGTGGCTATACAAATTGTGGTCTTACCCCAACGAACTTACACACACGCTCACAATCCTGTTGGCGCTGAATGTGGCCGTGGCCGCATTCCTTTTCGTGCGGCCGCTCGAGGGGATTGGCTACCGCGTCGAATGGAGGCGCGGGTTCGGATGGGAGATCGGCCTCAATTTGCTGCTCATCGCTATTATTGTCATTCCCCTCGGCGAAAAAATCGGCTTCCTTCACTTTGCGCCGTCGCTGGAGCGATTGCGTTCCCTGCCGCTGACAGTCCTGGGGATCAGCTTCTTCACGGCGTGGCCGGAGGAATTCTTGTTTCGCGGGCTGCTTCAGAATTTGCTTACACGAAGCTTCAAGAACGAGTGGACCGGGCTGATCGTGGCGTCCGCGATCTTCGGGCTGTCGCATATTCTTCACGCGCCGTTCCCCAATTGGAAGTACGTTTTACTGGCCACCATCGCCGGATTTTTCTACGGCCGCACGTGGATGAAGACCGGCACAATTTTTGCCTCCGCCGTGGTCCACGCTTGCGTGGATATCCTGTGGCATTTGCTGTTTCACTAAGGCGGATGAGGGACGGAAACCCCCGTCTCTGAAGAGGAGGGCTACAAAACGACGCGGAGCCCGACGAGATCGTTGTTCTGTCTACCGGACTACGCCTGTGAGTGGGCTCGATGCAGTGGCGTAAAGTTTCTTTGGGATGCGGCCGGCGAGGAATGCCTTGCGGCCGGCTTCGATAGCGTCGCGCATGGCTTCGGCCATCAGGACGGTGTCCTGCGCACCAGCAATGGCGGTGTTCATCAGCACGCCGTCGGCGCCGAGTTCCATGGCTACGGTCGCGTCCGATGCCGTGCCAACGCCCGCGTCGACGATCAACGGCACTTCGGTGATGCGTTCGCGCAGGATGCGCAGGTTGGCCATGTTTTGAATCCCCATGCCGGAGCCGATTGGCGCGCCCAGAGGCATCACCGCGGCGGCACCCGCCTCCACGAGCTTGCGCGCTACGATCAGGTCATCGTTGGTGTACGGCAAAACGGTGAAGCCTTCGTTCACGAGGACCTTGGTCGCCCTGATGAGCTCTTCAGTATCGGGGAAGAGCGTCTGCTCATCGCCGATGACCTCGAGCTTGACCCAGTCGGAAAGCCCGACCTCCCGCCCGAGGCGCGCGGTACGGATCGCTTCGTCTGCCGAATAACAGCCGGCCGTGTTGGGAAGAATGAAGAACTTCGAGCGGTCGATGTAATCGAGGAGAGATTCCTTGCCGCGGTCGGTGAGATTCACGCGGCGGACTGCGACCGTTACCATTTCCGCGCCCGAGGCCACATGCGCCCGCGCCATTTCTTGAAAGCTGCGGTATTTACCGGTCCCGACAATCAGCCGGGAACGAAATCCCCGCCCTGCAATCACCAATTCATCGGCCATGATTCAGTCTCCCTGCGCCAATTGTAACGCCTCTGCGGACCATCACAAAGCCAGAGAGCGTGGGGTGCCGCGCCCCTACGGCCGAAACGAGCACGTGGGGAGGTCGAAGTTGATCCGAATTAAAGAATTACACTTGGTGCTGAGGGCGAGGCTCTTCGACATCCGCATACAGCGAGCCGATGAGGTCTTTGTAGCGCTGCTCGATGATCCGGCGCTTCATCTTCATGGTCAGGGTAAGCTCGCCATTGGCGATCGTGAAATCCTCACTCAGCAGCGCAAAACGTTTCGGCTTCTCGTACTGGGCAAGAGTGGCGCAGAGCCTCTCGACTTCCGCGCCGATCAGGTCTTGCACCCAAGGGTCCGCCGCGATCTCGGCCGGAGACGAGAAGCTCTTCCCGGCAGCGCGGGCCTTTGCCTCGACGGTCGCGAAATTTGGCACGATAAGAACAGAAATGAACTTGCGCTTGTCGCCGACGACGATGGCATTAGTAATGAACGGACTCGACTTCAGCCGGTTCTCGATCAGCTGAGGCGCGACGAATTTTCCCGCTGCGGTCTTGAGCAGCTCTTTCTTCCGGTCGGTGATTACGAGATATCCGTCTTCATCCAGATGACCGATGTCGCCGGTGCGCAGCCACCCATCAGGAGTGAAGGCTTCGCGCGTCTGGTCCGGTTTTCGGTAATAACCCTGCATGACGCAGGCACCGCGAACAAGGATTTCGCCATCCTCGGCGATCCGCACTTCGACATTTGGAATCGGCCGGCCGACGGTGCCGACCTTGTTCGCTCCGGGGACATTCGCGGTGACCGCCGGCGAAGTTTCCGTCAGGCCATAACCCTGGTAAATCAACACGCCGATCGACCAGAAGAAATCCGCCAAATCCGGCGAAAGTGGAGCTCCTCCGGAGATGAACACGCGGATGCGCCCGCCCAAGCCCTCCCGGATTTTCGAATAAACAAGGCGATCGGCAACGATCCACGCGAGTCTTGCTCCGAAAGAGACGTTCCTTCCGCGCGCCCGCCAGGGGACTGCTTCTTCCGCAACGTGCAACGCCCAATCGAAAATCCGACGCTTTATCCCTGTCTCGCGATGCCCTTTTTCGAGAACGTTGGCGTAAATCTTTTCGAAAAAGCGCGGGACCGCAGAGGCGATCGTCGGATGAACTTCTAGAAGGGCCTGCGCTACCTGGTCGATTTGCGCGACATAGGCGATCGAAACTCCGCGAAAAATGTAGGCGTAGTCAACCATGCGCTCGAAGACGTGCGCAAGAGGCAAGAACGAAAGGGCTAAGTCGCCTGGAACAAAATCGTGGCTCGAGACAGAGTCGATTGCGTTGGAACTGAGGTTCGCGTGCGTGAGCATGACGCCTTTTGGCTCGCCGGTCGTGCCCGAGGTGTAGATGATCGTCGCAAGCTGCTCTGGCGTGACCTCAGAAGCCTGACGACGGTAATCGGCTACGTCGGATTCGGCGGAGGTTGCAATCAGGGTTTCGTACCGCAGAATTTCACTGCCGAGATCGCCCGGCGGCGACACGGCAACGATGTGCTCAAGCGCAGGCAGTTGCTGGCGCGCACAAGCAAGCTGGCGGATCTGCTGCTCGCCAGACGCGATCGCAACCTTTGCGCCGGAATCGTTCAGGATGTAAACCATGCGCTCGGCGGACTCATTGAAATAAATGGGCACGTCCACGGCGCCAAGTCCCAGAATCGCGAAATCAGCGATATGCCATTCCGGGCAATTCGGCGCGAGAAGGCCGACGCGATCTCCCGGCTTGACCCCCAGGACGCTGAGCGCCTTCGAGAGAATCGCTACCCGCCGCAACATTTCGACTGACGAGATTGGCTCCCAGCCGCGAGCGGTGCGATAGAGCTGCGCACGCGGATTCGCGTACCGGTCCATCGCCTCCACGTAACATTGCGTGAGAGATTGATGAGGCATAGGAATCGTCTCACTCTAACGCACCGCCGCCGCCGCGCGCAACGCGGTCGAAACGGGTAGCGCGGATACTCGTGCGTATGCCGAGAAGTGGCATGATGTGGAGTGCGGGAGCTTGCTCCCGCTTTGGGCGCGCATCGTCGTTCACGCACCGAGGTGGGCGCAGAGCCAAGCGGCGGCAAGCCGCCGCACTCCACAGGTTGCCGCTCCATTTCTGCGAATTTCCGAGACACGACGCTAGTAGGCTGCGATAAGATGACTGCGGAGGCTGATCCATGTCCAAGCTGGCCGCGGAAAGCCACGCCGCACACGAAACGCTGCGCGCGCCACGCGGGACGGCCCTTTCCTGCAAGGGATGGCAGCAAGAGGCTGCGCTCCGGATGCTGCTGAACAATCTCGATCCGGAGGTCGCCGAGCGGCCCGATGAGCTAATCGTCTACGGGGGGCGCGGCAAAGCGGCGAGGAATTGGGAGTGTTTGCGCGCCATCGTCGCTTCGCTGAAAGCGCTTGCGGATGACGAAACCCTGCTGGTGCAGTCGGGGAAGCCTGTCGGAATTTTCCGCACTCATTCTTATTCCCCCCGCGTTCTGATTGCCAACTCCAACCTCGTTGGACATTGGAGCACCTGGGAGCACTTTGACGAACTCGACCGCGCCGGCCTGATGATGTACGGACAGATGACTGCCGGAAGCTGGATTTACATCGGTTCCCAAGGAATCCTCCAAGGCACCTACGAAACATTCGCCGCGGCAGGGCGGAAACATTTCGGCGGCGATCTTGGAGGCAAGCTCATCGCCAGCGGTGGCATGGGAGGAATGGGCGGCGCTCAGCCGCTCGCGGCTACGCTGAATGGGGCGGCGTTTCTCGGAATCGACGTAGACCCCGAGCGAATCAAGCGGCGCGTGAAAACGGGCTACTGCGATGTGATGGTGAACGATCTCGACGAAGCCTTGCGCATTTTGAAGAACGCAGTTCGAAAGCGCGAGGCTGTTTCGGTCGGGCTTGTCGGGAACTGCGCCGATATCATCCCGGAACTTGCACAGCGCGGTGTCGTTCCCGATCTGCTGACCGATCAAACCAGCGCGCACGATCCGCTCTACGGCTACATTCCACAGGGTCTCGACGTCGCACAGGCAGCCGAGCTGCGCCAGCGTGACCCGGACGGCTACCGCAAGCGCTCGCTCGAATCGATTGCGCGGCACGTCGAAGGCATGCTCGCGCTGCAGAGGCTCCGCTCGGTAACGTTTGATTACGGCAACAACATTCGCACATTCGCCTTCCAGCAAGGGGTGAAGAACGCCTATGACTTCCCCGGCTTCGTTCCCGCGTACATTCGCCCGCTCTTTTGCGAGGGGCGCGGGCCGTTTCGCTGGGCCGCGCTTTCGGGCGAGCCTTCGGATATTCATCGCACGGACAAGCTCGTGCTGGAGATGTTCCCGCACGACGAAATCCTCTGCCGGTGGATTCGCTTGGCGCAGAAGCGCGTCCGCTTCCAGGGACTGCCGGCGCGAATCTGCTGGCTCGGCTATGGCGAGCGCGACAAGTTCGGCCTTGCTTTGAACGATTTGGTCGCGCGCGGTGAATTGAAAGCTCCGATCGTGATCGGGCGGGATCATCTCGACTGTGGCTCAGTTGCTTCGCCCTACCGCGAGACTGAGGCGATGCGCGACGGCTCTGATGCCGTGGCTGACTGGGCGCTTCTCAATGCCCTGCTCAATACGGCAAGTGGCGCGAGCTGGGTCTCGATCCACAATGGCGGCGGCGTTGGAATCGGCTATTCGCTGCATGCCGGGCAAGTGATCGTCGCGGATGGAACGAAAGAGATGGCGGCGCGCATCGAACACGTGCTGACCAATGATCCCGGCATCGGCGTCGCCCGCCACGCGGACGCCGGTTACCCGGAAGCGATCGCATTCGCGCGCAAGTCCGGCGTCAGGATTCCCATGCTTTAGCGTGCGACCGGCAAGCATTGCACTGCATCTAGCTAACTGGGGTAAAGCGGGTCGCGTCACGCGGCCAGCGGGGAGGAACCCGTGTACGTTGTGATCGGAGCTACGGGAAATACCGGGAGTGTAGTGGCGGAGAAATTGCTCGCAAACGGAGAAAAGGTGCGCGTCATTGGCCGCGACCCGAAGCGGCTGGAGCGATTCACTCAGAAGGGCGCGGAGGCGTTCGCTGCCGACGTTACCGACGCGGCCGCGCTCACAAAGGCATTTTCTGGGGCAAAAGCGGTGTACGCGATGAGCCCGCCCAACATCACTTCCACGGATGTTCGCGCCAACCAAGAGCGAGTGAAGGACGCGTTGGCCACGGCGCTCGAGAAGAACGGAGTGAAGCATGCGGTGGTTCTCAGCAGTTTCGGCGCGGACAAGCCGGATAAGACGGGCCCTGTGGTTGGGTTGCACAACCTCGAAGAAAAGCTTAACGGGATTGCGGGACTGAATGCCCTTTATCTGCGGGCGGGCTACTTCATGGAAAATACTCTGCCACAGGTGAGCGTGATTAAGTCGTTCGGCATGATGGCCGGTCCAGTGCGAGCCGATCTGCCATTGCCGATGATCGCAACCAGGGACATCGGGGCCGTGGCAGCCGAAGCGTTATTGAAACTGGACTTCGAGGGAAAGCGCTCGCGGGAACTGCTGGGAGCTCGCGACGTCACCTACGCCGAGGCCGCAAGGGTCATCGGTGACGCGATTGGCAAGCCCGGCCTCAGCTATACGCAAATGCCCGCGGCGCAGTTAAAGCCTGCTCTGACCCAGATGGGAATGTCTTCCAATATGGCCGATCTGCTCTTGGAAATGGCCGACGCCTTGAACTCCGGCTACATGAGGGCACTGGAACCGCGCTCGCCACAAAACACAACGCCGACGACGTTCGAGACCTTTGTGGCTGAAGACTTCGTTCCTGGTTTCCAGGGCAAGGCGGCTCGCGCTTAGATCGAGCAGCCCGCTGAAGAGAGACGGATGTCATCCTGAGACATTCCAGAGCTTGTCGGGCTCAATCAAGACCTTGTCGCGCGCAGTCAGTTCTTAGCTTCATAGCCAGGGCCGCGGAGAACTTTGCCCGGCAACGCGCCAGTCATCTTTCCTTCTTCGATTACCGGCAGGCCGTTCACCAGGACATACTCCATGCCTACCGACAGCTGATTGGGCTTCTCGAAGGTGGCGAGGTCATGGATTTTGTTCGGGTCGAAGACAACGACATCTGCCCACATGCCCTCCTTCAGCACGCCACGGTCGACCAGCCTCAAGCGTTGCGCGGGGAGTGCGCTGAATTTCCGAATTGCGTCCGGTAATGTCAGCAGATTTTCCTCGCGAACATATTTTCGGAGGATGCGCGGGAAGGTGCCGTAGGCGCGTGGGTGAGGGTGCTCCTGTCCCAAGATTCCCTCCGGCGAGGTTCCGGATGAATCGTTGTCCGCGGAAACCCAGGGCTGCTTGAGGGCCAGCGCTACGTCGGATTCCCGCATCCCGAAAACAGCGACGTTGGTGAAGGCATTGTCTTCGATCAGCAAATCGCAGATCGTATCAATCGGGTCCTTCCCCCACAATTTGGAAATGTCGGCGATCGTGGTTCCCTGAACAGGAAGCAGCTTCGGATTCTGCACGACACCAACGAGCACGGCCTCGGGACCGGGAATTTCATCCCATTCGTTGTCCCACGCGGCTGAGGGTGTTTCCATGTCTTTGCGGATGCGAGCACGAGTAGTCGGGTCTTTCAGCCGCTCGATTAACTTTGCGTCGCCGCCGTCGTGCGCCCAAGGCGGGATAAAGGCGGAGAGAGAGTTAAACCAGGCGGTGTAAGCATAGGTATCCGCTGTGATGTCGACGCCGGACGCACGCTGCTTTTCGATGAAGGCAACCACGTCCGGCATTTTCCCCCAGCTCTTTCTGCCCGCCACTTTCAGATGCCATATCTCGACCGGAAGTCTTGCTTCGCGGCCGATGCGCGCTGTCTCTTCCAGCGCCGAAAAGATTCCGTCGCCCTCGCTGCGCATGTGCGTCGCGTAAATCCCGCCGAACTTCGAGGCTTCGGATGCCAGAGCGATTAATTCTTCGGTGGAAGCATAGGGCGCTGGAGCGTACTCGAGGGAGGTGGATACGCCCATCGCGCCTTCTTGCATCGCCTGGCGGACCAGCCCCTTCATTTGCTCCAGTTCCGTCGAGGTTGGCGCGCGATCCGCATCTCCGATGACGACCCGTCGGACCTGAGTGGCACCAATGTAGCTTCCGAGATTGATCCCCATGCCTTGTCGCATGAGCCGCGCGAAATATTCGTTGAAAGTTCGCCAATCAGGGGTGAGGCCATAGTGCTCGTAGGTCACGTGATCGGCGCGGAGCACCGCGTCACTCTGGGGGGCGACCGAGCCGCCTTCTCCGGTGATTTCAGTCGTAATGCCCTGGAATATTTTCGAGGGGAGGCGAGGATCCAAGAGAATCGTCAGCTCGGATTGGCCCAGCATGTCGATGAATCCTGGCGCGACCACGCGGCCAGCGGCGTCAATCGTTTTCTTCGCTGGAGCTCCGGCCAAATTCCCGATTGCGGCAATTCGCCCATTCCGGATGCCGATGTCGCCTGAATACCACGGTGAGCCAGTGCCATCGATGATCCGGCCGTTGCGAATCACGACATCGAACGACGCCGCATCGGCTTTCTGCGCCGCGGGGATTGCCCGCGCAAGCGTGAAGAAAGCCGCCGCTACGAGCAGACAGAAACTTAGGTACGGGAATGCCTTCCGCATCTCTGACCTCGAAGATGGAGTTGAATCGGGCGAATCTTAGGCCACTTTGCGCCGCATTCCAAGGAGACGGACCCGAGCTTCGCGGCCACCCGGCGGTGGTATTCCATCGCGGGAAAAGTTACACTCTCCGTGTCCCGCCCGTGCCGAATTGGCTGATTACCGGCTGCTCGGAGCTGGTTACGCTCCGCGGCTCTGTGCCGCGGCGTGGAAGGTCACTCGCTGAGATCGGAATTGTCCCGGATGGCGCCCTTCTCGTTCGCGGCGATCGAATCGCCGCTGTGGGTCCCCGGTCGAAAATTGAGCGGCTGCGCGAGGCACGGCGGGCGCGCAAACTGGATCTTGGCGGCCGGGTCCTTCTACCCGGTTTCGTCGATTCTCACACCCACCTGATCTTTCCCTCCAGCCGAGCGGCTGAGTACGAACAACGCATCCGCGGCGCCACGTACGAACAGATTGCTCGCGCCGGGGGCGGAATCCTATCCTCTGTTCGCAAAGTGCGGGGTACCCCCGCATCGATGCTCAAAGCAAGCGCCCACCCGCACCTCCGGGGATTTGCAGCTCACGGCACGACGACGCTCGAGGCCAAGAGCGGCTACGGCCTCGATTTTGGGAACGAACTCAAAATTCTTGAAATCCTACGTCAGCTCCACCGCGAACAACCTCTCGACATCATTTCTACATTTCTGGGAGCACACGTTGTGCCGCCGGAATATCGGCGCAAACCGGAAGCGTATGTGGAGCTGCTTGCCGAGAAATGGATTCCGCAGGTGGCGCTGGGCAACCTGGCTGAATTCTGCGACGTCTTCTGCGATCGCGGGGCCTTCACGGTCCCGCAAGCGCGGCGGCTTCTGCTCGCCGGCCGCGCGTGCGGCTTGGTGCCGCGCCTTCATGCGGAACAACTGGCACGGACGGGCGGCGCGCGGCTCGCCATCGAGATCCACGCCGCCAGCGCCGACCACCTCGAAAAAATCAATCGCAGCGACATCCATGAGCTGGCCGCGTCGAATGTTGTCGCGACGCTCTTGCCGGGGTGCTGCTTTCACCTCGGGCTTTCCCGCTTTGCTCCGGGCCGCGCACTGATCGACGCCGGAGCGATTGTCGCATTGGCCACCGATTTCAACCCGGGGACAAGTCCAACGCTCAACATGCAGATGATCCTCTCGCTGGCATGCACCCAGATGCGGCTGACCCCGGCCGAAGCCATCGCTGCCACAACGATTAATCCTGCCTATTCACTGCGCCATCATGACCGCATCGGCTCACTCGAGATTGGCAAGTATGCTGATGTCGCGGCGTTCGATGTGGCCGACCATCGCGAAATCCCGTATTATTTTGGGGTGAATCACTGCGTGCTGACGATGAAGCGCGGTGAGGTTATCTATTCACGATTGAGCACCTAGTCTGCAGTTCCGGCGAGCTTCAAATGCCGCCGCTGCGCGGCAAGATCGCACAAAGGGTTCCACATAATTCCAATGAGGCGACTGGTCGAATGCGTGCCGAATTTTTCGGAAGGGCGCGACCCCGCAAAAGTGGATGCGCTTGTTGCAACGATGCTCTCGGTGAACGGGGTGCACCTGCTCGACCGGGAGCACGATGCCGACCACAATCGCTGTGTGATTACCCTTGCCGGCGAGCCCGAAGCCGTGGCTGAAGCGGCCCTGCGCGGCGTTGGCAAAGCGCTGGAGCTAATCGATCTCACGAAGCACACGGGCGCTCACCCGCGAATGGGAGCGACCGACGTTGTTCCGTTCATCCCCATCGAGGGCGTGACGATCGAGGATTGCGTCGCCCTCGCGAGGAAAGTGGGGCGCGCCATCTGGGAGCGCTACCGCATTCCCGTCTATTTCTACGAAGCTGCGGCGCGGCGGCCCGAGCGCACCAACCTCGAGAATATCCGCAAAGGCCAATTCGAGGGCTTGCGCGAAGAAGTGCAGACGAATCCCGATCGGGCTCCGGACGTGGGGGAGCCGCGACTCCACCCCACGGCGGGCGCCGTCGTCGTGGGCGCACGAAAATTCCTGATCGCTTACAACATCAATCTCAACACACCGGATGTGGAGATTGCCAAGCGCATCGCCAAGAACATCCGGTTTTCGAATGGCGGCCTTCGCTACGTGAAGGCGATGGGCGTGGACCTGCGCGCCCGGCAGCTCGCGCAGGTCTCGATTAATCTGACCGACTTCGAGCAAACCCCCATCCACCGAGTCTTCGAAATGGTGAAGCGCGAGGCAGAGCGCTACGGCGTCTCGATCGTGGGCAGCGAAATCGTCGGGCTGGTACCGAAGCGCGCCATTGAGATGACTTTGGATTTCTATCTTCAGCTCGAAAACTTCTCCCCAGCCCAGGTGCTCGAAAATCGCCTGGCCGATTCGCTCGCCGGCATCCCGGCCGATGCCACGGGGAAACTCACGGCGCTTGCGCGGCCGTTCCTCGATGCTGTCGCTCAGCCAACCGCAGCGCCTGGCGGGGGGTCTGTCGCCGCGCTAGCGGGTGCGTTAGCCGCGAGTCTCGGCCAGATGGTTGCAGGACTTTCGCGGAAGAAGAAATCTCAAACGCCATCCCTCGAACAGCTGAGCGAAGCGGTGGCAGATTTTCAGGAGGCTGCTGACTTTCTCGCTACAGCCATTGACCGTGACGCCACATCCTTTGAATCCGTGATGGCATCCTACAAGCTGCCACAGGGCACTCCGGAGGAGCAGGGCCACCGCAACGCGGAAATTCAAAAGGCCCTGCGCCGCGCGGCGACCGTGCCAATGGAGGTGGCGCGGAAGGCGACAGAAATCTACGAGCAGCTCCGGCAACTGGAAGCGATCTCGAGCCCAGCGATGCTCTCCGACCTGCGCGTGGGACGCCTGATGGCGGCCGCCGCCGCGCGCGGGGCGCTCGAGAACGTGGCAATCAATCTTGAATCGATCACCGACGCCGAGTTCGCAAAGGCAATCAGCGCCGAATCCGCATCGATCGAGGCAAGGCTTGGGGAAAGCCCCGTGGGCGCGGGGCGTTCATCGAACTGAGGGACAGAACAATGAGGAAGACACGTCAAGCAGTGTTCACGGTCGTCATTCTGGCCGCCAGCTTACTGGCTTTGTCGGCGACGCTCGCTCAACCGACCTCCGCGGGCTCGCTGAGCACAGCCGTCATCGGCATGTTCCCCAAGGACACGGGCGAGTTTGCCTACGCCGATCTGAAAGCTGCGCGGCAGTACCCCTGGTTTCCGCAGCTCCGCGACCAGCTTCTGCCAAACCGGTTCCGGCAGTTCGAGCAATTTCTCAACAGCGCCGGGATTGACCCGAACACGCAGGTCGAGGAATTATCGTGGGGCGCTGTCGTGGACAAGAGTGGCGGCGAGCAGATTGTGGGCGTGGCCCTGGGACAATTTTCTCCCCAGAGCGCCGAAGACCGCTTCAAGCAACAGAAGCTCCCCTTCATCGAGAACCATGGCTATCACCTCTACGCCTTCGGCAGCGGCTCGGGACCGAGTGATATTCTTTTCTTCTTCCTGGACTCGAACACCGCCGCGTTCGGGCATCGCGCCGCGCTCGAAAAACTGATCGACGTGCGATTTGGCGGCTCAGAGAGCCTGATGAGAAACGATAAGATGTTTCCGCTGATCAACGAAGCGAACGGCAACGGGCTCGTGTGGGCGGTTCTCGATCAGCGCTACACGCACCTGGCAATGGAACAGCTCCTTCCGCAGGCAAGCCAGTTCCCGCAGGCCGCGACGATCATCGATCGGCTACATGCGATGGTGATCAATATCCAGGCGAACGGCGGCGTGGATGCGAGTTTCCAGGCTGTTTGCAATTCCCCGGATGATGCCAATCTCCTGGCCGCCGCGCTCCAAGCCGGTGTGATGTACCGGCGTTATCAAGAGGCGCAAGCCAACCCCGATCTCGCGCGCGCCCTCGACGGCGTGCGGGTGTCACCCAGCGGCGAGCGCTTGAAAGTCGAGATACCGGTCAGCCAGGAGCAACTTGGCGCTCTCCTCCGCAATCGCACGTTTGCCGTGCCGATGTGAGATAACGATTGCGGCGAGGGCGAGCTGAGAATTCGCCTAGTGGAATGTGCGTCATCCTGAGTGCGCAGCCCGAAGGATCTTAACTGCGCAAGTTTCTCAGGGTAAGCTATTTTTTCGGTGGGTGCAGATTCTTGGTGAGGACAACGCGGGAGTGTCCCTCCCGTGTCTCGTACTCCACATGATCTACCTGCTCTAGCAACCGACTCCTGCTACCGGCCTCGGGCGTGGCTCTCGTGCCTGGGTGTTCGAGGATGACCTCAACCCTGTCTGCAAAATCCTCGACAGTACACTTCAAGCAGCGCTCCCGGCCGTTCAGTCGGGGAATGATTTCGCGGCAAGCCTCCTCGGCGGCGGAAGCGAGTTGCTTCTGAGCCTGCTCGGAAAGCCCAGCGCGTTGCCCCGCGTGTTCGACCACGCATCCGAGCGCACCGATCAGGCGAGGGTCGTCACACACGACCAGTTCGGTGCGCGCATGTTCACTCATTACGTGAGCCTACTACCCGGACGTCGCAAGCTTCGCGGCAATCAGGACAATAGTACAGCCCATCGACGCAAAGCCGTACGGCCTGCTGCGACTGGCAGAAGCAACAGTATTTCTCGCAGCTGCATTGGTTCTCGGGCTTGTCGCACTGCATGCAGACAACTTCGCGTTCCATCCGCTTCTCCCGCCGCTTGTTCTTAAGGCCGTCCCTTCCGCAACTATAGGACAGAGCCTATGTCCGCGACAAGCGCCTTGCGCGCCGCTTTGCCTCGCGCGCCACGGAACACGAGCCGGAAACACCGCAAGCGGCTGGCAGGAACGTAAAAAGCGCGGTCGTTTTGACCGCCGGTCAGGCTTCCTTGACACTCGAAAACGTGCATGCTAGTTTCGTGAGCTTGTCCCAGAGAACGAGAAATTGCTAGTGACCACACCGGCTACCGCGGAACTTCGCAAAACAGCACTGAATTCCACCCATCGTCGCATGGGGGCCAAAATGGTGACCTTCGGCGGATGGGACATGCCCGTCGAGTATCCCAGTGGCCTGATGAAAGAACACATGGCGGTGCGCACGGGCGTTGGCGCGTTTGACGTAAGCCACATGGGAGACATTCGCGTCAGCGGCCCGGAAGCTCTGGCCGCG
Organism: Candidatus Acidiferrales bacterium; assembly: GCA_049644285.1. Classification (GTDB taxonomy): domain Bacteria; phylum Acidobacteriota; class Terriglobia; order Acidiferrales; family UBA7541; genus CAVRXT01. The sequence continues at coordinate 15,284 of JBARRP010000082.1, read as the reverse complement.
GTTCAGCATATTTCGATGAACGACGCTTCGAAGCTCGCCCTCGGCCAGGCTCAGTATTCGGCGCTGCTGTATCCGCAGGGAACTTTCGTCGATGACGTGATCGTGCATCGGCTCGGCGAGAAGGAATTCCTGCTGGTGATCAACGCGGGAACGCGGGAGAAGGATTGCAACTGGGTCCATGACAACGTGCGCGGCTTCGATTGTCGCGCCGAGGATGTCAGCGACCATTACACGCAGATTGCTATTCAAGGCCCCCGCGCGGTTGACGTGCTGTCAAAACTCTCAGATGTCGATCTAGCGCCTATCAAGTACTACGGGTTTACGCATGGCTTGGTGTGCGGCTTGAAAAATGTTCTGATTGCGCGGACCGGCTATACGGGTGAAGACGGCTTCGAGATCTATGTGCCCTCGGATGAAGCTACGAGCGAAAGGGTTTGGAAGGAGGTGCTTCGGGCAGGCGGCGAATTGGGCATCCTCCCGTGCGGCCTGGGTGCGCGAAACACTCTTCGACTCGAAGCGAAGATGGCCCTCTATGGCCATGAGATCTCCGAAACGATTACGGTCTTGGAAGCCGGGCTCGATCGATTCTGCAAATTCGAAAAGGGCGAGTTCATCGGCCGCGAGGCCCTCCAAAAACAGAAGACGGAGGGAATCCACCGCACGCTGGTCGGGCTTGAAATGCTCGACCGTGGCATTGCGCGCGACGATTACAAGGTATTCGACGAAACCAGCGGAGAGATTGGCCACATCACCAGTGGTTCGTACGCCCCATTTCTCAAGAAGAACATCGCGCTGGCCTATGTGCCGCCGCAGAAGTCAGCCCGGGGCACAACTGTCTTTGTGGAGATTCGCGGCCAGAAGATGAAGGCACAGATCGTGGCGACGCCTTTTTACAAGCGTCCGAAAAAGTGAGCTTAAGGAAGAACATGCCCTATCCTGACGACTTCCGGTACACGAAGGATCACGAATGGATTAAAGTTGACGGCGCAACGGGAACGGTTGGCATCACCGATTATGCGCAACACGAACTCGGCGATGTCGTTTTTGTCGAACTCCCCAAGGTGGGCGCGCAACTGAAGGCAGGCCAGTCCCTCGGCACGGTCGAGTCGGTCAAGGCTGTGAGTGAGATCTACAGTCCCGTCTCGGGGGAAGTGACCGAAATCAATTCGTCACTGGCCGATTCTCCGGAAAAAATCAATCAAGATCCGCATGGCACGGCGTGGCTCATTCGGCTGAAGCTGGCGGACAAGAGGGAAATGTCCGCTCTCATGGATGCCTCGGCCTACGAGGCTTACGTTGCCGAAAAGACCAAGGAACAACCGGCCTGATGCGCTACCTCCCCAAGAGTCCAGCCGAACGCCAGGAAATGCTCGCGGCCATCGGCGCAAGTTCCATCGAAAGCCTTTTTCAGTGCGTCCCGGAGCAATTCCGGCTGCGCAAGCCTTTACGGCTGCCCGGGCCGCTTTCGGAAGCAGAAATCATCCAGTATTTCAAAGCGCGCGCCGAAGAGAATGCCCGCGGTTACACATCGTTTCTCGGCGCTGGCGTATATCAACATCTCCGATCGGTTGTTGCCGATTCGCTCATCCAGCGCGGCGAGTTCCTGACGTCCTATACGCCCTATCAGGCCGAGATTTCTCAAGGGACGCTTCAAGCGATCTTTGAGTTTCAAACGCTGATATGCCAGCTTACGGGCCACGAAGCCGCGAATGCCTCGATGTACGATGGCTCAACGGCACTCACCGAAGCAGTGCTGATGGCGAACCGGCTGACTGGGCGGCGCAAAGTCCTGATCGCGCGCACCGTGCATCCAGAATATCGCCAAGTGTTGACCACCTATGCGCGGCATCTGGATTTGGAAGTCGCGGAAATCGGCTTCACGCAATCCGGGCAGCTCGACGCCTCCGGGCTCGCTCCCGAATCCCTTGCGCAAGCTGCCGCCGTCGTGGTGCAGTCGCCGAATTTCTTCGGCATCCTCGAAGATGTGCCGCACCTGGCCGACATCGCCCATGCGCATGGTGCCCTCCTGGTTGTCGGAGTCGCGGAGGGGGTTTCGCTCGGCGTCGTACGTCCTCCATCCGAGGCGGATATCGTCGCCATGGAGGCGCAGAGCTTTGGCGTGGCGCCGAGCTACGGAGGGCCGTTCGTCGGCGTAATTGCCACGCGCGAAAAATTTGTCCGCCAGATGCCTGGACGGCTGGCCGGACAGACTACCGACGGCGCCGGACGCCGCGGCTTCGTCCTGACCCTGGCCACGCGCGAACAACACATCCGCCGTGAGAAAGCAACTTCGAACATCTGCACGAACGAAGCCCTCTTCGCACTGGCGGCAACGATTCATCTTTGCCTTCTCGGCAAAGAAGGCCTGCGTGAAGTTGCCAAGCAAAATCTTGCCAAAGCCCGGTTTGCTCAGGCGGAGCTGGAAAAAATCCCGGGCGTGCGATGCGCGTTCTCGGGCCCGACGTTCAACGAATTCGTGCTCGAGTTTCCGCGCTCGGTAAAGCTGATCAATGCTGAGTTGCTGCGGCATAAAATCATCGGTCCGCTGCCGCTTGGCAGCTCTTACCCCGATCAGACGAAGCGCGGCCTTTTCTGTGTGACGGAAACGGTGCCGCGGGGGGAAATTGAGCGCCTGGTGGCGGTCGTAAGGCAGACCCTTGACACACCGGTGTAAGGAGCCGTTTCGAATTGAGTGAATTGAACAACGGAAAGACAACGATGACGGAGGCGGAACCGAAGGCTGTCACGATCCGCAAGGCGGGGCGTCACGTCAGTCAGAACGAGGGCCTCATCTTTGAGAAATCTGCGCGCGGCAAACGTGGCATGGAGCTGCCTCCGCTCGATGTCCCTGCCGTAGCCGCAGATGCCCTTGGCGAGGAATTTGTGCGCGACAGCGTTGAAGGCTTTCCCGAAGTGAGCGAGATCGAAGTCATTCGCCACTTCACCCGCCTTTCGACCTGGAACTATGCCATTGACCTCGGGATGTATCCGCTCGGCTCCTGCACCATGAAGTACAACCCTCGCGTCAACGAATTCGTGGCACGCTTGGAGGGACTGGCTACCGAGCACCCTTACCAGCCGACTGAAATCGCGCAGGGCTGCCTGAGGATCCTGTGCGATCTGCAGAAGTGCCTTCTCGAGATTACCGGCATGGACGCAGTCACGCTCGAGCCCGCGGCCGGCGCCCAGGGCGAGCTCACCGGCCTGCTGATGATTCGCGCTTATCTCGAGAGCGAGGGTGACGCGCGGAGGAAAGTCCTAATCCCGGATTCCGCTCACGGCACGAACCCCGCTTCTGTAGTAATTGCGGGCTACGAGGTTCGGAACGTCAAATCCAACCAGCGCGGCCAGATCGATACCGATCACCTGCGCGAATTTGTGAAGCCGGACGTTGCGGCCTTGATGCTCACCAATCCCAACACCCTGGGCGTCTTTGAAGAGCGCATCGCCGAGATTGCCGAAATCCTTCACGAGCGCGGCGCTTTGCTCTACATGGATGGCGCCAACATGAATGCGCTGGCCGGCATCACCCGCCCGGGCGATTTCGGCGTGGACGTGATGCACCTCAACCTGCACAAGACGTTCTCGACACCGCACGGAGGCGGCGGACCCGGAGCCGGTCCGGTGCTGGTGAAGAAATTCCTGGAGCCGTTTTTGCCGGTGCCGCTGGTCGTTGAAAAGGAAGACGGCCGGCTTGCGCTTGATCACAACCGGCCGAAATCCATCGGCCGCGTGCGCGCTTATTGTGGCACCTTCGGCGTCCTGTTGCGTGCGTTGGCCTATACGCTGGCCTATGGTCCGGGCATCCGCCAGGCTACCGAGGACGCCGTCCTGAATGCCAATTACATTCGGAAGCATCTCGAAGGCTACTACGATCTCCCCTACACCCCACCCTCGATGCACGAGGTTGTCTTCAGCGACGCCAAGCAGAAAAAGCATGGCGTAAATACGATGGACATCGCCAAGCGGCTCATCGACTACGGCTTTCATCCTTACACGACTGCGTTCCCGTTGATCGTCGCCGGCGCGCTCATGATCGAACCCACTGAATCGGAATCGAAAGAAGAATGCGATCTGTTCGTGGACGCCATGAGATCAATCGCCGAAGAAGCCGAAACCAATCCCGAAATCGTGAAGACAGCTCCTCACTCCACGCGCGTCGGCCGCCTCGACGAAGTTAAAGCCGCCCGAAGGCCCATCCTCCACTGGAAGCCATAAGCGGGACGGTAGGCCAGCACCCGTAGCAGCAGGCTTCAGCCGAGCGGGTTCATTTTGGGGTGAGCGCAACGTTCGCGAGAGAAAGCCGAACGGCTTAGACGGGGGACTCTGTCCATTTAGGCGAGAAAGGCGAGGAGTTCTAGAAATCTTTGGAGAGAGATCCTTCGCTCCGCTCAGGATGAAATGCGCTGGGGCACTCGGAGCGTTCGCGATCGATCGTCAGGCTACAAGGGCGCAGCAAGGAGCCGCCCGTACGACGAGAAAGACGGTCATGCGCGGAGGCGGGAACGGGATGCAGCGCTCCTACAGCCCGTTGTCGGCGGTCTCGGGAAGTTCGGCGATGTCGGCTTTGAGGGCGCGGATTTCGGTGCGGATCACATCGCCGGAAAACCCGGCGCGAAGAAGGCTGCGGTAGAACGAAGCAATCTTGCGCTCGTTGAGCGCGCCACCAGATTTCGACATGCGCTTTAGGCGCTCGCGGACCAGAGATGACTCGTCCGTCTCAGCAAAGATAGCATCCAACGCAACCTCAATGTGACGATCGGGCACGCCGCGGCCACGCAACTCGCGCGCGATCCGAAATTTTCCCTGGCGGCACGACTGCGCGTGGTGACGCGCGTAGTCGAGGGCATAGCGCGCATCGTCGAGATACTGCTGGTGTTTCAGTTTTTCGAGAACCGGGCGAACCAGCTTTTCCTCTTCCGCGAGCCGCGCGAGAAGTTCTTCCATTTCGTGAACGGAATGCGCGCGACGCATCAGGGCGCGCAGCGCCGCAGCGTACAGTTCGGCTTCAGTTGCCAGTTTGCTGGGGTTTGAGCGCACGACGCAAGCATAGAAGCAGGCACGCGGGGAAGCAAGAAGGCACAGAAAATGACGAAACGAACTCGGGAAAGAAGGCAAAGGAAGTAAAGGCTAGTTCCTGATGGCTGATCGCTGAAAGCTGATCGCTGACGTGGTTGCCGCGGAAAACCTACCCGCCCACTGCGCATCACTAGCTGCTGCTCAGCGCGGGCCGAGACGCTCGAATTCGGTGATGGCGCGCTCCATCTCCTCGCGCGCTGCGTCGGCAGCGGAGCGCACGCCCTGGACGCGCAGGCGGAACTCGTCGGGGTTGGAGGCACGCATGAGGGCTTCTTCGAGCGTGATGAGGCCGCGCGAATACAGGTCGTAGAGCGACTGGTCGAATGTTTGCATGCCGTACTGGCTGGTACCAGCAGCGATTGCGTCGCGGATCATGCGCGTCTTATCCGGATTGATGATGCAATCGCGGATGTAGCCGGTTGTGATCATCACCTCGACAGCCGGAACACGCCCGGCGCCGTCGGCGCGGCGCACGAGGCGCTGACTGACGACAGATTTCAGAGTCGCGGCCATCTGCAAGCGAATCTGTTTCTGCTCGGGAGGCGGAAAAACCGCGATGATACGTTGAATCGTCTCCGTCGCGTCCAAAGTGTGCAAGGTGGACAAGACCAGGTGGCCGGTTTCGGCAGCCAGCAGCGCAGTCTGAATCGTCTCGAGGTCGCGCATTTCGCCGACGAGGACCACGTCGGGGTCCTGGCGAAGTCCGGCGCGCAGCGCGGTGGCGAAGCTCGCCGTATCGACTTCCACCTCGCGTTGGTTGATGAAACCTTTCTTGTCGCGGTGCAGATACTCAATCGGGTCTTCGATGGTAATGATGTGCTCGGGTCGCAGGGAATTGATGCGGTCAATAATCGCCGCCAGGGTGGTGGACTTACCGGAGCCGGTTGTCCCGGTGACCAGCACCATTCCGCGCTGCTCCTCGCAGAGGCGGTTCAACACCTTGGGCAGCTCGAGCTCTTCGATCGTGCGGATCTTCGTAGGAATGACGCGGAGCACCATGCCCACATTGCCGCGCTGCTGGAAAACGTTGACGCGGAATCGTCCCAGGCCGGCCACGCCGTAGGCCATATCGAGTTCCGCCGTCTCCTTGAACTTCTGCTTTTGGCGGTTGGTCATCATGCTGAAGGCCATCGACAACATCTCTTCCGGCGTGACACGCGGAACGTCGTTCAACGGCATCAGCACGCCGTCCACACGCAGATAGGGATGGTTGCCGACCTTCAGATGCAGGTCGGACGCTTTGCTTTCGACAGCGCGGCGCAGCAGATCGTCAACGGTGATGGACATGGTCGGAAGACCTCATACCCGAGGTCTGCGGCCAACGTAGCATGGGAAAGGAGCAGGGGAAAGGACGCCGGGCCTTTGATTGTCTTGAGTGATAACCCCGCGGGTCAGGTTTTGCGGAGGAAGAAGCTATCGTAGATCCAGCCGGCGAGCAGGCCTCCAAACAGAGGCCCGATCCAATAAACACCATGGTTTGTCCAGTGGTGAGAGGCGAGCGCTGGGCCGAAGGCGCGGGCAGGGTTCATCGCCGCGCCGGTGAAAGGACCGCCCGCTAGGACGTCGATGCTGATGGTCAAACCGATGGCGAAACCGGCGATCTTGTTGAAAGCGCCTTCGGGATCGACCGCGGTAGCAAAAACAACGAAGACGAGCAGGAACGTCATCACCGTTTCCAGACCCATCCCGGGCAGCCGAGTAATGTCGGAAGCCAAATCGGGAGTGCCCATGGCCACCGGACGCCAGACCGCTTCGGGGATCGTCAATTTGAGCAGATACGCCCCTGCGATTCCGCCGAGGAGTTGTGCAACCCAGTATAGAAAAGAGGCGATGGTGCCGAGTTTCTTGGTCACCCAAAAACCGAGAGTGATGGCGGGATTGAAATGGCCGCCGGAGATGTGACCCAGAGCTGAAACCATGATTGCGATAGCCAGACCATGGGCCGCCGCAATGCCGAGGATGCCGACACCTCCCTGTCCTGCGGCTCGAAGATACTGATCAGCGCAGATCGAACCCGCGCCGATGAAGATGAGCGTGAAGGTGCCGATGAATTCCGCGAAGAGCTTTTGCGGCAAAGTGTGCAACAAATCCTCCTGACGAGGGTCCGTGCCCGCCGACGCAACTGTTTCTCATCCAGTAACGTCAAGCGCGCGCGATTTTACTGGATTGGCGGGAGGGAGTCAAAGACACGAATCCCCCCGTTCTAACTACGCATCCGGGGAGGATGCAATCAGCGGACGGCGGCACTGGCGGGAATCTGGACCAAGCTGAGCCAGCCGCGGGTGTCCGGCTTCTTGCCTTCGGTGCAGGCGAAGAATTCGTCTTGCAACCGGCGAGTGATCGGGCCGCGGCTGCCGTTTCCAATCTTGATCCGGTCGATCGAGCGAATCGGAGTGATTTCGGCGGCGGTGCCGCAGAAGAAGACTTCGTTGGCGATGTAGAGCATTTCTCGTGGAACCATCTGCTCGGCCACGGGAATGCCCAAGTCGCGGCAGAGCGTCAAAACGGTGTGGCGGGTGATGCCGGGAAGGGCGCTATTGGAGATCGGCGGTGTTATCACCGCCCCGTCCATGACCAGGAAGATATTTTCGCCCGAACCTTCGCTCACGCACCCATTTACGTCGAGCGCGATTCCTTCAACATACCCGTTGGCCCTCGCTTCCATGCGAATTAACTGCGAATTCATGTAGTTCGCGGCGGCCTTGGCCATCTGTGGCAGCGTGTTGGAGGCAGGGCGGTTCCAGGAGCTGATGCAAACATCGACACCGTCCTTCAAGGCTTCTTCCCCTAGATACTTGCCCCACTCCCAACAGGCCATGTAAATCTCGATGGGGCAGCCTTCCGGATCGACCCCCGGGGTGCCATAGCCGCGGAGAACGATCGGGCGCAGATAGCAAGCGTCCAACTTGTTTACGCGAACCAGTTCGAGCGCGGCGTTGCAGAGAGCGTCCAACGAGTAGTCCAGCTCGATGCGATAGATATGCCCCGAATTGATGAGCCGTTGCATGTGGTCGCGGAGGCGGAAAATGGCCGGGCCTTGGGGGGTGTGGTAGCAACGAATCCCTTCGAAGACCGCAGAAGCGTAGGTGATGACATGAGAGAGCACGTGGACGTGCGCGTCCTCCCACTTGATGAATCTTCCGTTGTGCCAAATCTTCTCGGTTGTCTTCCAGGCCATTAGTTGTCTCCGTGTGACGTCGGTCCCTAAGCCTCTTTTCAGCGCGGATTATAGCACACGCATTTTCGTGTCACGCAAAGCCAAGGAAACTCCGAAGCGCAGTGCAACAGACAAAATGGCTGGACCGTGCTCTCGACTTGCGATAGCCGAGCTCGCCATTTTCGAAGCCTCTTGAGTTCTTCCGGCTTCTCCATGTTGATGATGTGACCGGACCCGGGAATCACTACTCCCGGGTTGGATCAGCGTCCCTTGGCTTGATCACCTCGGAGTGTCATACACGTGCTTGAGGACCGGGCGACCAGGGCGCCCTCGGAATTGAGGACGTCGCATTCCACGTAAGCGATTGTCTTTCCGCGACGGACGACGCGGCCCACCGCGCGCAATTTTTCCTTCCAAACGGGACGGAAGAAGTTCATTTTCAGCTCGAGCGTCGTGAATGATTCGTCGTCGCCCAAAGTTGCTGCGTAAGCCAAGCCCATCGCCGCATCCGCAATGTCGCAGAGCACACCGCCATGTAACGTACCCATGGGATTGGCGTGGGCCTCGCTCGCTTCGAATTCGATGACGGCTTCGCCCGGTTGAATTGAGGTGAGTCGAAAACCGATCAGCCTCGAAATCGGAGGTGGCGGCAGCTCTCCGCGCAAGGTCCTTTCAATCATCTCCAGCATTTTGGCCATGTTTCGGCGCCCTCAAGGTGCTGCGTGACAACGCAAAGCACACTTCGATCCGGTTTCATCCTGGTCACCGCGAATCACTCCTCGAAATGGTCGTCGAGCCGCGATTCACCGGTGGGGGCCACGGTGAACCCGGCGATGCGTCCCCACGCGCTCGTTTTCCAATTGTCCGCGACTTGCTTGGACATGATCCAGGGCGGCAACGTTACCGCCAGAAAGCGAGCCAAGGAGGAAACATACGGCTCGTACATCTCCCTCAACTCCCTCAGTTTCCGATCGGCCGCCGCGTCCGACCTCATCTGTCCTCCTGCCGCCGAGAGCATCGCGCGCAAACGCTGGAGCTCCGCCGCCGGCAACCGATCAGGCTGTGGGGCGTGCGGGGTAGCTTGGAAGACCTGTGCGAGGTCTACAACAGCATGGCGCGCGATCGCAAAGGTCAGCCGTGCTTGGCGGGTGCAGGCGCCGTCGATCCCTGAAATGATCAGAGCGCAAGCGTCTAAGATGCAGGTTAAGGCTGCGAGCCAGGATTGGTTGTCGTGCTGAGAACGAAAATAGCTGACTGCGGGATACGAGATATGACTCTCGAGCAGATCGGCCGCCCATTTTTCCCAGTCGCGGAGCAGTTTGCGAAGGGCCTCGAGTCCTTGACTGCCAGCGTGGCGCCGCAGCAGCTCTGCGGCAGTTGGAGGAGAACCGGCGCGGGCGTCCAGCAACACAATGTTGGCTTCGCGGCGTGAGAATGCTTGATAGATGACCGGGAGATAGCCAATGATTCCGGCGAGAAATCCGAAGCCCATTCCTGATTCGAGGACGGCCAGCAGCCTTCCCATTCCGGTGTGAGGCGTGACATCACCCATTCCCAGCGTGAAGAAAGTCGTGCCGCTCAGGTAGAGATTGGTGAGGAAGTCCTGCGCACTGCCGGAGGCAGGCTTGGCCCACGCCGCCGCCAGGTCGAGGAACGAGAATCCTATGATCAATCCGGCCGCCCAAAAGCTAAACAGCACTAGGATCGAAAGCGGTCCAAAGACGCTCAGGAACTGTTCGCGGCGTTTTCCCGTGGGCAGCGAACGGGCGATTGCCTTCCACGTTGGCCAGATCGTTCGATAAAACAATCGCGACGGGCGGAAGCGCCCGGTGAGACGCCGAGGCAGAATGATGGATTTGAACGCGTCCGCGAGGACCGTGACAATCAGGACAACACCGATAACGGCAACGAGCGCGATCATCCGTTCTCAGACGTTTTCGAATCTGGTGGAAAGTGTGATCTCCGCGTTTAACACACGCGAGACAGGACAATTCGCTTTCGCACTCGCGGCGGCCGATTCGAACGCGGCCGGCGACGCGCCGGGAACCTTCCCCACCAGGTCGAGATGAATCTTCGTGATTGTCCATCCGGCATCGAGCTTTTCCAGCGTCACACTCGCCGTGGTTGCTAAGCTCTCCGGCACAAGATTCAACGTGCCGAGTTGCGCGGAGAGCGCCATCGTGAAGCACCCGGCGTGAGCGGCGGCGATCAATTCCTCCGGGTTGGTGCCTTTTCCGCTTTCAAAACGCGTGGAGAACGAATAGGGCGTGTTGGCGAGCACTCCACTTTCGGTCGAAATCGCGCCCTTACCTTCCTTCAGCGAACCCTTCCAAATTGCCGACGCAGTGCGCTTCATCTTGCCTCCTCGGGGATTTCAGGAATTGCATCGAAATGCGGTTGTTTGTGGTTAGGGAATCAAGGCAATCTTGCCGTAGGCTCCCGGCTCCATCACGGCGCGGTGCGCCCGCGGGGCTTCGGCCAAAGGTATCTCTTGGCCGATGATGGGCCGCAACGTGCCGTTCTCAAGGTCCGCGACCAATGCCGCGTGAATGCTGGCCAGATCTTGCGGCGACACGTTCCAGAGAATCATTCCGAGAATGGCCGCATCGCGCACCATCACGTCGCGGGGATTGATTTCGACTGTCCCACGGCTGCCCACGACGACAATTCGCCCGCCCGGTGCCAGAACGGTTAAATCGTTTCCCAGATTTACGTTGGCCAGCATTTCGAGGACTACATCGAAGCCGCGGCCGCCAGTCGCCGTAAGCGCCCTTTCCAGGTACCCAGCGGCTGTGTGGTCGAGGACGTGATGAGCGCCTTCTTCCGAAATAAGCCGGCGGCCTCGGTCGCTTCCCGCCGTCCCGGTCACTTGCATTCCGGCGGCCCGTGCGAGCTGCACGGCGGCGACACCCACGCCGCCGCTTGCACCGTGTATCAGCACTCTTTCGCCAGCTCGGGCATGGGCGCGGTGAAATAGAGCACAGTAGGCCGTCACATAGGGAATGTGCACAGCCGCGCCCTGAGCGAAGGAGATATTTTTCGGCAGCGGACAAAGCTGCGACTCCTCGCAAACCGCTTGCTGCGCGTATGTGCCTGTGACCGAGCCGGCCATATATACTTTTTGACCGACCACGAAACGTGAGGCGTCCTTGCCGATGCTTTCAACCACACCGGCCCCGTCCGTCCCCGGCGTATAGGGAAGCGCGGGCTTTCGAGCATAGGTTCCCGCACGAATGTAAGTATCAACGGGATTGACACCTGCGGCATGAACCCGCACGACCACTTGGCCGCGCCCGGGCTTCAAGTTCGCTACCTCGTCGAGACGCAGCACTTCGGGACCACCGAACTCGTGAACGCGAATAGCTTTCATGCAATCCTCCGTCTGGCCGCATTAGATTGAAACGAGGGTATGCGGGAAGCAGGAATTTTCACGCCGTTCCCGGCCGCCAGTTTTTCCACCCTTGGCGCGGCTTCCAGGCCGTGGTTTGACCCCGCGGGTCTTTTCCGTGAATCGGCAAGCGCCCACCCACGGGGCGATGCGCTATTTGGTCGGATTCTGGGGCCCGCGTTCGCTGAACGCTTGAAAGTTCTGGCGCAGCCGCGTGAGGCGCGCCCCGTAAACGTTTTCCCACAGCCCAAAAAGCAAAAAAGGCACCATCACGACTACCACCCAGAGCTTGGCGCGCCCCGAAACCTTGGCTTCCGGCTCCCAGCGGAAGAGCTGCCGCGAGACTTCAAATGCCACGACGAGACCAACGGCGAGAGCAATGATGTCGCCCGCCACTTCGCGAACCCCCACTACTTTTAACATGGCCCCTTCAAGGCCTGTTGCGAGGTAGGTGGCGGGCAAAAAGAGCGCGACATGCTGGATCCACCCGGGAAAGATCACCAGCGGAATCGTAGCTCCGGAAAGAAACAAGAATGCGGACCACACCAGGTTGTTGATCACCTGGGTCTCTTGCATCGTATTTGTGACGCTTGCGACGATCAGGCCAAACGCGGAAAAAGTTGCCGCCCCGATCGAGACGAGTGCAAACACCGCCCATAAGTTTCCCCACGTGTGCAGTCCGAAAACCCAGCGCGAGACGAGAAATTCCACCAGCACTGTGGGCAGGACAAGGAAATAGTTGGAGAGGATGCTCGAGCCGAGCATCGCGCCGGCGCCCACCGGAGCCAGCCGGAAGCGCCGCAGGATGCCCTGCTCGCGGAACATCACCAGTTGCATGCTGAGTCCCCAGAAACTTCCCATTACCGTCAGCGCGAGCACCGCGCCGAGGATATAGGCGATGACTTCCGAGTTGCGCTTGCTGAACACGGCGGCGAAGAAGAAAAGGAAGGTCAGCGGCATCATCAAGCTGAAGAAAATGAACGTGCGGCTGCGCAGCGCCAGGCGTATGCGGATCAGGGTAAGTGTCCAGATGTGTTTCACTCCGCGTGCCTCTCCGATTTTCCGATTCCCGCTCGCGGTCTTCTTCACTCCCGGAGACGCCGGCCCGTAAGCTCGATGAACACATCCTCGAGCGACGGCGAAAACATTTCCAGGCTTTGCAGTTCGTTGTTCTCCGACTCGAGTTGCTTCACAAGCGCCACGATCGTTTGGGGTGCCCGCGTCGAGTGAATCACATAAGCGCCTTCGAATTCGCGGCAATGGGCCACTCCTTCGAGCTGCGCCATCGTTCCGTTGGCAACCGGCCGCGCGAGACGGACTTCGATTCGCGTCGTTCCCGCGGACCGCTGTTTCAGCTCTCGGGGCGTGCCGAGGGAGATCACTCGGCCAAAGTCGATAATGGCGACGCGGTCGCAAAGCCGCTCGGCTTCCTCAATGTAGTGCGTCGTGAGAAGGATCGTTTTCTTCTCGTGACGGAGCTGCTCGATGATGTCGTAGATTTCACGGCGCACCTGAGGATCGAGCCCGGCGGTCGGCTCATCGAAGAACAACACCCGAGGGTTGTTAACCAAGGACAGGGCCAGTGCCAGCCGTTGTTTCTGCCCCCCGGAAAGCTGGCTGTAGAAGGCGCTGCGCTTCTCTTCGAGTTGAAAGCGTTTCAGCAGCAGTTCCGGGTCGTTCCGCCGGTCGTAGAACTGCGTAAACAGTTGGAGGGCCTCAGAGACCCGCAGCTTGTCCGGCAGAGACGTCGATTGCAAGACCGCTCCGATCTCTTGCTTGAAGGCCGCGCCGCTCTTCTCCGGATCCAGCCCGACGACTCGCGCCTTGCCGCGATCAGGCGAGCGCAGCCCTTCGAGAATCTCCACGGTCGTCGTTTTTCCCGCGCCGTTCGGACCCAGCAGGCCGAAGACCTCGCCTTCAGCCACGTCGAAGCTGACACCACGGAGCGCTTCAACCGGGCCGTAATTTTTGTAAAGGCCTTCGGCGTGGATGACGGGTTCACTCACAACGATTGATCTCGTCTTGGGGCTGAATATTCTTCTATATCACAGCCGCGGCTTCAGCGCGAACTTGCGCCTGGGCCGTCTTTTGCGTTTCGAGGCGGATTTCCGCGGCGCTCCAACGCTGGGACGTTTTCGCCCGGGTGTCCATCCGTGAAGGTCCAAGTCCACGATGCCATTTTCGATCCGGGTTCCTTCGCTTTCAAGCAATCGCCGCTGCAAGCTCGCGTGCGGCTCTGGCATGAGCAGTCGTCCTCCAGCTCCCACGACCCGGTGCCACGGAATGCCGCGTCCCGAAGGGCAGGCAGCCATGGCGAACCCCACCGCGCGAGCGCCTCCGCGAAGCCGAAGGGCGCGGGCAAGCCGCCCGTAGGTAGTCACGCGTCCTCGGGGAACGCGTTTCACCAGTCGATAAACGGTATCCCAAGACATCGCGGACCTTCGACCTGTCGCTCGATTGCCAAGACTGTTTCCTGCTGGCCGACTTAGCGGCCGCGAAAGTATACCAGCGCGGCGCTGAGCTTCAGCGTTGATACATCTTCCTGTGCGCGATGGCATCTAAATACAGTGGGGAGGTCGTATTTCGACGCGAAAAGGCTGGAAAGGCGCTACCGCATTCTCACACCCGAATTGAAGCCCTGCTCTCAGCTCTCCCAATGCGTTCTCAGTAGTAATAACTGATTCGATGCAACCATTGATTCGTAGGCGCATCGTACCATTGACGGTGTAGTGGACAGTACATACACTACACAGCGTTCGAGGCCCAAGGAGGCAGTTGTGGCTTTTGTCCGGCGGAAGGGAAACTCGTACTATTTGGTGCACAACGTTCGTCGCCAAGGAAAGGTGCAGCAGCTCCATCTAGCCCGCTTGGGCGAGCGGCCCCGGATCACCGATGACGTTATTCGCCAGGTCTCTCGTAACCATCCCTTGCTGGGTTTGGACTGGTCGCGGCTGCGGGAGCAGGTGAACAACCGCGTCGAGCTCTTCGACGTTCGCTCCCCGTACGTGCAGAACTTGATGCAGTCCCTGCGCAATCTAAGTCTCGATCTGGCCGATCTTTCTCCGCCGATGATAACCGTATCCGATCGCGCCAAGTCGAGCCGCGAACTCTTAATGCAATTGCGGTTGCTGCGTTCCACTTTGGACATCAAGTTGAACCAATTTGAACGCGCATTTCCGCGGGGCTTTGAGCCCGGGAGGAAGTACCGTTGAGGGCACAAGCCGTGGCAGCGAAGGCAAAACTTCTCGATCCTTCTCAGCGTAGCATCGAGTCGCGCGATTTTGAGGGGGGCCTGCGGCGAAAGATTGTCGGGCAGGACGAGGCCGTGCAGGCGGTCGTGGACCTCTACCAAGTCTTTCGCGCCGGCCTGAATTCCCCGGGGCGCCCGGTGGGCAACCTCCTGTTCCTGGGGCCGACCGGGGCGGGAAAGACCCGCGTGGTGGAGGCCGCGGCGGAGATTCTCTTTGGCGACGCGCGGGCGGTCATCAAGGTGGATTGCGCCGAGTTTCAACACTCCCACGAGATTGCCAAGCTGATCGGCTCGCCGCCCGGGTATTTGGGGCATCGCGAGACCCATCCGCTGATCACCCAGGAAGCGCTGGCGCAGTACTACACCGAAAAATTGAAGCTGTCGTTTCTGCTGTTCGACGAAATCGAGAA
>JBARRP010000081.1:0-13668 GCA_049644285.1 Candidatus Acidiferrales bacterium | reverse complement strand
TTGAACAGGGCTGCGGATTCTAAGGAGAATTCGCAAACGAAATAGGAGCCGATCAACAGCTTTCTTTGTTCGGAAATTTCCTCATCGGTCAATAGGAGGTCGCGGACCTGTTCGAATCGTTCCAGAAAGGATTTGTGGATCTGCTGGTGTCGCTGGGAGAATTCGGCGGTGACTTCGTCCAGGAGAGGGCCGACTCGGTTTTCCGGGAGCGACATGATCCTGGCGATAATCCTGCCGGCCCGCTGGGGATCCCCGGCGCTGAATGGCCGCAAAAGAACGCGTGACTGGTCGGGCCTGAGGACCGTGGCCGTGCGTCTGACGTGAATCGAGTTGCGGTTCATGGACTGGTTATTCCAGAAAAACAAGACTGGAAGCGGCGATTACTTTTAGACGGCGATCGGTTCCCTAAAACTCGTCAGCATATTTTGCGCCAAGCGCATCTCCGCCAACGAAAGCAAGAAGGCCAGGGTTGATTCCGCTCCCTGGTTCCGGTTGACCCGATCCACGTGCAACCCATCGCGGCAACCGCCTGTTTTGGGAGAGCAGAGTTCCAATCCAAGATCGTTCCAGCCGATGAACCAATCGAAGGCGCGTTGCGCCTGCTCGTACCACCAGAGGTCCGATGTGGCGCGATAGGCCTCAAGACAGGCTGAGACCATTGCTTGCGCCTCGATGGGCTGCTGGTCAAAGTTGGCGCGCATACCGCCGCGGCGATAAAATCCGTTGGTGCCGATGGATCGAAAGTGACCCTTCTCGGAGATTTGCAATTCCGTCAGCCAGCGCAGGGCCTGCAGGCCTCTCCCAAACACCGCTTGTTGTCCGGTTGCACGTCCGCTCAGAATCAAGGCGTGTGGGAGCTTCGCGTTGTCGTAAGTCAGATCCTCTTGAAACCAGGGCCAGTCCAGCTGAGCGTTCTTCTCGAAAAGTTCCATGAGCCGGGAAGTGAGTGTCTCACGGGTTTGGTTGACCAGGCTGTCGCCGCTCAACCGGCGTAGGTATTCATGGATGCCGATAAGGCCGAACGCCCACGCCCGCGGCGAAGTGAGCTCCGTCAGAGCTGGCAGCGCCAGCGCGAAGAGTTGCCCGGCCATGATCTGGAAGCTCCGATAGGGCGAACGCCCCACGCCCACGCCCAGCGCCCAGAGCGCTCGCCCGTGACAATCCTCTGACCCTTGCGCGTCGAGCCAGCGGCGGTCGAAACTCAGGTGGTTGTGGAAGCGTTTCACTCTGAGATCGAACGCGTGATGCAAGAACGCCGCGTAGGTTGTGGCCAGCGTCCGCACGCGCTCCGGCTCTTCTCCCAATTCACCGAGCAGTACCGCGAGGATGAATGCGCGAGCGTTGTCATCCGTACAGTAGCCTGCCGAAAAATTCGGAATGCTAAAAGTGGCATGTTGGAAGAGGCCGGTCGAATCGGTCATTCGCGAGAGATGACTCAACTTCAACTCCGGCAGTTCCCGCGGCTTTTGGTCGAGCGTCTTCGTGGCAAGAGATTTTCGAGATCGCGCCGCCCCTTCGATCCGCGACAACTCGAACGAGCGCATATAGAGCCGCGCCACGTTGCTCCAGACCATCTCACGGCCCAGCTTGTAAGCATTCTTGCGAATGGTATGCCGGCGGGTGTCGTCGCGCAGCAAGCCGATCACCTCGCGGGCTATGGCCGGGGCATCCCCGAACGGCACCAGCACGCCGTGGTCTTCCGCCAACAATTCTGCAGCGTGCCAGTACGGTGTCGAAACTACCACTTTGCCCGCACCAAACGTATAGGCTAGCGTGCCCGACGTGATCTGCGCTTCGTTAAGGTAAGGCGTGATGTAAAGGTCTGCGGCGCCGATGAACTCCTTCAGATTTTCAAGTTCTACGAACCGGTTGTAGAAGATGACGTTCTTCTCGAGTTTGTTCTTTTTGGCAAGGATTTCGAGGCTGAGCCGGTAGGCTTCACCATGCTCGCGTAGCTCGTTGGGATGGGTGGCGCCCAAGACAATATAAACAACGTCGGGAAACTCCGCTAGAACGTGCGGCAGGGCGTTGAGCACATATTCGATCCCTTTGTTCGGCGAAAGCAGCCCGAACGTGAGCAGCACCACCCTGCCTTCCACACCGAACTGGTCCTTGAAATCGGTCGGATCGACAAAACCTACGTCGGGAATGCCATGCGGGATGAGATCGATCTTGGCCGGTGGTGCGTGGTAAATCTCCTGCAACATCCGTCGTCCCCGGTCAGCCATGACCACGAGCCGGGTCGAGAAAGCGACTAACTCGTGCATTATGCGCTGTTGGTCGGCTTTCGGCTCACGCAAAATGGTATGAAGCGTAGTGACAACGGGCATTCTCAATTCGCGCAGGAGTGCCAGGATATGGCCGCCGGCCGGCCCGCCGAAAATGCCGAACTCGTGCTGCAAGCAGACGATGTCCACGTTGCTGATATTGAGGAAGTCCGCAGCACGTAGATAAGACGACAAATCCTGCTCCTCAATCTCGAAGCGAACTACTTGCGGGTACTCGTAGCCACCTTTCGTGTCATTCACCGACACTGAGAAACACTCGCTTTGGGGATGCGCAGCTGCCACGGCGGCAAGCAGGTCAGACGTGAACGTCGCAATGCCGCACTTGCGCGGCAAGTGGTCGCCGACAAACGCGATCTTGCGAACTTTGGAACCTTCTTTCATGAGGCAGTCTTTCATTCCTCACGCTTCGCGCTGCGATGCACACGAGTCTGGGCGCCAACAGCAAATGTGCCGCCTCAGCGTGAAGCGGGAAGGAGCGTTCTCCGGTAGCGTAGATTCCGTCCTTCGGGCGGTGGTTTTCAAGGCATGCGGGTCTATCGATCCGATGCGGGTTGGCAGGAGCGCGGGGGAGATATTCGCGCAGATGCACTGAGCCCACCAAGCTATCCCTCGGTAGGTTGCAACCCTGCAGAGCCCGCTGCTGCTTCACCTGGCAAAATCATTGTACCTCGCATCGTGATTCGAGGAGTGATTTTGTCACGACTTACCTCCGCACTTGTCGATGGTGTTGAGCATTCTTCCACACTGCGTAATGTTCTGATCGTCATCCGCTCCACCAACGATCTCTTCTCAACGTAGGCCTCACGTATAGGAACACAAGCCCGAACGGGAGTATAGGAGGCCTAAAATTGTCACAGCGATCGTGAGGCTGAGCTCGGTCGTAAACCATAGCCTTTTCTGTGACGTCAGCTTGTTTCGAAGGTACTGAAGACGAATAAGGAGGGGCTAGTGGGTAGGCTTAGAACTGCTCTTTGCCAAAAACGCGGAATTTGGCGCACGTGGAATGTGTTCGCAGACCCTACCCCCACTGCCCTGATTGCGGGAAGGAACTGCTCACGCACTGCCCAAACAACAAATGCCCGGGTCCCTATTTCGACCAGAGGCACGGCCGCTTTCATAAATGCGGGCAGGAATTAGAGCCGTACAAAGCGCCTAGGCTGAAACCAACACACTAAGTCGGGTACACGGACGCCCCGTGTCGCCCTGAAGCGCAAGGCACTGCTATCCGCTATGCGTGTTTTGCGTATCCGAGCCATGCCAAGAATCCTGTTCGTTTTCTGACAGAGACTCCAACTCCGCTGGCAATTCTTGGGGTGCATGGACACTCTGCGTCCAAACATGGCAACCTCCTTGGTTGTCGTGGCCAAGGGCCGATTCCAGATAACCCATTTTGTTTAGATTACCTCAGGACTCTCTCAGTCCATTAACCACGGTAGGTTAAATTAACTTGACTTGTCAAGAGGAATCCGAGATTATTTTCTATAGTTAATCTCCTTAGTTAACTCAAGCGGAGGCACCTGCAGGCGATCGCCGCGCCAGAATCCATTCTTGCCATCAGAAAGGCGCATCCAGTTCAGCGCGAGCTTGGCTTCCTTTAAGTTGGAGTCTCGCTTTTCGAGTTTCGAGCGGACCAGCGGTCTAGAGTTAATCTCGCGAGGGGGGTCCGAGGAAGGTTCGAAGCTTGTGCGACCGCGAAGGGTGGCGCAGCTTGCGCAGCGCCTTGCCTTCGATCTGGCGGATGCGCTCGCGGGTGACGGCGAACGTCTGGCCCACTTCTCCAAGCGTGTGCTCGCTGCCGTCCTCCAGACCGAAGCGCATCTTGATGATCTTTTCCTCGCGCGGGGTGAGCGTCTTCAATGCTGACGCGGTCTGCTCCTTCAGGTTCAAATTGATAACCGCGTCCGAGGGCGAGACCACCGCCTTGTCCTCGATGAAGTCCCCAAGATGCGAATCTTGCTCTTCGCCGATGGGCGTCTCGAGGGAGATGGGCTGCTGCGCGATCTTCTTGGTCCTGCGCACCTTGTCGACAGGGATATCCATGCGCTTGGCGATCTCTTCTGAAGTGGGCTCGCGGCCAAGCTCCTGGACCAGTTGCCCGCTGGTGCGGATCAGCTTGTTGATCGTCTCGATCATGTGTACCGGGACACGGATCGTGCGAGCCTGGTCGGCGATGGCACGGGTGATGGCCTGGCGGATCCACCAGGTGGCGTAGGTGGAGAACTTGTAGCCGCGGCGCCACTCGAACTTATCCACCCCCTTCATCAGGCCGATATTGCCTTCTTGGATCAGGTCGAGGAACTGCAGGCCGTGGTTCGTGTACTTCTTGGCGATGGAGACGACCAAGCGCAAGTTGGCCTCCGTCAGCTCCTTCTTCGGCTGCTCGGCTTGGGCCTCGCCGCGCAGGATCTGCTGTAGTGTGCGCTTGAACTCGGTGAAGCCGACCCCGCTCGAGACTCCGATCTCTTCCAGTTCCGAGCGGCGCGAGCGCAGCTCCTTGCGCGCTTCGCTGGCGGTCTCGCCCTTGGCGGCGTCGGCGCGGCGCGCGAGCCTCCCGACCTCGCACTCGAGCGAATGGAGCCGCTCGACGGTGTGGCGGATCTTGTCGATCAGCCGCTTCTTTTCCATCGGGTTGAAGTCGATTGAGCGGACCAGCTGCGACATCTGGATGCGGGTCCGCGCGAGCGCGTACTTGGCCCGCAGGTAAGCGCGCCTCTTCGATTTCGGGGTGTTTTCAAGCTTGGCGGCTTGCTTGAGCGCCGTCTGGTAGAGCTTCTCGATCTTGTCGATAATGCGGAGGGTCTGCCGAGTCTTATTCTCGATCCTCTCTTCCGTCAGCTCCTCGTCGTCGAACTGAACGATTTCCTTGTTCGACCGGGTGTCTTTCCGGAGCTCCTCGCCGATCGCCAGCATTTCCCTGAGAACGATCGGGGAGCGCGAGATCGTCTTGAGCACCAGCAGTTGCCCGCGCTCGATGCGCTTGGCGATGGCCACCTCGCCCTCGCGCGTCAGCAGCGGCACCGTGCCCATCTCGCGCAGGTATATGCGCGCTGGGTCGTTGATCTTCTCGAGCGCTCCGGGAGTCAGGTCGAGTTCGACTTCCTCGGCGGTGACTTCTTCTTTGGGTGCGGTATCGGTGATCTGGGCCGGGGCAGCGCGCGCGGCCGTGGCGCTGGAGACATCTTCGTAGATATCGATGCCGTAGCGCTCGAAGGTGGAGAGCAGGTCGTCGATCTCCTCCGATGAGCGCTCGGCTGGCAGGATATCGATTACTTCGTCATAGAGAAGGTAGCCGCGCTCCTTGCCCGTGGCGATGAGCTGCCCTACCTGGTCATTCTTTTCTTCAATCACCAGCGCCAAAGGTTTCCCCCCTTGCCAGGCCCCTGCCAGGGTTGGCCACGCGTGCCCCAAGGCGATACCACGGTCGAAAGAGGGATACCCGGACGCCCCTACTGGAGGAGGACAAAGGTAATGCCGAGATTCCAGCTCTGAAGTGACTGTCCGCCACGCTGCTCTTCGTGGGTCCTGGCCCTGTCCGCCCCGATGCCCTCGGGCCCCGAACCGTACATCTCGTCCGGGAATTTCCGACTTGAATTTTACCTCTCGCTAAGATTATACACTAACGGGGCTTCGCCCCAGCCCAACAAGCATGTCCTCGGGCGAACGAAACACGAACAAAACTTGACTCATTTGCACCAACTTTTTCCCCTCAAGATGTCTAGCGGCTCGCCTCTCAAGCTCTGATCAGAATGGCGGGGGTTGGTTGAGTTTCACACGCGGGTGCATCACGAGGCCCGTCCCCGGGCCGCACTGTTGCCGCAATCCGACGAGCGGCAGGGCAAAGCGTGAAAGAAATCGAGTAGCGTGGGGCCGAGCGCACTTACTTGACTTCCTGGAGCACCCGAATTAGGACTGGGATTACGGATTTCATCAGTTGGACCTGACCCTTTGGGTCTTCCGTTTCGCGCAAGATTATCGAGACGCCATCGCCGGGGTCAACAATTTGGTAAATCGAGTGGCTACCTGCGCTGATGTCCGTGAGAACTTTTTCGGCCATGGGTTTTTTCCTCCAGGCTGAAATTCTAGCACCTTCTGTCTCAACAGGACCTCAGTCTAGTTGATTCTGCCTGTGTCGGCCACTTATTATCGATTTTCGCCGTGATTCTTTCAGCCGTCGCAATCGCTTCCGCTATCGTATCCCGTCTGAACCAGTAGGCCAAGATAAGGATAGCTTATCAAAAGCGTGACAGGCAAAGGCGTCAGATCGGAGTCGGGAATATTGTGGCTCGAAGAGTTTTGTCTAACTCTTCTAGCCGCTGGGCGGATACTTGACTCCGGAGAGTGGCAATTCCAGGAATTCGGTGAAGCTGTTCATGAGCCTGCCTTACAGCCGTCCGGATTGTTTGCTCATCAAATCCAGGCTGAGAACGCAGAAGCCCGAATAACGCGATCTGCCGAGCAAACAGTTCAACAACTAGACCGCCTGCTCACACGACCAACTGGTATCGAATACCAAGTACAACACGGAATCCACGTGGTTGGACCGAAACCACAACATGGAAGAGGCTTGCGACCAACCCGATGGGCCAAGTGTTCCCTGCGTTTTGTACATGCCCAACGAATTCCAGATGGAAGCTATTTCCTCTATACCGACGATGGCAGGGTTCATCAACTGAAGTCCGTCGATGGTGAGTGGCATTACCTGGCCGTGGCGGCTTGAATCTAGTTCAAGCGCCGTTGCTCACGCCTTTTCCTCTATTGCTTGTCGTAGACGAGCACGTTGTTAAAGGGCTTCCCGCTCGCGTCGGTTCCTTTCCCCGTCAAAGTCAGAACCTTTCCGTCTTGGGAAACCACTGCCCTCGACATCAAGACGGTCTTACCGTCCTTCTTCAAAGTCGATTCAGTCGTATTGGCGTCAATGCGCTTGACGGCAATCGTGTCTGCCCCTTCCGGTCCCTGCCCAGTTATCGGGTAGTCCTTGCCGTCAAAGTTGGCGGTGTATTCATAATGCTGAGAGCTTCCATCTGCATGGACGCGATCCTCAGTGTCAGCGTGATTCGCGCCCCATCTGGGAAGGAATTAACGAGCACCCGGCACGGTGACTTCGTTCCTCGATGTACTCGGTAGGATTGCGCAGGGTTACTTGTGCTCATTCGTCAATGTTTCGCAGTCTGCTCGAGCTTAGATACCACCGGCTGTATTTCCGAAAGTGCGGTGGCATCTCCCTTCGCCAGATTCGCCGTGATCTGATCGCGCGTCACCAGGATGTCACGAAGCAGGTTGCGGAGTGCCGGATCTTCGGTGCTACTCGCAATTCGCTGAGTTTGATCAAAAAACTCCCCGGAGTACTCCCCGGCCTTGCCGTAGTTCTTTTGCGTGGCCTCGATATACATCATGGTGGCTGTGTCGCGAAGCTGCGACAATTGTTCACTCCAATGACAGGATTCTAATTGTTTTGTCGAGGCAGACAGTTCCTGCTGTAGCCGCTGCGATCTGGAGTACTGCAGAATGAACCCGGCAAGAAATCCAGCAACCAATAGAGCAAACCAGAGGATGAGTTTATGTCGCATTGATCTCCCCTTCCGCTATTGCTTTCTTGTCTTTGACCTTGATTCTTATCTTACAGTCGGCTCATTGCTCGCGAAGCGATACACGGGCCTTTGTCCTTGGCAGCCGAAAGGCTTTGCAGCGAGAATCTCAGCGGCAAAGGCCTCGGTCCTCTTCCAAGGTTTCAACGAAAGGGGCATCCGCGGCTGCCTTGTCGATTCGGGGTTTACCAAGCCCAGATTCCAGTTGCGCCACCACGTTTCTCGCATAGCTGATGAAGTGGTGTCCTGAAAGCAGGATCGTAAATCCCAACGACAACTTGGGTGGGTTGAAGGACCAGCGACCGAGGAGGCGCATGAGAAACGTCCAGTACGCCTTGCGGTATGAGGAGCAGATGCCTTGGTGGAAGATGGAGCGAATTACAGTTCCAACGACAGGAACCAGGCCACATCCTTCCTTGTAGAGAAACGGATATTGGGTGGCTTTCTGCTGCTTGGCAACCTTCCAGTACACAAGCGAACGATAGGCTCGATTATAAAATGCCGCCGGCGAGTATAAGGAGACGAGGGTGTCGCGGAAACCCCGCAGCAGAACAGGGAGCGGCAGGATCGTTTTGAAATTCGGTGGATCGAAGTTGCTGGTCGTGCTTTCTTCTAGCAATCGACCTTGTTTCAACATTCGATCATAAAGCGGAGTCGTGGGAGGCGCCTGCAAAAATCCCGCCATTGCCCAGGGAATGGCAGCGCGTTCGATAAAGTCCTTCTGCTGTTCGAAGATTTCCTCGGTATCGGAATCGAAACCGAGGATGAAACCTCCACATACCCATAGCCCTTTGCTTTGGATGAAGCGAATACTCTCCAGCGGATCCCATCGTAGATTTTGAAATTTCTTTGCTTCCGTCAAGGATTCTTTGGAGGGACTCTCGATCCCGATGAAGACAAAGAAAAAGTTTGCCTTCACCATGGCTTCGATCAACTCAGGCCTCTGAGCAAGATCAATCGATGCCTCAGTAAAAAACAGTAACGGATAATCACGAGCTGTCTGCCACGCTTCCATCTCCCGGGCCAGTTCGAGAGCGAGTTTGTGGTTTCCGATGAAATTATCGTCGACGACAAAGACAGGCTTACGCCAACCAAGGTCGACCAAGGTCTGCAGCTCCGCCAACAGTTGGCTGGGGCGCTTCGTTCTCGGCTTTCTCCCATAAAGCGTGATGATGTCGCAGAATTCGCATTGGAAGGGACAACCGCGGGAAAACTGCACTGACATGAGAACGTAATTTTCGAGTTTTAGCAGGTCAAAGCGGGGAGCCGGAGTCTTGCTCACATCAGGTTTTTCATGGATCATGTAGAGCCGTCGGGCAAGGCCGGTCTCCAGATCAATCGCAATTCTGTCGAACACCCCGTCTGGCTCTCCAACCACCACATGATCGGCAAGAACGAGCAGGGCCTCCGGCTCACTGCTTGCATACGGTCCCCCGACCATCGTGCGTTTCCCGAACCTCCGGGCGCGCTTGAGGGTGTCGATCACATCGGTCTTCTGGACATGCATCCCGCTGATCATGACCAGGTCGGCCCACAGGATGTCAGCATCGAGGAGCTCGTCAAAGGCTCGATCGGTGAGCCGGATGGTCCAATTCTTCGGACACAAAGCGGCCACAGTAATCAGCCCGAGCGGAGGCATGGCGGTCTTCTCGGGAAGAAGAGTTATCATGCCTTGAAAACCCCAAAATGAGGGCGGAAACCTCGGCCAAATCATCAGAACCTTTATTGCCGAGCCGAGAGGGGGGAAGTTGCGCAGCTCGCATCGGTCATCGACCGGCGCAGGGAAGGATCGCCTCTCGGAGATGGTCAGATGAGACATCGGGAATTTCCGATTTCAACTTTACGTTTGCGCAAAACCATAAGCCAGTGGCCCTCTGGTGTCAAGCTCGGATCACCGATGGGAGAGCTCCCGGTCGAAACAGATCAAGAACTTGCGGGTGGGGGGCACGGAGGTTCCAATACGGAACCGGCTGATGCCGCACAGACGAGCAATCCAAACGGATCAGCTGCGAGCCGGTCAGGCTTAATGCACACGGCTTCGGTCTGGTGATGCTCGGTCAGGCGATCTAGTTCATCACTGTTGGCGTGCTGCTATGCGGAGTCAGAAACGCGTGACCCCCGGTTAACTAGAGCGTATGCATAACCTCGCTAAGTCATTAGAAGCAGTTGCATAACCGGAGACAAGTCTCCGAAATGCCGGTAGTTGAGGGTTCCGAAATGAGAGATAAGCAAGGTCAGCAGCGCCGAGGGAGGGCCGATGGCGCGATCGGGTCCGTTGCTGACCGAGGCGCAGTGGAAGAAGATTGTGCCCTTGCTCCCCAAACCACCCCAGCACCGCAAGGGTGGCCGTCCGTGGACCGAGAACTGCCGCGTGTTGGAAGGGATTCTGTGGATTCTGCGCAGCGGTGCCCGCTGGCAGGATCTGCCGGAGAAATATCCGCATCCCTCGACGTGCTGGCGACGACTGCGGGACTGGGAAGAGCGGGGCGTCTGGCTGAACATCTGGCGGGCGTTTCTGAGCGAGTTGAACGAGCGCCAGCAAGTGAAGTGGAGCGAGTCGTTCCTGGATGGCAGTTTTGCGCCAGCGAAAAAAGGGGCTCCGCGGTCGGAAAAACCAAGCGGGGCAAGGGGACGAAGTGGATGGTGGGTGCGCCGGGATAAACCGGCGAGGAGTCGTGAATGCAAGAGTCACACAGGAAGGGCGTAGCGAGCCATCCTGACCCCGAGTCATGCGCGGTCAGTCACAAGGCTGGACGCGAAGCGTTGACAGGGGCACATGCAGGCAGGGTATCGAGCTGTGAAATAAACGAAATCGGAGTGCCGACGTCGTCCACCAAGACGGAAGGCCACACCGACGGAAGCGCCAAGGCGAGCATCCGAAGGACTCCGCGCAGTCAGAGACCCCTGGCATGCATGGAAACTCCTCGCGCGAGAACCGGGAGACCCCATCAACGCCCGGCACGAAGCGGTGAGCGGGCCGGTTGGAGAAGGTCGTGAACCATAAGTCCAACATGCACGTTGGTGGGGAGTCGGACGCTCGCGTACTACCTGCGAAGTGCCCGAACAAAGGCGGGAAACCGTCAGCGGAGGGCATGGAGGGAAGGCGAGCGACCAAGGAAAACACCGGCAGGACGACCGCGTCCGAGACTCAGAGCTGGATCAACGCGTCGAACGGCTTGCTCGGTGTGCGGAAAGCAGCAAAACGGGACAAGCGGTTACAGTTCACCGCGCTACTCCACCACGTTTCCGCTCATCTACTACTGGACAGTTTCTACGCTCTGAAACGAGATGCTGCCCCTGGAGTGGATGGAGTGACGTGGAAAGAGTATGAGACGGATCTGGATAGCCGGCTGAAGGTTCTTCTCGGCCGTGTGCACCAGGGGACGTATCGAGCGCAACCTTCCAAGAGAACCTACATTCCCAAAGCGGATGGACGACAGCGCCCTTTGGGCATCGCAGCCCTGGAGGACAAAATCGTCCAGCACGCGGTGGTGAAGATCCTGGATCAGATTTACGAGCAGGATTTTCTTGGGTTCTCGTACGGGTTTCGACCAGGGCGGAGCCAACACGATGCGTTGGATGCCCTATGGGTTGGAATCATGCGGAAGAAGGTGAACTGGGTGCTTGATGCAGACATTCGTGACTTCTTCGGATCAATTTCGCACGACTGGCTGATCAAGTTCGTGGAACACAGGATTGCCGACGGAAGGATACTTCGCCTAATCCGAAAGTGGTTGAAGGCTGGAGTATCGGAGGAAGGCAACTGGTCGAAGACGGAAGTGGGTGTTCCGCAAGGCTCGGTGGCATCACCGCTGCTGGCGAATATCTATCTCCATTATATCTTCGATCTCTGGGCACGGCACTGGCGGACGCATCGGGCAGCAGGAGACATGATCGTTGTCCGATACGCCGACGATATTGTGCTGGGATTCGAGCATCGAACGGATGCAGAGCGATTCCTTCAGGAATGGAAGGATCGCCTGCACAAGTTCGGCTTGGAGCTGCACTCAGGCAAGACGCGCCTGATCGAGTTTGGGCGCTTCGCAATCGCAAATCGAGAGCGGCGGGACGCGGGTAAACCGGAGACGTTCAACTTTCTGGGCTTCACGCACATCTGTGGGAAGACCCGGAGGAACGGTCGGTTCACCGTCACGCGTAAGACCATCCGGAAGCGCCTCACAGCGAAGTTGCGAGAGCTGAAAGAGGAACTACGTCGACGCTGGCACGAGCCACGCGATGAGGTCGGGAAGTGGTTGAGGTCTGTCGTACAAGGCTACTTCAACTATCACGCAGTTCCCGGCAATACGGATAGTCTGAACAGCTTTCGTACCCAGGTGCTCTGGTGCTGGCACCGCGCGCTTCAGCGCCGGAGTCAAAAAGGCCGGATGACCTGGGAGCGATTTGCATCGTCGTCGGTTCGCTGGATCCCGAACCCGCAGGTTCTGCATCCGTACCCTGATCTGCGCTTTGACGCCACTCATCCGAGGTAGGAGCCGTATGCAGGAGTACTGCATGTACGGATCTGTGCGGGGGGCGCTGGGCCAACTGGCGTCCCTACCGCGACTGGTCGACGGCGCGGGTGTTCCTTTGGGAGACCACCTTCACTCTGCATCCCCGTCGGAAGTGCGGCTCGCAGAGACAACGCTCGCGGCGATCCGTGTAGGACGGCGGCATCACGCCGGGCGTCCTCGTCAAAACCCTGTACGCGTGATCGCCGACCGTGGTTATGACAGCGATCCGCTGCGCGAGCGGCTGGCCGCCCGCGGCATCCAACTGATCGTGCCCCATCGGTCGAATCGCCGCAAACCGCCGACGCAGGATGGTCGGTCGCTGCGGAGGTACAGGAGGTACAAACGGCGCTGGATCGTCGAGCGCACTTTTGCATGGCTGGGCAACTATCGCCGCTTGGCCGTGCGCTACGACCGCTCGCTCACCATCTACCAGGCGTTCTTTCATATCGCTTGCTTCATGATCGTCTTACGGAGGGTTGTGCAATAGCTTGTAGAAAGATGAGTGACGAACAGCTCTTGCGGTTCGGAAATCCGGCTGCATTCATGTGCTCGCCGCAAGCCAATTTCGGTGAGCGGCCACGGGAAGCATTCGCTATCCAGCTACGAGAGGCACGGGCCGAATGGGCCGGCGCCTCTCGGAATCCGACCAGTGTTGATGCTCGTATTTCTCGGCCGTTGCAGACCCGAGCATTGCTGGCGAGCACAGCACAGAAGTCAAATCGCAGACGCGTGCAGCCGACTGCCGAACTCCGCCGGAAAGCTTTAGCGGTTCCGAGGCATCGGTCTTACGATCTTTCCTAGTTCAGAAACGATCCGCCGTACTACAATCGCACAGCATCTAGTTCTCGTTTGAGGAGCCAGTCGATGCAAACTCCGAACGAAGCAGCTGCAGCAATTCTGGTGCAAACGCTTGTTGACCATCATCCGCAGCTCCAAGCGGAAATCCGTCAGGACCAGCCCGACCCTAAAGCTCTCGCGCAGATACTCGTGCCGTTCTACAAAGCAATCTTAGACCAAATGAAATCCGGATCTGTTTGAACCTCGGGCGAGACCCAGACGAAATCAGATGGCCGCCGAGCCAGCCGACCTTGGGGCTCTTGCGGGGCAGCGTCTGAGGTGCACTGCAGAGACCACCATCGGCTACCGCGCGCCACAGGTTTGATATGGTCGATGTGCAGAAGTACGTTCGGTGCAGTTGCTCCACAATACTGACACTATTGCTGCGGTACCTGGTTACCATGACCAATTTGCGTGCCGATTATTTCACCGGAGATGATGATCTCA
>JBARRP010000080.1:0-64551 GCA_049644285.1 Candidatus Acidiferrales bacterium | reverse complement strand
TCCAACGGCGCCACATGTCGCCCTTCTGCGCCTCAGAAAGCCCAAACCGTTTCCCTGGGATCATAAACACCACCTTTGAAAACAGCGTTATACCAGATGGTGTTGCATCGACCGCTTGAGCCCGCAGTGCTATACAGACAGTGGATTGCTTCCGAGCAAATGACGGCCCTGCGGCTCGTCAGTAGTGCTAGAAACTAAACGAGTTACGCGTTTAGTTTCTGGAGAGTGCCCTGTGACTCGGGCGCAATCCCGAGAGGTCGTCCACTTGATTCCGCGGGTGGGGGAAGCCAGAGTTTTGATGAGGCACCATCTCAGCAAGTATGGTGAAATCCTAGTTGAGGGGAGTACAATCCCTTGCCGTCACTGAAAAAGTGATCGGATTCTTTCGTCCGACGTGGCAAGAACGCTGAAACCGGAGGTGAATATGAAGAAGTGGACACAGGTAGGCCTTCTCACGGTTTGTGTTCTGCTGCTCATGGCTTCGGGACCGGGGAACCCTTCTTGGCGGATGAAGGCCGACTACGTCGAGGCCTGTAGCTGCCATTTGTTCTGCCCGTGCTATTTCAACAAGCACGCGGAACATCCGCACTGCGAGTTCAACATGGCTGTCAAAGTGCGTGACGGTTATTCAGCCAAGACGAATCTGGCAAGCGCGAAGTATTGGCTGACCGGGGATCTTGGAGATGAGTGGGGCACAAGCAAAAAGGGGAGTTGGGTCGTTGTGTCCTTCGACCCTGCGACCACAAAAGAACAACGCGATGCTCTCGCCCCTATGATTCTCAAGACCTACGGCCTCGAATGGGGTGAGCTGAAAGTGCAGGAAGCTCCAATTGAGATCAGCCGTTCCGGCGACATTGTTGAGGCCAAGCTTGGGGGCGGTCAATTGGCCTCCATGAAACTGCAGCGCGAGCCAGGTGCAGACGGGAAAGGAGTCGTATTGCGGAACGTGAAGTATTTTGGCGCTCAGAACAACAGCGGCTTCGAGATGTATCGTTCGCTCGAGCACCGCGCTGATGTGCAGGGCCACACCTTCTCCTACACCGATCGGAATGCTTTCCTGATTTCGATCGAGACACAGGAAGGCGAGGGTGGTGGCATGTCTGGTAGTCCATAGCAGAGCAAGCCTTTTTGAACCTCTGAACCCCGCTCTGGTGGGGTGTGTCTTTGGTGCGCCCGGATAACGGGCAACCCGTACATCTGGCATCCACGATTTCGCCGTTCATCAGTGCTCAGCGGACGTGGCGATTCTGGTCGACTGGTCGCCAACTCTTCCAGAACCTAGCGACCAGTTCGTTCAAGGCTCCGGCTCGATACCGATATGATCGTTTACCGCTGATTCAATCCGCTGCTTGCAGCCAAGATAGCGTTCGGTCTCATCACCGTGTACATCTGGCTCCGGATTGCCACCTCCGTGCTCACCTTTCTCGCGGCTTGGCGACTCCGACGCAAGCGCCCGGACCTTCCCCGGTCCTTTCGCATTCCTGGAGGGCGCCTGGGATTGCTGTACGTTGTTGGGGCGCCGCTGCTGATGAGCGGGGTGGCATTGCTGGGAAGTGACCGCTTCGCGCTGCGCTGGGGGCCTGTCGCCCTTCTGCTCGGCCCGGTCGCCTACCTCCTCTTGCCCCGTCGTCGCGCCCACGCGCAATGAAGCGTGAGAGCCTGGAGCGTCCCCGCGCCCGATCTTGCTGGCGGCCGAAGAAATAACCGCAGTCGAAATCGCATGTTCCCCGGCCCCCTGCTCCCTTGACAGTCCCGGACGCCTTCCACTATTGTTCGCGCGTTCAAGCATGGGCCTATTTTGCGATTGTTGGCACACTTGCACCGAGGCAGCCGCCCGGGGTTCCTGAAAGCTCGATAAAGGGGGGCGTATGACGCCGTTTCGCAAGCTTCCGCTTTTCATTATTGCCGCTTTCATTTTCCCCGCCGCGGCTCTGGCTCAGACGACGGGAACAATTCGCGGCGCGGTGAACGACCCTTCAGGCCTGGTGGTGGCTGGCGCGCGGGTGACGGTCACCTGGCAGGAGACCCACGCAACCCGGACGGCGGCCAGCGACGCCAATGGGGATTTCGAATTCCCCGCATTGGCGGTGGGCCACTACACCGCTGAGATCGAGGCGGTCGGCTTCAAGAAGTACGTGCAAAAAGACATTGATGTGACGCTGGGGCACGTGGTGGTGATTAACGCGAAATTACAGATCGGCGCCTCCAGCCAGGAGGTTACTGTCACCGCGGGCGCCCCCCTGGTTGAAACTACCAGCACCCAGCTTGGCGCAGTCGTGAACGAGCGCGCCGTCACTCAGCTCCCCTTGAACGCGCGCGACACTTACCAACTCCTCCAGTTGCAGCCCGGCGTCCAGTCCCAGGTGGGCTCGGACCTGTTCTATGGAAGCGACCAGTCTGGGGTCGTCTCGGTGAACGGCGGCCGGGGAAGATCGAACAACTACTCGGTGAACGGTGGCGACGCCAACGACCAGTTCGTCAATTTGCCGGCGATCCAGCCTTCCCCGGATTCGATCGAGGAGTTTCGGGTTCTGACGAATACCTTCGATGCCGAGTTCGGGCGCAACTCGGGCAGCGTCGTCAACGTGGTCACGAAGTCCGGCACCAACCAGTTTCACGGTGATATCTTCGAGTTTTTCCGCAACAAGGTGCTGAACGCCCGCGGCTTCTTCGACATCGTCAAGCCCGATTTCAAGCAGAACCAATTTGGCGGCACTTTCGGCGGGCCCATCCGCAAGGACAACACGTTCTTCTTTTTCTCTTACGAAGGTCGTCGCATCCGCCGCGGCGGCGCCCCATCCACTATCCCCATCGTGCCAACGGCCGCCGAACGCATGGGCAATTTCACCGAAGCCGGAGCAGCCTCGCCCTTCGCTGGCAGCGTCGCCACCGGTACCTTTGCCAATGTCTTGAACAGCCGCCCGGGATGTGCGGCAGGGGTCGCGGTGCACGGGGGTTCGCCGATCGTCGCTGGAACGCCCTATGCGACCTTCACGAACGGCACCGGTACGCATCCGGGAATCTTCACCGATATGGTCACCGGTCAAGAAAATATTATTCCAACCGCGTGTTTCGATCCCACCGCGGTCGACCTCTTGAATCAATTCGTGCCTCTCCCCAACTTTGGAGCCAGCCAGTTTCTCTCCGTGCCCGTAGGGAGGACACGCGTGGACCAGTTCTCCGCTCGCTTCGACAAAAAAATCACCAACTCGCAACAGCTCAGCGGCTACTACTATTTCGACGACGACACGATCTTTCAGGCCTTCTCTTTCTTCCAGGCCGCGGGCTCAAACGTGCCGGGATTCGGCGGCAACTACAAGGACCGCTTCCAGCAATGGAACCTGAGTCACACGTGGACAATCAGCGCCACCTCCGTGAACGAAGCCCGCTTTGCCTATTTCCGCGAGGGACAAGGGACCTTCGACCACCCACAGCGCAACAACCTGGTCGTGAACTCCTGCGCCACCGTGCCCGCCAGCATGTGCTTCGCGAGTCCTGGCAATCCCCGCATCGGCATCACTCCAGGCCTCGGACCGGCGCGCGAAGGCGTGCCTTTCATCTCTATCTTTGGCGGCTTCAACATCGGAAACAACTTCGAGGGCGAGCTTCCCCAGACCGGCGACTCTTTCAATGGGGCGGACAGTTTCAGCAAGGTAATGGGCAAACACAGCATGAAGTTCGGAGTGGATGCCCGCCGCCAGCGGTTTGACCAGACGATTTTCTTCGACGTGAACGGCGAATACTTTTACACTGGCGGTCTGCCCAACGACGTGGTCACTTCCAACGGCAGCTTCTTTCCGGACTACCTGCTCGGACTTCCGGATTCCTATACCCAGAGCGCACCCGAGCCGGAGAACCTGCGCTCTACCTCCGTGTATCTGTTCGCGCAGGATAGCTGGAAGATTCGCCCGAGCCTGACACTCAACTACGGCCTCCGCTGGGAGCTGAACACGCCCTACACCGACCTCCACCAAAAGCTGCAAGCCTTCCGGCCGGGACAGGCGACGTCTATCTTCTCCTGCCAGCTTGGACCCAACAATCCCCTGGTCGCGACGTTTGGAACCACGAACTGTGGTCCGGGCAGCGCTGGTCAGTCAGTCTTTCCTTTCGGCATGGTTTTCCCTGGGGACAAGAGTGTTCCCTCCGGGGTGACGCGCGCCTACTACAGGGCCTTCGCCCCACGCCTGGGACTCGCCTGGAGCCCGGGCTGGAGCGGTGGTCTCCTGGGCGCCCTGACCGGCGGTCCCGGCAAGACGAGCGTGCGGATAGGCTGGGGAATCTTCTATAACCCGATCGAGCAGCTCGTGCTCGAGCAGGGCGGCGGGCCTCCCTACGCCGGCATCGTAACCATCTCTGCCCCTCTGTTCAACACGCCGTTCGCCGATCAGTTTGGGGCAATTCACCCGAACTCGTATGCCGGCATCCGCAACCCAGCACGGGGTTCGTCCCAGGATTTTTCCATCTTCCGGCCGATCCTCCTCTTCGGCGAGCTGCAGCCGAACCTGCGCTCGCAATATTCGGAGCAGTACAACCTGACCATCCAACGCGAGCTGGCTAAAGACGTGGTTCTGCAGGTCGGCTACGTGGGCTCGCAGGCCCACCGCCTGTTGGCCTCCCACGACTTGAATCCGGGAAATGCGCAAACCTGCCTGGATATCATCTCCCTTCTGGGTCCGGCCACCTGTTTTCCTTTCGGGGCTGACGGTTCCTATACGATCCCCGCGGGCACGATTATCCCGCCCGGATTTACCTTCCATCTGCCGTACGGAAGCGTTCCGACAATTTCCGGAGGGTCGAGCGGCGTGACCTTGGCAAATCCAATCGTGCTACCCGGTATTCGGCCGTTCTCTTCGCCGAAGTGTCAGCCCACAACCGGCGTAGGCTGTCCGCCGGATGGCCTCGAAGTCTTCAGCAGCCTGTTCGCGCAAGACACGATCGCCAACTCCAGCTACAACTCTCTCCAGGTTTCGGCCGAGAAGCGCTTCTCGCAGGGGCTGCAGTTCCTCGCGGCGTACACCTGGAGCAAGTCGATTGACGAAGCCTCGAGCTTTGAAAACATCCTGAACCCACTTGACTTCAAGCGCAGCCGCGCGCTTTCGCTCTTCAATGCTTCCCAGCGGTTTGTCCTCAGCTACTATTGGGAGTTGCCCATTCCAAAACAGAAGGGCTTCGCCGAAAAGGCGCTCAACGGCTGGGCTCTCTCCGGCATCACCACGTTCCAGTCCGGCTTCCCCATCCGTATCACATCTGCGTCCGACCTCGAACTCGAAAACAGTTTCGACTTCGAGTTGCCGGGCGAGCCCAACCTGAGCGGTGCGCTTACCACCCAAAACCCACGCAAGTCCGGCTGCGCTGCCGGTACCGGCCCCGGCTTCACGGGTACAACCTGTAAGCTGGTTCCCAATCAGTATTTCAATCCTAACTCTTTCTCCAATCAGGCGCTGGGGACAATCGGCAACGCCCCGCGGTCCCTCTGCTGTGCCCCAGGGATCAACAATTTCGATCTTGCGGCGCTGAAGGATACGCCACTCACCGAAGGCACCAAGCTCGAGTTTCGCGCCGAATTCTTCAACATCTGGAATCACGCGCAGTTCTTTCCGCCGGACGGAAACATCACCGATGGCTTCACCTTCGGCGAAGTCACCAAGGCACGTGACCCGCGCCTCATTCAGTTCGGGCTGAAACTTCTGTTCTGATATGAAGTGTCTGCCAAACGCTCCACGTTCGTTATTGTTGCTCTTCCTTCTTTTGACCGGCCGCGTTTACGCGCAGAGCCCTAAGGAGCAACCGGCCGACCTCCTTTTACTGAGCGGCCATATCTATACGTCAAATCCTGAGAAACCATGGGCTGAAGCCCTGGCGGTCGGAGGCCAAACAATCCTGGCTGTGGGCTCAGCCCGGGATGT
Organism: Candidatus Acidiferrales bacterium; assembly: GCA_049644285.1. Taxonomy (GTDB): domain Bacteria; phylum Acidobacteriota; class Terriglobia; order Acidiferrales; family UBA7541; genus CAVRXT01. The sequence goes on along the minus strand of JBARRP010000080.1, from coordinate 58,645 downwards.
CGCGGCGCATAGTGGCCTCAAGACGAAGGTGATTGATCTGGCCGGCCGCATGGTCATGCCCGGAATCATTGACAGCCACACGCACTTCCTTGCGGGTAGTCAAGCGCTCGCGTGGGTGAACCTCGAAGGCATTGCAAACACCCAGAAGATAAAGGAAGGCATCCGAGCCTACTCTGCCGCGCATCCCAAGCTCCCCTGGGTGCGGGGCGGCGGTTGGCAATACGGCATCTTTCCTCCTTCCGGGCTTCCAACAAAAGAACTGCTCGACGAGATCGTTCCGGACAGGCCGGCAGCACTTGACTCGTATGATTTGCACAGCCTGTGGGTGAATTCCCGCGCACTTGAGCTCGCCGGCATCACCGGGGAGACACCGGACCCTGTCGAAAATGGCATTCTGGTCGGAACAATTGTCCGCGACCCGAAAACCGGAGAGCCGACTGGTTTGCTGAAGGAGGAGGCCATGGCGTTAGTCCGCCGGGCGATGCCTGAGCCACCTCGGGAGGAAGAGCTCAGCGCCCTGCGTGCCGGTATGGCAGAAGCGAACCGGCTCGGCGTGACGGCCGTTGTCAATGCCAGTGGCGACGTTCATGAGATGGAGTTGTACGACGAACTCCACCGCCGCGGTCAATTAACCGTCCGCACCACCACGTCCTTCGCACAGATCGCCGTGCGGCACCGGATGACGCCGGAGGAACTGGAAAGTTTTGAGCAGGCGCGGCGGCGTTTCCATGATGACTGGGTGCGGGCGGGTTTGATCAAGTTCTTTGCTGACGGTGTCGTAGAAACCCACTCTGCAGCGATGCTCGAACCCTACGCCGATGACCCGCAGCTTCATGGTTTCACCAACTATGCGCCGGAAGAATTCCAGAAGTTCGTGCTGGAATTAGATCGTCGTGGCTTCCAGATCATGACCCATGCCATCGGAAACCGCGCCGTGCGAATGACTCTGGACGCCTACGAAGCCGCTCGAACGAGCAACGGAATGCGCGATCGGCGCTTCCGGATCGAGCACATTGAAACCATCCACCCGTTGGATATTTCGCGTTTCGGGCCGCTTGGCGTGATCGCGAGCATGCAGCCATACCACCTGTGCATCGACGGTTGCCCGAACGAGGGCGGGGTTTGGGCACGCAATCTCGGCCCCGAGCGGCTGCCCTTCGCCTTTGCGTGGCATGATCTTGCAGCTTCAGGCGCGCTACTCGCGCTAGGCAGCGACTGGCCAGTGGCCTCGTTCAATCCTTTTCTCGCCATCCAAACGGCTGTAACACGACAGGATCTAAAAGGCAGGCCACCAGAAGGCTGGTACGGAAAGCAAAAACTGACGCTTGATCAGGCCTTGGCGGGTTACACGCGTAATGCCGCTTACGCCGCGTTCCTGGAAAAGCGCATCGGAAGCCTGGAACCTGGCAAACTTGCTGACCTGATCGTGCTGTCGCAGAACCTGTTTGAGATACTGCCGCTGGAAACAGGCAAGACCAAGGTCGAGCTGACCATCGTGGGTGGAAAGATCGTCTACGACACGCTGCCGGCAGCGACGGAGACCCCGAAGCGGCTGACGATGACGCGATGAAAAGCAGCTCTGTGGCGCTGGACGTCAAAATTTCAGCCCGCACGCACTTCAAGAGACCTTGCTGGCTCGGAAATAGCGTGTGCGTTTGTTTTTCGCGTCTTTGCGTGTTTCCAACCGATAGCCGCGCATGGCAAGACCATGATACGCGGCCTGTCGAATTTTCTTAAATTCGGGGTTTTCTGCTTCGATCGGTGGCCACTCGCCATCTTTCAGCGCCAACAGCCGTTCGATCAGTTCGCGATACTTCGTGGGCTGGCCGCGTTTTGCAGGGGACATCGCTACCACCTCCGCGGCGTGGCGCAAGGGAGCATCGGGATATTTCCGCCCGGCAGAATGAGCTTGAGCCCATAAAGAAGTCATAAAGATTCGTCACGTTTTCGTAGCCCTTCCCGTCCAAGTGGCTCATTTCCCCACAAACGCTTCCGAGCCATCTCCCTAACGACTGATTTCCACGACGGCAACTTTGTTCACTCCGCTGCAGGCCAGGTAGAGCCTGTCGTCGGGCGTGGCTACCATATTGCGAACCACGCCGCCTCCGGAAGGAATCGGCCAGTGGTGGAACTCCTTCGTCTGAGGGTTGAAAGCCACGACGGTATTGGGCTTCACGCCGGATTCGCTATACCAAACCATGCCATCGGAAGTCGAAGTGATACCGTACGGGCTCGAGTGCGGCCCACCGGGTGAAACCCATTCCTGCACCTTGCCACTCTGCGGATTGAGCTGCCCAAGGTAGCCGCGCGCAAAATCGCTGTAATAGATGAGACGATCGGGATTATTTGCGATTCGACGAGGCCGCGCGCCCTCAGGCAAGGCGTATTCCGTGATCGCGAGTGTTTGGGGGTCGATTCTGCCGATCTTGTTGGTGCCGAATTCGCAAAAGTACGCGGCGTCATCCGGGCCGATGATAATTCCGTAGGGAACCGCGTCTGGTGTGGGCACCTCTTTGAGCATCACCTTGCCAGTGCTCGGATCCAGTCTTCCAACGAAGTTGCTGTTTTGGACGGTGAAGAAAATCTTGCCGTCCCCAGCAAAAACAAGGCTGTGCGGATCTTGGGCGCGCCGGTCAGGCATCGGATACTCGGTCACTTTGCCGGTGCGCGGATCGAGCTTCCCGATGTACGCCTTGAAATTCGCTGTGAACCAGATGTTGCCGTCTTTATCCGCGGCCAGCCCGTGAGGACCGGATTCGGCCGTCTTCAAAGGAAATTCCTTGATTGCGCCGGTCTTGGGGTCCAGCCGGCCTAACTTGTTGGCCAACTGCCCCGTGTACCACAGCGCGCCGTCGGGCGCGACCGCCGGGTCATGTGGCCGTGCCTTGGGCGTCGGGACATCGAACTCCCGAATGCTGACTCTCAACTCGCCCACCGCTGCCATCTCGAACATGCGCGCGCAAAGAACGACAGCCGCAAGAACGAGAGAGACTGTTTTCATCATGGAGGGACCCCCTGTGCCTCATTTCTGGGAGCGGATTCAAAACTACTGCACGAATGGTCTGCCGTCAACGACCAGAGGCGTTCGGCCGGACAAAGTTGATCGCAGGAACTGCCCCTAGCCGCAGTCATCGCGTAAGACGAAGTGCCAAGTTGTTGGGCCCACACCGACGCTCTCACGCGCCTAGGTTGCGCAATGCGTGGGACCGGTCCGCTTCCGATCACCTTGCATCGCGTGCACTGTTTGTAGCAAAATCTTACGTCGTTGCAGACGATCTGAGGCGCAGACGCTTGATTTCGCGACCCAGGCACTGCGCGCCGCAAACGACATCGTGACTCTGCGATTTGCCATAATACCGAATATGCTCTCAAAAAAGTTTAGCGTGCGCGGGTTTCTCTTAGGTCCCCGGTAGAAATGGAGGTCATGCCCATGTTTCTCGACTTCTACCATCTCAGCGAGCAGCCCTTTGGCGTCACTCCAGACCCGACGTACCTCTACCCCAGCCGGACGCACTGTGAGGCTCTCTCCTCGCTCACCTCCGGCATCTTGGCCGCCAGGGGATTTCTCGCGCTCATCGCCCACCCGGGCATGGGAAAAACGACGCTTCTTTACGAGCTGATCGACGAGTTGCGCGATTCGGCGCGCACCGCTTTCTTGTTCCAGACCCAGTGCGATTCCCGCGAGTTTTTCAGCTACGTCCTGACGGAGTTGGGAATCGACGCTCAAGGCCTGGGCGTGGTGGCGATGCACAACAAACTGAACGAAATGCTGTTTGATGAGATGCTCAACGGCAAACGCTTTGTTTTGATTGTGGACGAAGCGCAGAATCTGGACGAGTCCGTGCTGGAGACCGTGCGCCTGCTTTCGAATTTCGAGACGCCCCACACCAAGCTCCTGCAAATCATTCTCGCCGGGCAGCCGCAATTGGCCGCAAAACTTGCCAAGCCGGCATTATCGCAGCTCCGCCAGCGCATCGCGGTTCTCGCGCATCTGCAGCCGCTCACCCCCGACGAAACTGCCGGGTATATACAGCATCGGCTCAAGGTAGCGGGTTACCGCGGCGAAGCCCTGTTTTCGCCAGACGCCCTGGGGCTGATTGCGCGACGCAGCCGAGGCATTCCCCGGAACATCAACAACATTTGTTTCGATGTGCTGTCAGCGGCTCATGCCCAAGGCCGGCGCACGATCACCGCTACGCTCGTGCAGGAAGTTATCGGTGGCTTGGATCTGCCATCGATCATCTCGCAGCCGCTCGAACCGCGTCCCCCTGCGCCTCGCGTCGGTGGGGGATCTGGCGCAGCCGCAAACACTCCAGTTGATGCCGGCGCGGACCGAAGACCGGCTGCCCTTCCCTCTTCGAAAGCGCCCGGCTCGGACCCGATGGCCGGGACTTCGGTTCCAGGTCGCAATAAGGCTACGCCGCCGCTCACCTACGAACCCAGCAAGCAATCCGGCCTGGCGCGCCGGGCACTCCGCGCCGTCGGACTAACCAGCATTCTCCTGATCGGTGGTCTCAGCTTGTTGACTTCGGTGCTCACACGTATGGAGTCGAGTCGATCCTCCGCATCGGCCCTGGCGGCGCCGCTCGCCGCTTCCAATATCGTCACCGCCCCGGGGAATTACCTGGCCGACCCGCAGGAAACAGGGTCGGGTCAGATCTTGACGGTCATCGCCGAGCCTCAGCAAACGCTGGAAGAAATCAGTCTCTTGTATGTGGGACATTTCGATGGCGAGCTGCTCAAAGAAATTTGCGCCCTGAATCCGGAGCTGAAAGATCCCGATCATATCCAGCCTGGCCGGTTGATCCGACTCCCATTGCCTCCCGGAACGCTGAAGAAGGTGTATGACGCGGCCGAAGCGGGCAATGCTCCCAAGTCCGAGGCAACGGAAGGCTTGCTCGGCAAGTTGACCGGATTCCTGTACGGCAAGAAATAAATAATAGATACCACTCAGCCAACTCTTCGCCCGCGAATCCTGATCTCGCGTCGCTTCCCTTCGGATGGCCTCGCTTTCTCTAGCCTCACGGCAAGCAGGACAAGCGGCAGACCACGATAACAACTGCAGGTAATAAAGTGCAGGTGGCCTGACCCATAGAACCGTTTGAGCCTCTTGGGCATTGGAAGACCGAACCCCTCCCACCCTTCGAACCCCGCGAAGGGCGGGGCACCCCCTGGTGGAAATGGACTCCGAGGGTAACTATGTGAGTGGTATCATCCGATCGGAGCGCGCTGTCAAGAGAGGATCAAAACCGATCGTGAAAATCTGGGCCACCCGTCCCTGATTTCTGTCACTAGTATGAATAATTCGACCCGAAAGCACCTTGCAGAAATGTTTACCCGAAATTTGGATCGGCGACTTCGAAAAGCGTTACTTCGAGCAGCAGAACTGGCTTCCCGAGAGGGAATCGTGATTTCTGTGGAGATATTCTTTGCTGCTTTGGCAAATACCTCTGGAAGGGCACTCCGAAAGCACTTCAAAAACGTGGATGCTTTGGCGCTACCCGAAAGAGGTGCCGGTGACAGTACCAGTTCGCTCGAAACCAGTCAGACCGCTACGACCAGCAATTTAAGTTTCGTGGGTTTAGAAACTCAACTGTCTTAGCTTCTTTGGGATGCAATTAGGATTTCGAAGGCGATGAGGAACAAATCTGCGGGTCTAGAGGAATTCGTCGCTGCTTTCTGTTTGAACGATGCAATGGTCGTAAGTTTCGAGGAAAAAAAGGGCGTGCTCCCGGTCAATTTTCTCAAGGGGCCAGGGGTCTGGTCATGATTTACGTGAAGAGCTTCCTGGCTGGTCTCGCGGCTTTGTTGCTGGCGGCCGTTCTTCTGGCTGTTGGCCTGACAGCAGTGAACTTCTTACACACGGCTCCGCCACAAGGAAACGACAAGGCTATCCAATGGGACTTCTTCGAAGTATTAGACTTCCGTTCGTGGCATTCTTGGCTACCCGCGCTGATTATTTTCGGGCTGGGGTTCTATTGGGAATTTCGCAGGGCGTCACGCTGAGACTATCCTCCCTCTTGCCTTCGGGACTAATGTGCCAGAATGGGCAGACGGACCAAGCGTTGATTGGACCTGCTGGCCGCATGTTTTTCGATGGTCCCGGGTCATCGTCGCTGTGAGCCGAAGTCCATCACCTTTTGAAGGCGATTGGAGAAAAAATGGCGGTTCCAAGCAGCCTGGACGATATTAAACCCAGTCGCGCATTGGGCATTGTAGGGGTCGCAAACGTGATGATTGCAGGTGTCGGCTTGGCCCAGCTCTTTATCGCGTACTGCCTCCTTCATTCGTTGACCAGCATGCACCTTTCACGCGACATCGGTTCGCGGCGACGTCGATCGCAACTGCATTTCTTCTCGTATTGCTAGCTTATGGGGGGATCAGTTTGTTGCGTCGCAAACGTCAAGCCGTTACATTTTCTAATGTTGTTTTCCTGGTAGAAATAGTCTATTTCGTCGTGCTCTGGCGCACGTGGAGCCTGAAGCTTTCTCCTTTGAACCCTGTTGTAATTCATGTGGGCTTGTTCAACGCAGGGCTGGCGCTGCAGCTAGTGACTGGCTATCCCGTCATTGGTCTAATCTTGCTGAATATACATCGCCAGTCCGCGAGCAGGTGACAGTTTATTGGATTGGTCTGGGGGTATGATTCACACGAGTTATATAACGAAATGGTGCTAGAAGCTCCGAGATAGCGTTCGCAAACTGCTCGGTATTGTAAGCAGATTTGGACTTTGGGCAGCCGGTTGCCTTCACCGAAGCCGAAGCACCTGACCTGCGCCCGGGTCTCGCCAATCCTCCCCCGCCCCTGCTTGGGTTAACGCCGATATCATCAGTTTAGCGAATTAACTAGGAAAGTAACCATGCAGGCGGCGATCCGTCTTTGGCCTCCGGCCATATCGGATTGTGCGGGTTCTTCCACGAGCCTGCATCCAAGCCAAACCTAGACTGCTTAGTTTTCCGAGCAGGCTGCTGGCCAGGTGGCCACCCGCCGGTCGGGCTCATAACCTCGCGGCGGGCACACGCCCAATACAAATCCAAAGGAGAAAACCATGAAGGTCAACAAGCTAGTCTGTGTGTTTCTAGTTACATTCGCCGTGTTTGCGGGTACTGCTTCAAACGGCAGGCAGCCCGTAAACTCTCAAACAAGAGTCATGGCAGACGGTGGCGCACCGCCCCCGCCGCCGTGGAAACCTCACGTTGCGTAGATAACAGTCGACTCGAAGGGGGTAGGTTTTTTCTACCCCCTTCTGTGTTACCATGCCGGCACTTCCAAGGAGGGTATGGTTGCTCGCCCTGATGCTTTGGTGGGCTAGCATCGCACTTGAGGCCCTGCTCTTGATGCGAGCTGCCGGGAACAAACTTCACTCTCTCTATCCTATCTTCTACTCTTATCTGGCATGGGTTCTGGCAGCCGATGTTGCTCGCTTTTTTGTATATAGCGCCCACCGAAACTTCTATCAGCACTTTTACTGGTACACCCAGTTCCCAACCATAATTCTCGGATACGGTGTCCTTGTGGAGATCTACAGACGAACCCTTCAAAACTACGCCGGAGCGGGCCGGTTGGCGCGGGCCGGACTCCTGGGAACTCTGGGGATTGTTCTCTTCAACGTGTTCTTGCACGGCGTCGCGAGAGGGTTTCAACCACTGGCGATTACGACTGAGGAGTTGGAGCGCAATCTAAGAACCGTACAGGCTCTTCTGATCTTTGTTTTGGCGGGCGTGCTCTTGTATTACTCTGTTCCGATCGGTCGAAACCTGAAGGGCCTGCTCCTGGGATACAGCTTATTTGTGAGTGCGAGCGTTATCGACATGGCTTTGACTTGGCATCTCGAGCGGAGAATCTTTCACCAGCTCTGGCAATACTTGTATTCGGCGGCGTACTTGTTTGCACTCGTGGTTTGGTGCCTAACCTTGTGGTCGTACCAGCCCAACCCCGAACCCGAGATTCAACCCCTGATCGAGCATGATTATGGCGTCCTTGCGGAATCAACGAAGCGGGTGCTGGTGGCCGCCCGAGGATATCTCCTGAGGGCGGTCCGGCCATGAGCTCCTTGCTGCCCTTTCTGATCATCAGCGGGTTGCTGTTGGTCGTGCTGGTGTGGTTGCTGAAATCGCGCGGAGAGATCGGGGAGAGCACCGGCTACGAAGAAGCCGAAGAAGCGTTGAACACCCTTCGCGGCGAGTTGCTCCCTTCCGGGTTGGTAGAAAGGATCCTCGGGCCCGCTGATTTCGCTTTCGTGGCCAACGAGGGAGACGCCCAAATTGAACGGCAATTGGAAGAGGAGCGCAAGAAGCTGGCGATTTTGTGGTTGCGGCATACTCGAGAGCAGGTAGAACGTCTATTCCGCTTCCATCTGCGGTTCGCCAGACAGGAGAGCGAGCTCAATCCCGCGCAGGAATTCAAGCTCGCATTCACCTACTTTCTCTTTCTCGCGGCGTATGCAGCCCTTCTGAACTCGATCCGGCTGCGAGGACCACTCCGTGTCCGAAGGATGGTTGGTTTCACCACCGCGGTGGCGGAGAGAGTGTGCGCCGCGTCCGGAAACCTCTTCGTGAAGCTGGACCCCTCGCGAGCCGGCGCAGAGCAGGGCCCAAGAATCTTTCCTCTGTGAGCTGAGGCTTGGCCATGAATACAAGATTCACGCGCATGGATGTGAGCAAGGCCAGCGAAGAGCTCAAACACCACACGCTTGCTTCTTTCCCCACTGACATCGGCAAATTGATCTACCTGGCCTCCACCCGGGATTACAACACCGGCAAGTATTACCATGACGGCTTTGCCCAGCGCTTCAGCGAAGAAACCGCTTCGACCGTCCTTGCAGCTTGCCACCAAGAACTTTTCAAAAGTTTGGTGAACAAGCCTTTACAAGAGCTGGTGAATGACCTGCGAGAGTATCTCGAATCCGTTCCTTCGGAGATGGACCAAGTCCTGGAAATGTGGCGGGAGCTCGAGCCGTATCGAGTGACGATTCCACTGGGCGCCAATCGGATTGCGGCGCACCTGTTTGCCTCGAATCTCAAGATCGCTTTGGCAATCGTGGAGTGCCGCCGGAAGGCTCGTCGGAGTGGTTCACTAGACGCATCGCAACTCCGGTGACCTGCCCCACGATCTCCGCTTCGTCCGGATAGTCAAACTGCCGGATGCCGCAGGGCGAAAGCGGATGGGCGATTAAAGTCAGCACTGTTCCCCGCAGCTCACACCACGAACAGGCGTATCCGTCGTGCAGCTCGACGAAATAGATTGGCCGGTCGAACTCCGTCCGCCAGTTCGAGACCTGGACTCGATTCATCTGGTCGTCAATCTGGACGAACGAACCCGGGCGAAGGAGCGGATAGAGCGTGAAATCCTGGAGACCGATGTAACCGTACTGGCAATGGCGCACGTCCAGGTTCTGAATCAGGGCGATGGGGACTTCGCCCCAGATCTCCACCATCCTCGAGATCAGGCTGGTTTTTTCAAGGCTGAATCCCTTATCGAATCGAACCGGAAACATCACCGCCTTGCGGGGGTCGGGAGGTTCGATTGAGGCGAGGTGGGTTTTGTCAAGCGGGGTGGAAAGCTGATACCCGGTGCTTCGTTCGAGCTCGACTCCGAAGATGCTCAGCAGATCGGCGAAGCGCGTCCGGTAGATGATGCTCAGGCTGTACAGCTTGTAGATACTCGGAATCGAATTCTTGTTCTCCAGTTGGGTGAGCCAGGCATTGGAGATATAAAAGTCCTCGTTGCCTTCGGATTCGGCAATCCTCCGGCTGTAATCCTCGACCTCACGGGTGGTGATTCCCAGCCGATTCCTCAGGTCCCTAAGCTGCTCCCCTGGCCGCATGAAGAGGCCTCCCAAGCTGCTTCTCTTCTTGAAAGCGAAAGGCCCTGCCGGTAAGACCAGAGCAGACTAAAGGTTTCGGGACGAATAATCAATCTCGCAAACGGATTGCGCCCGGAATCAAGGAATCCGAATCGAGGCATGCCGGCTCACGAGGTGGCGCGCTCGTCGGTGTTCTCCTCTGGCAAGCTCATGAGGAAGAAACACCTGTTCCCTTTTGGACAAGGTAAGGTCAATTCGCCTTGTTCGCGGCAGAGAGCGAGAGGGACAATATTCGTTGGCTTGCGGCGGCTTCTGACTCCGTCGAATGCTGCAAGAGCAATCTTCCAGGTGCGGACCGAAAGGGTGCCAGAATGCGCGACTCATCCATAAAGCACGGTTCTTCGAGCGGACCCAAAGTGGCGACAGAAGCCGCCGAACGCCGCGGAACCGCCCGAATGCAATTTACCGCCACCGCGGAAGTCATCGAACTCGTTTCCGGCGCACGCTTTTCCACTCGGACCACCGACTTAGGTCCGGGCGGCTGCTTTGTCGATACGATGCTTCCCTTTCCTGTTGGCTCCTGTGTGCGAATCGCGCTTCAAAAGGGCAAGGCAAAATTCGAGACGGGTGGCTCGGTCGTCTATTCCCAAACCGGCCTGGGTATGGGGATTGCGTTTAGCGACTTGAATCCGGAGCAGCAAGTGGAGCTGGATACTTGGCTGGGAGAAGTGGCGGCGGATAAGACAGTGGCTCTTGAGAACTCGACGGCACCGCGAAAACAGGGCCCGCTGCGAAGCTCCGATCACGCGACTCTGGTGCGAATGATTCATCTGCTGATCCACAAGGGAATTCTGACGGAGGCAGAGGGCGCTGCCTTGCTTCACGACCCTGTGCTGTAGCCTCCCGCTCTGTTGTTCTGTTCAGGGAAGCCCCAGCTCCTCCGATCAACGATATCGAGCACGGATTCGACACGCCAGATGAAAAAGAAGAAACTTGGCGAGGTCCTGCGCGAGCGGGGCCATATCTCCCCCGACGACCTGAATAAAGTCATCGAAGACCAGCAGGGCAAACTGGTTCACTTGGGCGAGTTGATGCTGGAGCGAGGTCTGGTCGCGAAAAAAGACCTTGCCGCGGCGCTATCGGAAGTCATCCGAATCTCCTACGTCGATTGTGAAATCGCCGAGGTGGACACCGAGGTTCTGAAACTTATTCCCCAGGGAGTAGCCCGGAGGTGCTGCGCTCTTGCGCTGAATTGCGAAGGAACACGGCTCGTGGTGGCGATGGCTGAGCCTCAAAATCTTCACGTCATCGACGAGCTTCGCTTCCTCACGGGAATGGAGATCGCTCCGCGGCTCGGTTTCCGCGGCGAAATCGAGGCGGCCATCGAGAAATGGTACGGCGTTCAGGAGGAAGCCGCATCCATCGAAGTGGCCAGCGAGACCGCACCTGAAGGCGATACGGGGATGGAATTCATCTCCACCAGCTCGCTGCAGAGAAACATCGATGCGATGCAGGAGATGCAAGCGGAACTGCTGCACAAAACCACGCCTGCGGTCCGCCTGGTGGCCGCCACGATTGCGGCGGCGGCCGCCAAACAGGCCAGCGACATCCATATCGAGCCGCAAGTGGCCGATACCATTGTGCGGCTGCGGGTCGACGGGATGCTCCGCGATTTTGACCGCGTTCCCCGCAACCTTCAGAATTCCGTGGTCTCAAGAATCAAGATCCTATCCGATATGGATATCGCCGAGCGTCGCGCCCCGCAGGATGGACGTTTCCTGGTGAAAATAGCGGGGCGCAAGATCGACCTGCGTGTTTCCACCCTTCCGACACAGTACGGCGAAAAAGTTGTCATGAGAATCCTGGAAGCGGATGCACCACTCCAAGGGCTCACTTCTTTGGGGCTGGCGCCGGAAATCGCCGATAGCTTGACGCGGATGCTTGCGCTGCCCCAAGGCATGATCCTGGTTACCGGCCCCACTGGTTCGGGGAAGAGCACGACGCTCTATTCTTGCTTGAATCTGATCCGGAAACCGACCGTGAACATCATCACTGTCGAAGACCCCGTCGAATATGCGGTGCCCGGCCTGAACCAGGTTCAGGTGAATACCAAGGCGGGTCTGACTTTTGCGAATTGCCTCCGCTCGATTCTGCGCCAAGACCCCAACATCATCATGGTGGGCGAAATTCGCGATCGCGAGACGGCCGAGATTGCGTTGAAGGCCGCTCAAACCGGCCACCTTGTTCTTTCGACCCTGCATACGAATGACAGCGTCGCGGCCATCACCCGCTTGCTTGATTTGGGAGTTCCCACGTTCCAAATCGCCACCTCGATGACGGGCATCGTAGCCCAGCGGCTGGTTCGGCGTCTGTGCGCTTGCAAGCACGAAATCCCGTCGACGCCGGAGCATGCCGCGAAGCTCGCGCAGGTGGGAATGACGGAGATGGCGACCCAGCAGATCGCCGTCGGCTGTGAAATTTGCGATCAGACGGGTTACCGGGGACGGATCGGAATTTATGAAATGTTGGTCTTTGACGACCCCGTGCGCAATGCCGTCCGCAACGGCGGCCGCAACGACGAGATTCGTATGCTGGCGCGCAACAACGGCATGAGACTCATGCAGGAATACGCCCTTGAAAAAGTTCGCCAGGGTCTGACGACCGTTGACGAGGTTCTCCGCGTCATCCCCTTCGAGCCAATCGCGGTGCTGAGCTGCCAGGCTTGCGGCCGGGAGCTCTCGCCGGCATTTTCCTTCTGTCCCTACTGTGGGGAGAAGCGTAAAGGCTCGGATGCCCCTCAGTCTGCGGTTGGCAGCTCACTCGTTCAGGAAGGAGCATGGAAAGAATGACTCCGTCCGATCATGAGAAAGAGTGGTCGGTGCAGCGGGAGGTACCGCGCTACACCAGCCTCCGCGATCTGCGCGTCACCTACGAGGGACACAGCGAGGAGATCTCGACTCGACCCCCGGATCTCAGCACCCGCGGGATGTTCATCAACACAACGCGAACTTTCCCGGAGGGAGCTGTCCTGACCGTCCAATTCCAACTGGCTGGGTCTCACGAGGAAATCACGACGCGTTGCGAGGTGCGCTACTGTCTTCCCGGGGTTGGCGTGGGCGTGGAATTTGTAGACATTTCTCCCGAGGCCGTTCGGGCGATCGAGAGACAAATCGAGGCCCAAAGCGGGGTCCGCACGCGGAGGGGTTGACGCGCCACTCGCCGAATTTTTGTGGAGGACGGTTGGCGTTGGAGGATAGATATAGGACCAAATAGCACTAGTACCAATTCTCGCACCCCGCTCGGAAAAATCTTCCCGAACAGGGAAGGAATTCCCTAATCGGGTGTTGCGGCGTACTAGCGCACTCCTCCCCCTCGACGAGCATCTGTGTTCGAATCAGCGCCCCGAAGCATTAGAGAAGGCTGGCACTTGGGTTGCAGCGAATGTGTGGGGGGTATGCCGTGACCGAAAGGCGGAGTGCAAAACGATTTGAGCTTTACCTGCCTATGCAGGTATGCGTCTCGCGCCTCAACCGGCCCGAGTTTCACACTGCCCACTTGAGGGATATCTCGACCCACGGGATCTATTTTCACTCTGAAGGTCCCATCGCTGCCGGCACGAAGATGGAGCTCACTTTCTCACTGCCTCTTGAGCGCGAGCAGGATATGAAAGTTTTGGTGCGCGCTAGCGGAAGAGCCCTGCGGGTGGATTCAATTGTCGGAGAAGACGGAAACTTTTTCGGAGTGGCGGCGGCACTGGACCGGATTGATTTTGTAAGACCCGGCCAGTCGGTCGCGGCTTAATTTCTTCCTCCTCGGGATCTCCCCCCGGTTCGGGACCTTTTCCTTCCGCGATCTTATTTCCCTCTGTTAACCACCTCTCGAACTCGCTAGCATCGAATCTGAGATGTGCCCTCGTCAGATCCAGGAAGTACGGATCGCAACCGAGCAGATGGTGCTGTCCGCTCTGTGCCAAGCCTCCGGCAACGCGGTGCGGAAATCTGCGTCGCGGGGACTCCAAAACTATCACTGGTGCCATCCGGATCACGGCGTCATTTTCGAAGCGCTCGTTGAAATTGGAAGTGGTCGCCCCGAAGTGATTCGCGAGCAGTTACCCAGCACGCTGACCCGAAAGGGCTTCCCCGACATCGAATGGGAGGCACTCTTCACACGCATGACCTTCTCCTCAGAGCAGCTCGAAGGCTGGGTTCGCACGCTTCTCGAAGGCGCTGCGGCAGAGGAATCGCTGTGAGGCGCGAGCCGTAGAAATGACGATGAATTCGCATTTGGCTCGTCGTCTGGCGATTTTCGAAGTTCTCTCGTTGCCGGTTTTCGTCGAGTGGTACATCTGGCGGCTGCAATTCACGGCACCGCCGACCTGGATGGTGTTTCCGATTTGGCTGGCCGGCAGCTTTCTGCTGCACGAGGACACACCGAAAACGCTCGGCTGGCGGGCCGACAATATTTGGCCCGCCACAAAACAGGCGGCACTGGCTTATGGCCTGATGGCTGCCGGACTGCTGGTCACTGGATTCATTCTGAGATCGCCGCTAAGGATTCCGCCGAATCTAGCCTCCGTTCATCGGTTGTGGGGCTATTTCGCTTTCTGTACTCTTCAGCAGGTGGCGCTGAACTCTCTGCTGAACAATCGCGTAATTTCGGTCGTGACGAAACCATGGGCTTCGTCCGTTCTCACCGGATTCCTATTTGCCATTTGCCATTGGCCAAATCCGGTTCTTGTGCCACTGACATTCATCGGCGGAAGCGTCATGGCCTGGCTGTTCGCACGCCAGCGAAACATCATCCCACTCGCCATCGGGCAAGCGATCCTTGGTTCGATTGCTTGGTGGAGTTTTCCTCTCGCGTGGCACCATCACTTGCGCGTCGGCCCAGGGTACTATCTTGGCTGACCTGGAGCTGCGCTGACAGCCGCGGAGCCGAGAAACATCTCGCCGGGGTTCGACGCCATCAGCGTTCAGCTTTCAGCAATCAGCCGGCCGGTAACCCCCTTGCATCTTCAAGCCTGGATTGTTCGTCTGTGGATTGCGCTACAGATTCAACTCGCCATATTTCTCTTCGGCGATCGCTTGTGCTTTCTGGTACGTCTTAAGGGGAGTCGTCCGGCGAGGATTTTGCCAACGGCCCGGGATTTCATGCCCGCAATTCGGGCAGCGGCCATCTCTTAGATGATTCTCGAGGACCTCGTGCCAGGAGCGGCGTAGAAGCAGCTTTCCACAAGAGGGACAAGAGGTGTGGGCTCCATCGCTGAAGATGTTGCCCTCATAGACATAGTGAAGTCCGACTTCGCGAGCGATGGCTCGGGCGCGGTGCAATGTTTCGGGGGGCGTTTTTGGCTTATCCTGCAACTTGAAATCTGGGTGGAACGCGGTGAAGTGAAGCGGCACATCCGGACCCAGATTCTCGAGCACCCATTCGGCAAGCTTTCGCGTCTCGGCCGGATCGTCGTTGAGCGTCGGAATCATGAGATTGGTCATCTCGAACCAGACGTTCGTTTCGTTCTTCAGCCACTTCAATGTTTCGAGCACCGGCTCGAGATGCGTCAGCGTGATGCGGCCGTAGAACTGCTCGGTGAAGGCCTTCAGGTCCACGTTGGCAGCGTCAATGTGGTCGTAGATGTCGTGGAAAGCCTCGTAGGTGACGTATCCGTTGGTCACCATAACCGTGTTCAGCCCGTATTCCTTCGCGGCGTGGCAGATGTCGATCACGTATTCGCCCCAGATCGTCGGCTCATTGTAGGTGAACGCGAGCGAGGGACATCCGTACCGTATCGCCAGGAGAACCACGTCTTCGGGCGGCAGGTAGCTTGAATGAACCTGGTCGGAACGCGATTTCGAGATGTCCCAATTCTGGCAGAAGAAGCAACCCATGTTGCAGCCGGCTGTTCCCATCGAGAAGACCTTTGTGCCGGGCAAAAAATGGTTCAACGGCTTCTTTTCGATCGGGTCAATCTGAATGGCGGCCGGAGAGGCGTAACCGAGGCTGTAGAGCTTTCCTCCGTGGTTCATGCGAATGAAGCAGAAACCTGCTTGACCATCTCCGATATGGCAGTGCCTCGGGCAGAGGTAGCAATGCGCCTTGCCGCCCGGTTCGGGTTCCCACCAGCGGGCTTCGTGCAGCGCCTCGGTTTTTTGAAGGATTTTAAGATCTTGCATCGCGTCGTTCCAGGAACCGTTCCCCTAGCCGCTATTATACGCCTAGAACGACCGCTCGGTGGACGCTCAAGGACTTCTAGGCATTAGCTGACTCGTGTCAAACTTCTCAGCAGGAGGCCCAGCTCGCATCTTAGGATGGCCTGCACTGCTCGTGGCGTTGTTCCTCGACCCAGCGAAGGAATCGTCTCATTCGCGCTCGCTCGCGCCACATCAGCCGGAAAAATTTCGACGCGTTGAGGTCATCCACTTCAGGGCCGAAAAAGGTTTCCAGGCGCCAATAAATATATGGACTCTTCCAAGGGCGGAGCCGGTATCCCTTGGCGATGATCCAGTAGTAGCGCAAGGCGGTCAGCATGCGTTCGTTCTCCGACGGCTCTCCCCGCCGGCAGGCAAACCCCACTGAATGGATGAATCACCAGATGCTACAATGCCTTCGTCCGTGGCGGACCCGCGATGACAGCAGAAGACCATTACTATGCCGGCGTCGACTTCTTTGGAGAAGGAAAGATCGAAGAGGCCATCGCCGCATACAAGCAGGCCCTCGAGATCGATCCGCGTTTTGCCGACGCTTTGCATGGCCTGGCGCAGGCCTTTTACACTAAAAACGATTTCGACGCCGCCATCGAAGCTGCTCAACGCATCCTTTCCCTTGACCCCGATGACATTCTGGCATGGACTACGATTTCCCGAGCGTACCAAAGAAAGGAAATGATTCCAGAGGCGGAAGAGGCAGGAAACAAGGCGCGCGTTCTCGGATGGAGAAAACAATTGCAGGAACAAAAAGCCAAGGGCGGCACTACGTAGCTATGCCGCACCGGGAAGCGATATAGGCTCAGACTCTCCGCAAGAGCGTCTGGAGTGCAAAAAACGCACTTCGGGCTGGCGCCATCAGAATTACACGAAAGGAAGCGCGCTTAACTAGCTCCCGGTTTGCGCAACTGTGCGGCGGCGGCATCAAAGAACTGCTGCACGATTTTCTTTGCGGCGCCCTCGATCATCCTCTGCCCCACCGACGCGATCAGTCCGCCGACCTGAGCTTCGCCGGAGTAGCGAACTTCCGTCTGCTCGCCCTTCTGACGCAATTGGATTTGGCCGTCACCCTTCATGAATCCAGGCGAGCCCTTCCCTTCCACGCGCATTCGCAGAGAGTCTGGCGGTTTCTGGTCGGTGAGTTGAACGGCGCCCGCGTATTTGCCGGTAATCGCTGCGATCCCGAACTTCACCGAGACCTTATAGCGATCGGGGCCATCGGGTTCGAGACGCTCGGCGCCAGGAAGGATTTTCACGAGCCGCTCAGGGTCCGTGAGCAGCTTCCACACCTCTTCGCGACTTCCGGGAAGAAGCGCGGTGCCTGCCAGCTTCACGCTTTCTTTTCCTTTGAAGCGCCCGACGCCCGGTGAAGAGCGCGCTCCAAGGCTCGGCGGGAATATACGGAGGTCATCTCGCGGCGGTAATCCGCAGAGGCGTGGATATCGGAGAGCGGTTCAACGCCATCCCCCGCGCGGCGAGTCGCGTCGGCCAGAAGTTTTGCGTCCGGCGCTTTCCCTCGCAGTGCTTTCTCAACGCCCGAGGCTCGAAACGCTTTCGCTCCCAATCCGGTGATTCCCACCGCCACTTCACTAATTTTTCCTTCGGCGCTGAGGGTAATGCGCGCGGCAGCTCCGACAATCGCGAACCCCGAGGCAGGCTGATGAAGCTTGGTGTACGCTGTCCCCGTTCGCGCTCCGAGAACCGGCACCCGCACTTCCGTGAGGATTTCTCCAGGACGAAGCTGAGTGGTAAGCAAATCGACAAAGAAATCCTTCGCAGGAATCGTGCGCTTGCCCGAACTCGACGTGGCAACGATTTCGGCATCGAGCGCCAAGATCGCCGCAGGGTAATCCGCTGCCGGATCAGCGTGCGCGAGGCTGCCGCCGATCGTGCCGCGATTGCGCACTTGAACGTCACCGATCATCGCCGCTGTTTCGGGCAGGAGTGCGCACTTCTCGCGGAGGAGCTTTGACGATTCCACTTCCGCGTGCGTGACCAGCGCCCCAATCGCGATCTGGCCGCCGTCTTCGCGGATGTAATCGAGTCCTTTCAGCCGGCCAATGTCGATCACATAGCGAGGAGAAGCCAGGCGCAGCTTCATCAGAGGCAGCAGGCTATGTCCGCCCGCGAGAACCTTGGCTTCATCACCGTGCCGCTCAATTAACCGCAGCGCCTCCTCCAGGCTCTTCGGCGCCTGATACTCAAACGGAGCCGGAATCATCGCGCCCTCCTCGCCTTGGTCTTTCGCTTTGGCTTTGGTTTCGATTTCAGCTTGGGCTTTGCGTTAGCTTCCGATAACCCTTTCGATAACGGGCGTGCCGCCGGTTTGGGAGACGCCTTCCTCATGATCTTCCAGATTCGCTCGCGCTTCACGGGCAGATCGACGTGACGCACGCCGAAGGGTTCGAGGGCGTCCACAACTGCATTCACGAGTGCTGGTGTTGCCCCGATCGTTCCGGCTTCGCCCACTCCCTTCACGCCCAGCGGATTGACGGGCGAGGGCGTCACCGTTCGTGCCGTGATCATGCGCGGGATATCCGAAGCACGAGGCAGCGCGTAATCCGTCAACTCTCCAGTGATGAGCTGACCTTCGCTGTCATACACCGCTTCTTCCAGCAGTGCTTGGCCGACGGATTGTACGATCCCTCCGTGCACCTGGCCATTGACAAGAAGCGGGTTGATCGCATTGCCGCAGTCGTCGACGGCGACGTATTTCACCAAACGAACTTCGCCGGTCTCGCCATCCACCTCCACAACACAGACGTGCGTGCCGAAGGGAAACGTAAAGTTTGTTGGCTCATAGAACGTCGTGGCGTCCAGGCCTGGCTCCACACCTGGAGGCAAGGTCTTCGCCGTATAAGCGGCTCCGACCACTTCGCCGAACGCCAGCGACTTAGAGGGGTCGGACTTCACGAAAATCCGGTGGTCACCGAAGGTGAGCTTCTCGGGCTCGACGCCCAAGATGTGCCCCGCAATCTTGGTCAGTTTGTCGCGCAGCTTCTCAAGGCACATGTACATGGCGGTGCCGCCTACCGCGGTGGCCCGGCTCCCAAATGTCCCGATTCCATAGGGAACGGAGGCTGTGTCGCCGTGAGTAACAAGCACGTCGTCCGGGCTCACGCCAAGCATATCCGCAGCGATCTGGCTGAATGACGTCTCCTGACCTTGTCCGTGCGGCGAGGAACCTGTCAGTACATTCACCTTACCACTCGGCTCGATTCTGACCGTGCCCGATTCCCACCCGCCGGCAGGCATGGCGCTCGAGGGGCCCATGGCGCAAATCTCAACATAGGTGGAAAGGCCGATTCCAAGATAACGGCCTTGCTTGCGCAGCTTCGCCTGCTCCCGGCGAAGACCAGCGTAATCGGCTTTTTTCAGCGCCAGCTCCAGCGCCCGCTGGTAATTCGCGCTGTCGTAGGTGACGCCTGTCGGTGTGGCGAAGGGAAATTCCTTCGGCTTGGGAAAATTCTTCCGGCGAACTTCGATCGGATCCTTCTTCAGATCGTAGGCGACCAGATCCATGGCCCGCTCGATGAAGTACGTCGCTTCAGGCCGGCCGGCGCCACGATAGGCATCGGTTGCCATTTTGTTCGTCAATGCGCCGATAATCTCAAGCCGTACCGCCGGGATGCGGTAGCAACCGCACATCATCAGGCCTGTCAGAGTCGGAACCAGCGGCGTTAGCAACTGATAATAAGCCCCGAGATCGGCGATGATGCGGCAGCGCATGCCCAGGATTGTGCCGTCGCGCTTGACCGCCAACTCCATGTAGTTGATCTCGTCGCGGCCGTGGATCGTGTTCTGGAAGTTCTCGCGCCGTGTCTCAATCCACTTCACTGGTTTGCCCAGGCGCATCGCCAGATGCGCCACCAGCGCTTCCTCCGCATAGACATTCAGCTTGCTACCGAATCCTCCCCCCACTTCCGGCGTAATGAGATGGACCGAGTACTCCGGCACGCTCAGCATCGCGGCAATCTGCGTCCGCAGCAGATGCGGGATCTGGGTTGATGACCAGACCGTAAGCTGTTTCTCGCCCACCTTGTAATCGGCGACAACACCCCGCGGCTCCATCGCCACGGGAATCAGCCGCTGGTTCACCATGCGCTCTTTGACGATCTTGTCCGCCGCCTTGAACGCCTTATCGACTTCCCCGCCTTCCAGCTGCCAGCGATAAGCGATGTTGTCGGAGAACTGCTCATAGAGCAGGGTCGCGCCTTTGGCGATGGCTTTTTCGGGATCGACGACAGCGGGCAGAGGCTCGTAATCCACTTCGATCAGGTCCATGGCATCCCGAACGGCGTAGCGATCAGTGGCCACGACGATCGCAACTGGCTCGCCGACAAAGCGAACCTTCTCGTACGCCAGTACCGGCCGAATTGCCGGTTTCATATCCGGAATCTGAGCCGCGCATGGCACATTGGCGATGACGCCGCGCAAGTCTTCTCCGGTTAGCGCCAGCACGACGCTTGGAGCGGTCACGGCCTTTGAAACATCAACGGAGCGGATTCGGGCGTGGGCGTGAGGGCTGCGCACGACAGCCATGTAATGCATCCCGGGAAGTTGGATGTCATCAACGTAGTGGGCCAGACCCTGGATCAGCCGCGGGTCTTCTTTGCGCTTCATCGGCTTGCCGATATATCGTGTTGCCGTCGCCATTAAACTCCTCCGAGCGTTTCCTCTTATGTCCGAGCCGCGCTCTTCAGACAAAACCTCACGGTGCAAAGAACCGCCCGTGGCTACGGCTTAATCCGCAGCCGCACGCCTCGCCTTTTTCAGTTTTTTTGCGGCGTATTCGATTGCATCGACGATGTGCTGATATCCGGTGCAGCGGCAGAGATTGCCGTCGAGCGCATGCCTAATTTCATTTTCCGATGGATCTGGATTGCCGCGGAGCAACGCCGTTCCTGTCAGAATCATTCCAGGCGTGCAAAACCCGCATTGCAAGCCATGCTTCTCCCAAAATCCTTCTTGCACCGGATGGAGTCCATTCTCCGCTTCTGGCGAAGAAGAGAGGCCTTCGATGGTAGTGATCTCGGAACCGTCGGCCTGAACTGCGAGCACCGTGCAGGATTTTACGGCCTTGCCGTCGAGGAGCACGGTGCAAGCGCCGCACAAGGAAGTCTCGCAGCCGACGTGGGTTCCGGTGAGACCCAGCACCTCTCGCAAGTAATGCACCAGGAGCAGCCGCGGCTCGACGCGCTCCTTGTGCTCCCTCCCATTCACACGAACTTCAATTTCAACGGCCATGATGCCTCCGGATCTTTGCGGACGCTCTGGAAGCGATGCCCCGTAAGGTGGAGTGGAACGTTACTCCCGCAATCGAAAAAATTCAAGACGCAGGAGTGGCTGAATCTTGAGGAGCTTCAGGAAGATCGAGGGCGCACCCAGACGCGCTCGCTGGCGGGCTTGCCGAGATAAATCTTCCGGCTTGGATGGTCGGCGATAGACACTTTCATCGTTTCGTCGTATTCGCGATGGAGGATGCGCAGCGTCGTCGATGGCCGAAGGCCGAGGCTGGCCAAAAATTCGAGGAATTTCGGGTCCTTCTCGTAAACCCGCAAAATCTCGTACTTGTGGCCCACCGGCGCTTCCGAAAGGCGCAGCGCGCCATATTTCCGTCGGAGTTTGGACATCCCCCCAAAGAGTGGCACGCCATGCGGGCAGCGGCTTTCGCGTCCGAATCGCTTGAGCAGAAGATCGACGACCTCGGCAGAGATGCCGTGCTCGAGGCGCTCCGCCTGTTCGTGGGCGTGGGACCATTCCAGGCCGATCACTTCGGTCAGGAGCTTTTCAGCCAGGCGATGACGCAGGACAAGGTGTTGGGCGATTTCGCGGCCGTGGCCGGAGAGAAGGATGCGGCCGTCGCGCGCAACACGAAGGTAGCCGCTACGCGCCATCCGCTTGAGCGCGGCTGTGACTGCCGGCGGGGTCACACCCAGGTCTTCAGCCAGCCGCGCGCTGATCGGGACTTGTTCTTCTTGAACAATCTCCCAGATGGCTTTCAGGTAGTCTTCCTGCGAGACGCTCGTTTTTTCTCGCCGCAACTTGCCTCGCTATTGGAAGCAGATTGGATCCATGACGGTTGCGTCCATTGGAAGTAAACCCCCCAGGTCTGAAGACCTGGGCTACAACCCCGCTACGGAGCGTCGCTGCAGGCGTCTTCACTTCTCAAACGCACGGCCAGCTCCTGCACCCGCGCCTCGATATCATCGCAAATGCGGCGATGCGTTGCCAGATCTTCACCGTAGGGATCGTCGATCTCCCAATCTTCGACCTTCGCATTCGCAAAAAGAGATTTGCCCGGGATTCCGGACATGTTCACGATGAGGTCCGGCCGGAACAAACCCGCGTCATTCACACCCTTTGAGAACTGCTCGTCGACGGTCATGCCCCTCTCGAGCAAGACCCGGCGCGTCGCTTCCGCGATGCGGCCCAGGGGCGAGAGCCCTGCGCTGGCGGGCACAATGACGTCGGATGCGATTTGCCGCGCGAGGGCTTCCGCCATCTGGCTGCGGCAAGAATTCCCAACACAGATGAAGAGGATTTTTCGCGCGGCCATCGACTAATGGCCGTTCTTGCACAGCTTCACAAAATGCTCGTGCAGGGTGTTGTCCGAAGTCAACTCCGGGTGGAACGTTGCAGCCATCACGCGGCCCTGCTGAACCAACACCGGATGCCCTTCGTCTTGAGCCAAGACGTCCACATCCGGCCCGACCGATTCGATAATCGGCGCGCGGATGAAGACCATCTCCAACGGCTCTTTCCGCAGCTTGGATTCCCCGAACTGAACGTGGCTGGCAAGCTGCCGCCCATAGCCATTTCGCAGCACGGCCATATCCAGCAGCCCCAGCGATGCCTGCGCAGGATTGCGGACATCTCGAGCGAGAAGGATCGCCCCCGCGCAGGTCCCGAAGAATGCCCCGCCCTGCTCTGCAAATTCCCGGACAGCCTCGAGCAGGCCTTCCTCAGTGAGCACTTTCAGGTGCGTTGTGCTCTCCCCGCCAGGAAGAATAAGCCCCGTCACACCGTCGAGGTCTTCGGGCATCTTGATGAGGGTGCAATCCACGCCCATGCGCTCGAGGACCTTCGCGTGTGCCTCGTAGTCACCTTGTATTGCCAACACTCCGATCTTCATTGCTGCCCCTGCGCGCGGGCGGCCCGAGTGGCGCGAGTCCAGATCGGGCCTCTGCATCGGGCCTCTGCGCTTATACTCCATCAATTCTCCGACCTTCCGCGCGACTTCGGCGCCGGAGTTGCGCTCCACAAGCCAAAGTGCGAGGTCAAGTCCAGATGTGACGCCGCCCGCGGAAACCAGATCGCCGTCATCCACAACTCGGGCCTCGATGATTTCGGCGCCAGACCCTCGCAAATCCTCGATCGCCGCGTGATGGGTGATTGCCGGCCGGCCGCGCATCAATCCTGCCGCAGCTACCAGCATCGCCCCGGTGCAAACCGCTGCAATGGTTGCGCCCTCCCGATGCAATCGCGTAACTTCCGCCGGAATCACCCCGCTCTTGGCCTCGGCCCAGGCTCCCTGACTGGCTCGATTGTTCCAGCCTCCTCCAGGGACGATTACGACGTCCGCTCTTGGGCCGTCACCGAGCTTACCGGCCGGACGCACGACCAGTCCGTGAGATGCGGTGATCTCGGAATTACCGTTGATCGCCACAAGCCGGCATTCGATTTCCGCACCCAGGCTCCGCGCATTGCGAAGTACTTCGAACGGGCCGATCGCGTCGAGCTCGTCGAATCCGGGAAACACGAGGATATCCGCGCGCATGAGACCGATCCTTACCAGCCGCGCGTCTGCATCAAATCCTTTTCTTCGAGCTGGCGAACGTCGAGCCCCTTCATTGCTTCACCGAGCTCTTCGGAGGCTTCGAGGACCGCTTTGGGGTCGTTCGCGTGGGTGGTGGCTTTGACGATTGCGCGAGCGCGAGTCGCTGGATCGCTCGACTTGAAAATGCCCGAGCCGACGAACACCGCTTCGGCGCCGAGCTGCACCACGAGCGCTGCGTCCGCCGGAGTGGCTATGCCGCCCGCCGAGAAATTCGGCACCGGCAACTTGCCGTGCTTTGCCACCCACTGCACCAGCTCGAATGGAGCCGCCAACTCCTTGGCTTCGTGGACCAACTCCTCCTCACCCAGCGTCTTCAGCCGCCGCATCTGTCCGACGATGGCCCGCATGTGCCGCACTGCTTCAACGATGTTCCCCGAACCGGCTTCACCCTTCGTGCGGATCATCGCGGCGCCCTCGGCAATACGCCGCAACGCCTCGCCCAGATTGCGCGCTCCGCAGACGAACGGCACTCGGAATCCATGCTTCCAGATATGATGCTCCTCGTCGGCGGGCGTCAGGACTTCACTCTCATCAATGAAATCCACTTCGAGAGCCTCCAGCACTTGGGCTTCGGCGAAATGGCCGATGCGCGCTTTGGCCATGACCGGAATCGAAACGGTGGCCATGATTTCACGGATGATCTTGGGCGCTGCCATGCGCGCCACGCCGCCTTCCTTGCGGATATCCGCGGGAACTCGTTCGAGCGCCATCACCGCGCAGGCCCCCGCCTCTTCGGCGATCTTCGCTTGCTCGGCAGTGGTCACGTCCATGATCACGCCGCCCTTGAGCATCTCCGCCAACCCGACTTTCACCCGCCATCGGTTGTCAGTCATGAATTCCATAGCTGTCTCCCGTATCCTGCAAGATTAGTATCCCCGCTGTGCTCTCAAACGTCCCCACAGCCTACGCCCGGAAGCGTGCCGGGTCTACTTGGACGAAACGGCCGCGGCCTCGCGCGAGGACCTCTCCGGCGCGATTGCGGATCTCCCCGGCGTGAAAAAAGCTGCGCCCATTCTTCTCGACCTCATAGGCCTCGATCTGAAAATCCTCGTCAACGCGAACCGGCTTCAGATATTCAACCGTCAGCTCAGCCGTCACCGCGCGGACATCGTGAAAGCGGTTCACTTTGCCCATTGCCTCATCGAGCAGCGTCGCGATGATCCCGCCATGAATGAACCCTGCTCCGCCCTGGTACTCGGCTCCCAGCCGGAATTTCCCGCGGATGCGCCGGCTGGTGTCATCCTGCTCGAAGGCGAGTTGCATACCGCGGGCGTTCCCACCGCCGCAGCCGAAGCATCCATTCGTTGGATTGGGTTCCAGAATCAATTTCGTACCCGCCAGGATCTCTTAGATCAGCGCCACGCGAGCGGGCTCCTCGCGCCGGCTTCCCCGCCACCGCTTTCCGAGCTCCACGCGCAACAATTCTCCCAGGGTCGCTACGCCTCGCGCGATCCTTCGCTCATCGATGCCGGCAAACCCCAGTCGCAGTGTATTCAGCTTTGGATTCTGGAAGTAGAAATATCTTCCGGGAACGAAGAGCACGCCGCGTTCGCGAACGTGGATCAAAAGCTCGCCGGCATCAAGCCCTGCCGGCAGCGTTACCCACACCGACATGCCTCCTTCGGGCCGGGTCCACTCGACCTCTCCGGGCATGTATTTTGCAAGAGATTCCTCGAGCGCTTCGAGACGGCTGCGATAGACTTTCCGCATCTTCGCCAAGTGGCGCGCCAGCATGCCGCGGCGAACAAATTCCGCCACGGTGGCTTGCGCCAGTTGATCGGTATGCAAGTCTGTCGATTGCTTTACCAGGCGCAACCTCTCGATGACGTTCTCCGGCGCCACCACCCAGCCAACCCGCAATCCGGGGAAAGCGACTTTCGAAAAGCTGTCGATGTGAATTACGACCCCGGCGCGGTCAAGCGACTTAAGCGAGGGTACTTCGTTTCCCCGCACCCGCAACCGGGCATAGATGTAGTCCTCAACCACCGGAACCTGGTACCTCCCCGCCATTTCCAGCACGCGGCGTCGCTCCGCCAACGGCAACGTGGTTCCCGTTGGGTTTTGGAAATCGGGAGTAAGCAGAATCATCTTCACCCGATTCTGCAATAGGATCGACTCCAGAGCCTCGAGATCCACGCCCACATAGCCGAGCCGCGCGGGATCGGATTCCACGGACGCTGCGAGGCACCTCACTCGAGCGGAAGCAAAAATCGCAATCGCTCCCGGATACGCGGGGTTTTCGAGCACGACGGAATCTCCGGGGCGAAGGAACGCCTTGCACAGGAGGTCGAGGGACTGTTGACACCCGTCGGTGATGAGAATCTGTTCGCTCTTCACCGCCAGACCTTCCCCACGCAGCATCTCAATCAATACTTTCTTGAGGGGCTCATAGCCATCGGAGGAGCCGAGCTGCAGGATGCGTCGCCCATCGCTTCGCAAAACGGCGTTGACGCAGTGGCGGACCTCCTCGACCGGGAAAAAGTCGTCGGATGGCCGCGCGGTTACAAACGCAATCGCATCCGGAGGAACCTCCGGCATCAGCCGGCTGAGGCCTTCGTCGCCGCGTTCGTCCGCGAACAGCGCTTCCCAGCGCACTCCGCCACCATTGCCGTTCGTCCGCGGCGGCGGCGTAAACTGCCGGGATGGCAGCGCGCCACAAATGAAAGTGCCCCGGCCCACGTGCCCCTCGATCAGGCCTTCCGATTCGAGCTCCGCATACGCGTTTGCGATGGTGGTGCGATGAACCCCCAATTGCGCGGCTAACTCGCGGCTGGCCGGGATGCGGTCGCCGATGCGCAACTCCCCGGAATGCACCAGGGAACGCAATTGGTCGCGCAGTTGGATGTACAGCGGGATATGACTTTCGGGTTGAAGTTGCAGCGGCAGCATTGGCTTTCTCTATAGGCCAATATACGTCGTAATTCTAGCACTTAAAGAGCCAATTTGTCTTTTCAAGAGAGCCCCTCTTGCCGCCAGGCGCTGAAAGCAATACCCGAACTGCGCGGCGCTCGCCCCGCCAGCGGGGGCCAATAGCTGAGGGCTTTCAGTGCTTCGCCTGTTCGTCCCCAGACTGGCGGAGACGAAATCGTTGGATTTTGCCCGTCGTTGTTTTTGGGAGTTCTCCGACGAATTCGATTTCCTGGGGGCATTTGTAAGAGACCAGCCGGGCGCGCACCCAGGCTTGAATCTCCGTGACAAGCGGCGAGCCGGGTGCAGCACCGTCGCGCAGCACAACATAGGCCGTCGCCCGCAGCAGGCCGAGTGAATCCGCACGCGCCACGACTGCAGCTTCCGCAACCGACGGATGGCCCAGGAGCGCGTTTTCCACTTCCCCGGGTGAGACCCACATTCCCGAGACCTTCATCATGTCATCGGCGCGGCCGCAGTAGTGGTAGAAGCCATCCGCATCGCGAAAGAATTTATCGCCGGTCAGCACCCAGTCGCCCTTCTTAGTCCGCGCCGTCAGCTCGGGAATATTCCAGTAGCCGGCAAAAGCGCTCTCGCCTTTCACCCAGAGGTTCCCAATCTCGCCGGTCGGGACCGGCTCGCCCGAGTCGTCGAGAACCCGCGCCTCATAGCCGGGGACCTCCAGCCCACACGACCCCGGCCTGGCGTGGCCCGGTCGACACGAGAGAAACATATGAAGCATCTCCGTCGAGCCAATGCCGTCGAGGATCTCGATGCCAAAGCGTTCTCGGAACCGGTTGAAGATTTCAGCGGGAAGAGTTTCGCCGGCAGAAACGGCCATGCGCACGGACGAAAATCTCTCGACCATCTCGCGACCCGCTTCGTGCAGCAAGGAAGCATAGAAGGTTGGCACGGAGAAAAACACCGTCGGCCGATAGCGGCCTACCAACTCGGCGATCTTATCGACACGGGGCCGATCCGGGTGAAGGACGGTGCTCGCGCCAACGGAGAATGGAAAATACATCCCGTTGCCAAGGCCGTAGGCGAAGAAAAGCTTCGAGACCGAAAATGTGCGATCGTCAGCGCGAAGCCCCAGCACGCCCTGAGCGAAAGAACGCGAGGTGACCTGCATATCCTGGTGGCGATGAATGGCCGCTTTGGGCGTCCCGCCGCTCCCTGAAGTGTAGAGAAAAAACGCGGCATCCGTCGCCGCAGTCGGGTGCGACGGAACCACGCCGGCGCATCCGGACAACCAGTCTTCCCAAGTAACCTCTGAAGTTCCGAACTGTCCCAAGCGCCGCTCGCTATTCCCTGCGATCACGGCTCGTGTGATCGAAACGCCCTCTGCCGCGGGCGCCAACCGATCGAGAACCGAGGCGTGAACAATGAGGAATTTCGCGCCCGAGTCAATCAAGTAATGCCGATAGTCGGCGGAGCGAGCGAGTGAATTTACCGGCACGGAAATCGCCCCAATCTTGGCGGCACCGAAAAAGGCAGCGATGAATTCGAGCGAATCGGGAAGGACAATCAAGACACGATCGCCGACACCACAGCCGGAATCGCGCAAGGCTAGGGCCACGCGACCGACCAACTCAGCTACCTCGCCGTAGCGGACCTCCGCCGGTTCACCGAGGATAGCGATGCGGTCCGGGTGTTCCCGTGCCGGGCGGGTGATGAACTCGTCGGCGATGTTGACGCGCGGCGGCAGGTCACCGGTCCGATCAGGTGGCATGCCGTGATTCTACTGCGTTGCCGTCTTCTCCCCCAAGCGCCGCATCCGCTCCTGGAGTTTCTTCCGCAGATTGGCCGGTGCATTGGGATTGAAAGCCACCAGATACCAGAGCGGCTGGGTGCGATCGCGGCTGAGCCGTGCGAGCGTAGCGGCGTCGCTATTCGGGTGTCGAGCGATATTCTCTCGGATGGCTGCGTAAGGATGCCGGGAAAGCCGGCTCAGTGTGCGTGGCGAAACCTTCGGATGCTCGCTGATCAGTCGCAGGAGATAATAATCCTCGCGAGGGGCTTGGCGTGAGAGCTGTTCGAGTAGTTCCGGCTTCACGTCGGCGCTCAAGACAGTTCCCACCTTCTCATCCCACCCGGAATTGATCCGGTTCAGTTCCAGAGTTCGCGCATGGATGAGTTGTTCGATCACCCGCCGCTCCTGGTCAAGCCTTCCCGCCGGCAGCGCGCTGCGTTCGACAGAGTCCAACACGCGGAGCAAATGCTGCCGTTCGCCAAAAACGATCTGGCTCGTTCGCACGCTCTTCCCCCTCGTTGCATTCCGCACCAAGTCCGAACGCCTCATTTGTGCCTCACTCCCACAGGCCCAGCGCTCGCAACGCTTTCATCGAGCTCCGCGGCCTGAATATGAGAATCCTTTGGAATTAATTTCTTGCCGGCCTCGAGCTTTTGCTTGACCTACAGCTCAGCCGCATCAATCTGCTCGTCACGACTCAGATGTATCGGTGCGCTTACACTGTCAATCGTCCAACACCTTATCGGAGATCGCCAGAACCACGCGTTCCAAATCGAAACGCAACACAAACAGCCCGCGCTGATCCCTCGCCCGGAGAAACCACACATTCTCGAGTTCCACGCTTCCCTCACACCAGCCGCGCCCAAAGACAAATTTTTCGTCAGCAGACGCGAACACCCAGGCTGGATTATCTGACCCAGATGCAACACAGTAAAGAAACCTTGGGCGTTCCTGTTCCTAGGCCAGCAACATCGGGTTCTAGAACTACCTCGATTCCGCCGTTTCTGTCAATCGGGGATCGATCCGAGCGCCTCGCCGATTCGTCTCTTTGCACATTTTCACCAAACAGGTTAACTTGGCAGAGCAGCGAGAATTCTTGCAGCCGGGAGAAGACATCATGTCCGCGTTTGACGACCACAAGGATGAGCTGGAGCACTACGAAACGATGATGGGGCCTCAGCGCGGGCGCTTGGCGGTCTCTCTCGATCTCTTGACCAATGCTTTGGTGCTGGTCGGGCAACACGGCGTCTATTGCCACAGCGCGGGCACCCCAGATAAGCCGGTCATGGACATCCAGCTCATCACCCGGGAACTGCGCAAAGCCAAGGAACTGATCCAGAGTGTGATGGAAGCACTCCGCGCCGAGCGCGAAGGAAGACAGCGGCCGAATTAATCGGTCCGACCATCCGTAATGCCTTGTGAAAACTTACAACGCGCGCTACTCGTACCGCAGCGCCACCATAGGATCCAGACGCATGGCGCGCCGCGCTGGCGCGTAGCAGGCCCAAAGTCCAATTCCGCCGAGTAACAGCGTCGCCGTCACAAATGTCAGCGCATCGGTTGGGCTCACTCCTATTAGAAGTGTAGCCATCGAGCGCGTCAGCGCCCACGCAAGCAGCACGCCGGACAGCACCCCTCCCACCACCAGGGCCAATCCCTGCCGCAAGATCAGCCGCAGGATGTCCCGCCGGCCCGCGCCCAGCGCCATACGGATCCCGATCTCATGGGTACGCTGGCTCGCGGCAAACGAAACCACTCCATACACGCCCACTACCGCAAGCGTCAGTCCCAGAAGCCCCATGGCCGCAGCCAGGATCGCGCCGATCTGGAAGATGAAAAAGCCATTCCCACCCGCGAGCGACTGCCTCATCGTCTCCACGTCGGAAACCGGCATGTTGGGATCTAGCGCGCGGACTTCGCTCTGCACCTGCGTAATCAGGGTCTCCGGCGGCACAGAGGAGCGAAGCTGCAAGGTCCTATACGACGTGTAATTTTGCGCTTGCGGAACATAAAAATACGGTTCTTTGTCCCATCCGATGAACACATACTTCCCGTCCCCTGTCACTCCCACGATTTCGACGAAAGGTCCCGTCGCGCTTTTCAGACTGAATCGCTTCCCGATCGGGTCTTCGTTGGGCCAGAATTGATGCGCCATCGTCTGATTCACGATGGCGACGAGCGGCGCCTTTTCATCGTCATTCTCGCGGAAGGCACGCCCGCGCAGCAGTGGAACTCGCATCGTATCGAAATAGTGCGCGTCAATATGGTTGAAAATCACTACCGGAGGCTGCTGGCCGGGAGCGAGCGTGTGCCCTTCGACGTAAATTGGACCCCCGTCGTTCATCGCTCCCATCGGCACACTGAAAGCCAGACTCACCGCTTGCACTCCGGGCAATGCGCGGACCCTCGCTTCGAGGTCTCGATAAAAATTCTTGGTGCGGGCCTCGTCGTATCCCACTTCTTTCGGGTCCAGGGTTACATTCAGCACGTGATCGGGGTCGAATCCGAGATACGCTCGTTGCGCGCGCATCAGGCTCCGGACGAATAGCCCGGCGACGATCAATAGCACCAGCGAGCCCGCCACCTGCGCCACCACCAGGACGCTGCGCAGCCGGTGGCGGCTCACTCCCGCCGTATCGCTCCTCCCACCACCGTGCAGCATGACGTTCACATCCGCTCGTCCCGCCCGCAATGCCGGCCACACGCCCACCAGCGTGCCGGTCAAGAGAGCGGCTACCGCAGCGTACGCAAACACTCGCCAATCAAAGCTGAAATCCAGGTGGACGGGAAATTTTGACTCCGGGAGGAGCGAGGCAACCGCCCCGCTGGCCCACTCTCCCAGCACCAGTCCGCCGGTCCCGCCGAAGAGCGCCAGCACGATGCTCTCGGTCAGCAGTTGACGGATGAGCCGCCCGCGACTCGCTCCCAGTGCTGCACGGACCGCCATCTCGCGCTGCCGCATGGTCGCACGCACCAGCAGAATATTCGCCACGTTCATGCACGCCAGCAGCAGCACCAGCGCTGCCAGCGCCAAAAATATGCCGGCGATAAACGGAACGATATTGTTCGCAAACGGCTGCGGCCGAGCCAATCTCTCCGGAATCACGCGAACCGTCACTCCCTTGTCCGACGCGGGATATTGCTCTGCCAGCCGCTCCGCCGCCACATTCACCGAACTTTGTGCCTGCCTCAGGCTCACTCCTGTTTTCACCCTTCCCATCACAATCAAGGGCCGGGTGGTGCGGTCGGTCCAGAACGTGGCCGCATCTTCCGCTGGCATCATGTTCAGCGGGACATAGCCGTCAAAATCCAGCGCGAAGTTTGTGCCTTGAAATCCCTTGGGCGCCACTCCAATAATCGTGGCCTCTTGGCCATCGATCAATGCCTGCTTTCCCACGACCCCGGGATCGCCGCCAAACCTCTTTTGCCAGTAGGAATAACCCAGCACAATGTAAGGGTCCTTACCCCCTGCTTCCCCCTCTGTCGGAAGGAAGAGGCGCCCCAGTGCGGGCTTCACGCCCAGAGTTGAAAAATAGTTTCCGGTCACAAGGCAGGACAGGAATTGATTCGCTTTGCCCCCGAAGCTGAGCCCTCCGAAATCGAACTGGTAAGCAAAGACATCGGAAAACACAACCGCCTGTTTGCGAAAATCAATGAGCTGGGGATAGGAAAAAGTGAAAATTCCCAGAGTGTCGCCCTCCAGCTTCCCGGCCAGCACCATGATTTGTTCGGGCGATTTCACCGGCAAAGGACGCAGTAAAAGCCCATTCACGATCCCGAAGATCACTGTGTTGGCCCCAATGCCCAGCGCCACCGTGAGGACCACGATCGCAGTCAGCATCGGGGACTTCGCGAGCATCCTGAGGGCGTAACGCACGTCCTGCCAAAGCGTCGCCACGAAGTTTCCTCCTATCGGTCGGTGATAGAACAGCACGTCTCTATCCCTGAGCCCATACTGGCGATGTATATGTCGAGTGGCAACTTACAAGTGCTGATCCTCCCCGTACGACCTGTCGGGTGAGCGATTCCGAAACGCGGCGTCGCGGAATCGAACACCTGGCCCACTGCATGATTCCCCGTAGCTGTTATGAACCGCGCTACACAGAGAAGTGCCATTCGCGCCCGGCACGTTCTGATTGTATGGTCGCCAATCCGGAAGTTAACCGGTCGTTTCCGAGTACATCGGTTCTTGCTCATGCGGCGCGTAAATCGCGGCGGGAACTGCAAACGGAATTGCAGCCAAAGCGCTAGCTTTCAGGATGTCTCTGCATTGCAGGTTGGGCATGAGCTGGTAATCGGGACCATCGGGCTACCTCCGATTGGCGAAATTGTCTAAGTTAGATCCCTCGTACCGCGGTGCACTCAGGACGACGGAACTTGTTGTGCTGGGATGCGGCGAGCCTAAGTGAGAAATGGGTTCGACTCCTTCTCTTCGCCGATCGTCGTCGCGGGACCGTGTCCGGGATAAACGAGAGTTTCCTCTGGCAGAGTCATGAGCTTCTGACGAATTGAACGCAGAATTTCCGAGAACGATCCGCCCCACAAATCCGTCCTTCCGATACTTCTGGAGAACAGCGTATCGCCGGCCAGGAGGCGCGGCTTATCGAGGAGAACTTTCTTCGCCTCATCGGTAGTCGAGTGACCTGCTGCGACCGCCGGAAGAAAAAGGCTGACGCTTCCGGGAGTGTGGCCCGGCGTGTGCAGCACTCGCGCTTCAAATTTCCCCCAGTGCAGCGCATCGCCTTCGCGAAGGAATTCGTCCACATTGGCCACCGGCGGCGCCGGAACTCCGAGCCACTGAGCTTGGATATCCAGGTGACGATAGAGCTCGGCGTCGGCTTCGTGGATCAGCACCGGAGCGCCCGTTACCTGGTGCAGCTTCGCCAGGCCGCCCACGTGGTCAATATGTGTGTGGGTGCTGGCAATCGCGCGTACCTTCAAGTTATGACGCGAGAGGATTTCCAGGATGCGCTCTACCTCGTCGCCCGGGTCCACCACAATTGCTTCGTGAGTCTCAGGGTCGCCGAGGATCGAGCAATTACACTGCAGCAGGCCCACCGGAATGATCTCATGAATGAGTTGTGGCGCCACGGCTGGCCAGTATAGCAGTACTGCTTCTGTTAAGATGGACTCGAGCGAGGTTCTTCGGAGTTGAACTCGCCGGTATGCTTGAAACGCCACTTCGCGCAGAGCACGAAAATCGCGGCGCTTCGCTCGGCACTTATTTCGGATGTCTGCTTCCCGAGCGCTTCAGCGATTTCTCGAAGGAATATCGCTGGGCTCGAGATGCGGTCGCCGTCCTGGACACGAATTACTTCGCCGCAGTTTCCTTCACAGGACCGGACCGAGTTCGGTACCTGAACGCGCTCCTGACCAATAACATTCAAGACCTCACGCACGGACACGGCTGCGCCGCATTGCTTCTTAACCCCCAGGGACACATCCTGTCCGAGCTTGAAGTCTATGCGATGCCTGACCAAAGCTTCTTTACGCTTTCACACGCGCTGGTTCGTGAGCGCACCGCCTCCACGCTCGATAAGTACATCATCATGGATGACGTCACGATGGAGGACCTAACGGACCATCAAGGATGCATCGCGGTGGAAGGTTCTCACGCCGCGGACGTGGTGAAAAACCTGTGCGGAATCGATCTTATGGCGATGTCCGAATTCGATGTCGCCGAGACGAAGATTGGCGCATCGAGTTGCTTCCTCGCGCGACGTTCTCATTACGGCCTCCCCGGCGCGCGATTCTTGGCCGCTCGCGAACTGATCCCAACGTTGTGGAGAGTGCTACTCGACGCCGCGCGCCCCACGGGTGGCGGTCCGGTCGGCTACGCGGCGCTGAATGCCCTGCGGATTCAGGCGGGGATTCCGTGGTTCAGCTATGATTTCGACGACACCGTGATCCCACACGAGGCCGGACTGGAATCCACGCACATCAGTTTTTCCAAAGGCTGCTATACAGGGCAGGAAATCGTGGAACGCGTGAGGTCCCGTGGCCACGTAAACCGCCGTCTTGTCGGCCTCCGATTTACGTCACGCATTCCACCCGAAAGAGGTGCGAAGCTCCTCGCGGAAGGTCACGACGTAGGCCACGTTACCAGTGCCGCATTCTCGCCAGCCCTCGCCGGCGTAATCGGGATGGGTTATCTCCGCCGCGAGCACAACTCCACCGGAAGCAGCGTGGAATGCGCCAGCGGCGGTACGGCGACCGTCGTGGAATTGCCCTTTGAAGCACAGCAAACCTAGAATCTGCGAGTGGGCGTCGGGCGCGGCACGCTG
Organism: Candidatus Acidiferrales bacterium; assembly: GCA_049644285.1. Lineage (GTDB taxonomy): Bacteria > Acidobacteriota > Terriglobia > Acidiferrales > UBA7541 > CAVRXT01. The sequence goes on along the minus strand of JBARRP010000080.1, from coordinate 23,856 downwards.
GGCGCGGCGTACCCCTACAGCCGCCGCAACCTCAGTGGCAAACAAAAACGCCCGCTGAATGCCAGCGGGCGGTGTCAACCCCGAACTTCGAATGTCGTTTATTAACCGAAGTTGAGCGATTTCCTGAAGCTTCCCTTCTCGCCTTCAATCTTCTTTTGCAGTTGCATGATGGCGTAGATCAACGCTTCCGGCCGCGGCGGGCAGCCGGGGACATAAACATCCACCGGGATCACCTGATTCACGCCTTGGACGATGGCGTAATTGTTGAAAATCCCGCCGGAGGTCGCGCAGGCGCCCATCGAAATCACCCATTTGGGCTCCGGCATTTGTTCGTAGAGGTGGCGAATCACCGGCGCCATCTTTACCGAAACCCGGCCGGCGATGATCATCAGGTCCGACTGCCGAGGCGAACCACGGAAGACTTCGGCGCCGAAGCGCGCGATGTCGAATCGCGACGCGGCCATCGACATCATTTCAATCGCGCAGCACGCCAGTCCGAATGACATCGGCCAGATGGAGCTTCGCCGCGCCCAGTTCACCACCTTATCGAGCTGCGCGAAAAGAATGCCCTCATCCTTCAGGAAGTTGGCATCTTCTCCCGGCTTTTCGAGCGTTACGCCGTGCGAAAGTTCGACTGCCATTGACCCCTTCCGGTTACAAAGTCATTCTCGCACGATGCATCCGCGCGCGCAATCCGCCTGCCGCGCACTCATCAGGGTACGAGAACTATCTTGCCGAACTGCTCGCGGTGCTCCAGGCGCTCGTGCGCTTCAGCGCACTGGGCGAGAGGCATGATCTTGTCAATCACCGGATGGACCTGGCCGCGGCTGACTAGCTCGAGCACCCGGTAGAGCTCCCCCTTGCTGCCCATGAACGAGCCGAGAATTGAAAGCTGACGAGTGAAGAGATAGCGGATATCAATTTTGCCCTCGTATCCCGTGGTCGCACCGCACGTCACGAGTCGCCCGCCCACAGCCAGGCTTGCGATGCTCTGATCCCACGTAGCCACGCCGACGTGTTCGAAGACCACATCCACGCCGCGGCGAGCCGTCAGGCGTTTTACCTCATCCAGAATGGAATGCTTGGTGTGGAGGATCACTTCGTCAGCGCCAAGCGCTCGCGTCTTCTCGATTTTCTCTTCCGAGCCCACCGTAGCCAGAACCCTCGCCCCGATCGCCTTCGCGACCTGGATGGCTGCGCTGCCAACCCCGCTGCCGCCCGCGAGGATGAGAACTTCTTCGCCAGGCTGAAGCCGCGCGCGACCGATCAACATGTGCCAGGCTGTCAGAAATACCAGCGGAACCGCTGCCGCTTCTTCGAAGGAGAGTCTTTCCGGCTTGGGGATAACGTTGGCTTCGGGTGACGCCACGTATTCGGCGCAGCCTCCATCCACCATGTAACCGAACATCGTGTATTTCCGGCACATGTTGTCGGCCCCGCTGAAGCAATACTGGCATAACCCATCCGAGATTCCCGGCGCGAGGATCACCTTTTCGCCCACGCGTACTCGCGTGACGTTCGCTCCCACTCGCGTCACTTCGCCCGAAATATCGCTCCCTGGAATATGGGGGAGGGGGATCGAAATTCCAGGCATGCCACGGCGGACCCACAAGTCGAGGTGATTGAGCGCACAGGCGCGCACCCGCACCAACACATCATTGGCGCCGACGCACGGCTCCGGCACTTCCATATAGCGGAGCACTTCCGGACCGCCGTGGTGGGAGAAAACAATTGCATTCATTCAGTCCTCCGTTATGAGTCTGCGTCCGCGCTTCAAGCTATCATCCACCTTCAAACGTGTCTAGAATTCGCGCTGGCGGCCCGGCTGATTGACACCGCTCGGCCAGCGCCGTACCCTTGTTGGTACCGGCATTCCAATGGACCTCTTCGAAGAAATCGTGCGCATGAGACGGGCTGGCCAGCGCGGCGCCCTTGCCACCATTGTCCACACCAATGGTTCCATCCCCAGCTTTGAAAGCTCCCGGATGCTGGTGCGCGAAGACGGCTCGATCGCCGGAACGGTAGGCGGCGGATGCGTTGAAGCCGAAGTGTGGGCGGCGGCGAAAGAAGTGATCAAGTTGGAGAATCCCCGGAAGATGGTCTTCAATCTCAACAATGAAGCCGCCTACGATTCTGGCTTGATCTGTGGCGGCACGCTCGAGATTTTCGTCGAGCCCATTCTCCCCCAGCCCATGCTCTACCTCTTCGGCGGCGGGCATGTCTCGACGGCGGTAGCCCGCGTCGCGCATCTGGCCGGCTTCGCCATCGGCGTGGTGGACGACCGGGAAAGCTTCGCCAACGCCGAGCGCTTCCCGATGGCCTCGCCGATTTTCACTTCCTATGAAGAGGCCTTCGAAAAGATTCATCCCAATGCCTCGACTTTCCTGGTCATCGTGACCCGCGGCCACAAAGACGACATGCGCGTGCTGGAATGGGCCGTGGAGACGCCGGCCCGCTACATCGGCATGATCGGCAGCAAGCGCAAAGTGCTTGCGGTTTACAAAGCTCTCGAAAAGCAGGGAAAGCCCCTTGAGAAATTCGAGCGCGTCCATGCCCCGGTGGGCCTCGAGATCGGCGCGCTCACCCCGGAGGAAATTGCCGTCAGCATCGTTGCCGAGTTGATCGCCCTCCGGCGCAACGCCGAAAATCTTCCCCACAAAGCCGTCAAGATCGACGAGGTTCCAGCACTGAAGCACGAGTGAGGTAACAATGCTCGCCGCTGCGATTCTCGCTGCCGGCGAATCCCGCCGGATGGGCAAGCCGAAGGCGCTTCTGCCTTATCGGGGTCTCAGCTTCGTCGAACACCTGCTCAGCGCCACCCGCCATCCGCGTGTTGGATTCACCCGCGTGGTGCTCGGCGCCGGCGCTGAGGATATTCGAATGCAATTGGCGGTTCCTGCTTCGCAAGTCATCGTGAACCCCGATTGGCCCAAGGGCCAGCTCACTTCGATTCACGCGGCTCTGCGCAGCGTTCCGCCTGGGCTCACCGAAGGGATTCTCATCTGCCCCGTGGATCATCCGCTGATTTCCATGCACCTGGTCGCTCGGCTGATCGCGGAATTCGACTCGAGCGGCAAAGCCATCGTTTTGCCGACGCACTTGGGGCGGCGCGGACACCCTGTAATCTTTCGCTGCACGCTCTATGAGGAATTGCTCGCGACTTCCCCCGACGTTGGCGCTCGCCAAGTAGTCTGGTCCCACGTCGGCGAGATTGCGGAGGTGCCTACCGAGGAAGAGGGTGTCATCCTGAATCTGAACGATCCAGATACCTTCGCTCGTGCTATCGGAAAAGGGTAGTGGGTCGGTTTGATGGCGGCTGGAGTCACTGCCAAACTGTGGGAGATGGGTGATAGCGTGGCGCTGCTCGGTACCAGAGAACTGTGATGCGCATCGCAATCGTATCCGACATCCATGGCAACCGGACCGCGTTTGACGCAGTCCTGGCGGATCTGCGGCAAACCTCTCCCGACTTGATCCTCCACGGCGGCGATCTGGCTGACGGAGGAGCAAGTCCCGCGGAGATTGTGGATCGCATTCGCGATCTCGGCTGGCAAGGCGTGGTTGGCAATACGGATGAAATGCTTTCGACGCCCGAGTCGCTGAAGGAGTTTGCGAATCAATCGCCCAAGCTGCAACCCCTTTTCGCTGCGATCCAGGAGATGGCAACGGCGACCTGTGAAGCGCTGGAAGAAGAGAGGCTCGCATGGCTGCGCGCCCTGCCGCGCATTCAGATTCATGCTCCGATGGTGCTCGTGCACGCCAGTCCCGAGAGTCCCTGGCGCGCACCCATGCCGGAAGCGAGCGATGCCGAGTTGGAGTCGGTTTACGGACCGCTCGGCCAGCCGATTGCCGTCTATGGGCATATCCATCGCTCATACATTCGCAGCGTTCCAGGAATGATCGTCGCCAACACAGGCAGCGCTAGTCTTTCTTACGACGGCGATCGCCGCGCCGCATATCTCTTGCTGGATGAGTCCAAGCCAGCAATCCGGCGCGTCGAGTATGACGTGGACAGGGAGCTTAAGGCTCTTTCCGGTTGCGGTCTCCCCCACGCCGATTGGGTTGCGAAGATCCTCGATAGCGGCTGCTTCCAGATGCCGTAAGCAACGCGCTCCATTCACGCTCGAGCAACTATGCCAACTTGGCCAGGATTGCTTCGACGGCATCGGCGGCGAGCTGACTGCCATGAAAAGTTGCCGGGGGGAGTCCTCCCAGTACCTCGGAGATTTTCTGAGCGGTAATTGAGCGCGCTTCACCAATCGTTTTTCCGATCAAAGTTTCCGTGAGAAGTGAGCTGCACGCCATTGCGGTGACGCATCCCATCGCTTTGAAGCGCACTTCAGCGATTCGCCCATCTTCGATTCGCACCGCGAGTCGCAAAATGTCGCCGCAGACAGGATTTGTCACCTCCACGGTCGCCGTCGCGCCCGACAATTCCCCCGCGTTTCGCGGATTCTGAAAATGATCGAGAACTGCCGGGCTGTACATGTCCAGAGTATAATACCCGAGGAATCGCGGGGCTGCGCGATGCCATGAGCAATATGAAATTCGTTTGATATGTGATTGACACGCCCGCACTTGGAACGGTACGCTATGCCGTCCAGCCAGTTCCGGCAATCGGTTCCCAGGAAGTCATTCTAAAGTAGCACGGCCCGAAGGAGGGCTTACAGAAATGCTCATGCGACGTCTTTGCTCCTTGTTCGCTGCTTTAGCCGCAACGCTTGTGCTGTTCGCGGCCCCCACTTTCGCCCAGGATGGCAAGTTAAAGATCCACGTCACGCCGAAGCAGGCCTACGTCTTCGTCGACGGGAAGGCAATTCGCGAAGGCAGTCGCACAATGACGCTTTTCGCCGGCAAACACACCGTGGTTGTCGTGAACTACGGGTACAAGATCACCTCCAAGGATGTGGATATAGAGGCCGGTAAGACCACGAACCTCGATGTGCCGCTGGAGGCCTATGGTGGGCCCGTCGCAGGTCCTTGGGGCCGCATCCGGATCAACGGTAACCGCCGCGCTGCGGTCCTCCTGAATGGCAAGAAACCCGATTACTTCGTCGGGCATGTGGACGAATTCGACTGGGACTGGATATGGCATCAGGAGCTTCTGGTTCCCCCAGGGACGCATCAGGTGACCGTCACCCGTGATGGTAAGGAGATCTGGTCCGGTCCGGTGACCGTTGCTGCCAATCAGGCGGTGACGATTGATCTCGGCAAGAATGCTGTCAGCCAACCCAAGGAGTGGAAGCGCGGCACATCCCTGATGAAGAAGTCGCCGCTGCCCCGCTTCAAGGCGGGCACTGCCAGCACCACCGTGGCGGTGGCGCCGGTTACAAACGTCAAGATCTCGGCCGACAATCCGAAGATCGACTGCGGCCAATCTTCGAACTTGAGCTGGTCGGGCACCGACGCGGTCGATGCCAATATCAGCAACATCGGCGACGTGGCGACGTCGGGTAACCAGTCAGTTTCGCCGCATCAAACCACCACCTATGACTTGACCGAGACTGGCCCCGGCGGCGTTGCCAAGGGAAGTCAAACTCTCGATGTCAACATCGTGATTCAGTCGTCGATCTCGCTCAATCCGCCGGAAGTTCGCTATCGCCGGATTGGTGACAAGGTCATCGAGCAGGGTTCCTCAACGTTGACTTGGTCCACTTCGAACGCCAGCACCGTTGCGATCGATCCGATTGGCAGCGTGAGCCCGAGCGGAACCCAGACCGTGCAGGCTAACCCGAAGCAGACCGCGAATGGCCCGGTGGACGAAACCACCAATTACACGTTAAATGCCTCCAACGTTTGCGGCGGCACGGCCACGCAAACTGCCGCGCTGCACATCACCGGCTCAATCGAACCGATCCCTGAAGTGATTCTCGCGAGCATCTTCTATCCCACCGATTATCCCGATAGACGGCATGCCGAAGCCGGCTTGCTGAGGAGCCAGCAGGACGCGCTCACGACGGCTGCGACCGGTTTCAAGAAGTATCTCGAGTATGACCCGGATGCGAAGCTGGCCATCGCCGCCCATTCCGACGTGCGCGGCTCGAAGAGATACAACCAGGAACTGAGCGAGCGGCGCGTCGCGCGCATCAAGGAATTTCTGGTCACTCAGGGAGTGGCGGCGGACAAAGTGCAAACGGCGGCGTACGGGAAAGACCAGCAGCTCGATCGTAAAGAGGTCAAAAAACTCGAAGAAGACAACCCGAACAAGGCGCCGGCCAAGCCCCGCCGCGGTGAGACCGGCAACTATTACGCTTACAACCGCCGGGCCGACATCGTTCTTCAACCCTCCGGGAAGAAATCAACGATGTTCTATCCCAACGATGCTCCGGACGTGAAAGTGCTGTGGCAGGTTCCGAAGCCAAGCCTGAAGGTCGTAGAAAAGAATCAGTAACTTAAATCCTAGACAAAAACGCGCCGGAGAGTCGCTCTCTCCGGCGCGTTTTTCGCTAGTGGGCTAATTTGCCGCGGTGACGAAGTTACTGAAAGCCGCACTTCGCGGGAGCAATAGCTTGGATTCCAGCGCAAACCAATATGATCGTCTGGCGCCCAGGATGAATCTCGGGATCCCAGGCTAGGAGGCTGAGTACTCATGATCCGCCGCTGTGACGACCGCGATTTTAACCTGATTTGGACCATCATCAACGATGGCGCGCAGGCTTATAAAGGGATCATCCCTGCAGATCGCTGGACAGAACCGTACATGACTCGGGAAAAACTGCGGCATGAAATCGACGACGGTGTTGTGTTCTGGGCTACGAGGAGGCCGGGGACCTGGTAGGCGTAATGGGCATTCAAGGGGTCCAGGACGTAACCCTCATCCGACATGCCTATGTTCGCACCAGCAGCCAGAAGCGCGGGTTTGGTGCGCACTTGCTGTCTCATTTGCTGCGGCTGGCGAACGGTCCGGTCTTGATCGGCACGTGGGCGGATGCGGTCTGGGCGATCCACTTTTACGAGAGATACGGCTTCCAAATAGTTGGTCCCCAGGAGAAGGACCGGCTGCTAAAAATGTATTGGACCGTGCCCGAACGCCAGATTGAAACCTCCATGGTCCTGGCGGATCGGAAGTGGCGGGAGCTTAGCGAGGGAGCGTAGCGCTCTTTTCACTCGCAAACTGACCCGCCACCCGTTTTTCTTTTCGGTGGACTTCCTGGTGTATGTTTTCCCGCCTTCCCAGTTCGAGACTGCTAACGGCCGGCCGACACTGCACGATAGCCGGAAGTCCCCGCCTTCTTCAAGGCTTCGATTCCCTCGGCTGTCGTCATTAGCGGCGTGGTCTTCACCGCCTTGCACGCGCCACCTGCTGCGAACGCGATGGCGATGGCCGCCGCCGCTACGTTGTCGGGCATTTCGAGGACCGACACGATGTCGTAGTCTCCGAACGCAAACCATCCATTCACAATTTTTCCGCCAAGCTTTTCAATCGCCGGGCGAATCGCTTCGATTCGGTTTTGAGGGTTGTTGATCAACGCTTGCCAAGCTTCCTGGCTGTAGGCAATTTGGGTCAAATACAGAGGCATGCGTACCTCCTTTCAAAAGAGGGAATTCGGCAGATCGTGGCAGAGTCGCCAGCCGAAGTCAAACGGAACGCAAACGAGAAATCGGCCGCTCCTTGTCGGACAAGACACCCTCCGGGTAGAATGGGCCTCTCATGGCGCGTTCAGCTCCCCGGACCTCGCAACGCATCGTCTCACTCGCGCCAAGCGTCACCTCGATCCTGCTGGCGATCGGTGCGCAGCGAGAGCTCGTGGGAGTGAGCAAGTGGTGCAAAGATGTGGCCAGAGTCGGGAAACGCCCCGCGGTCGGCGATTGCTGGGCCCTCGACATTGAGCAGGTGATCCGGCTTCGGCCCACGCTGCTCATCGGCTCGGTTCCCTTCAAGACCGAAACCGTTGCGCGCTTGCTCGAACAGCCGGTGGCGTTGCTGGCCACAAATCCTCGCTCGCTCTCCGATATTGATTCCGACATTCGACTTCTTGGAAGGCTCCTCGAACGCAGCCACGCCGCGGAGAGATTGACCCGCCAAATGCACCGTGCCTTTGAGCGCGTCGCGAAAGTTGCGCGCCACGCGAGAGGGCGCCCTCGAGTGTATTGCGAGGCGTGGCCCAAGCCACGAATCAGTTCCCCGCCCTGGGTGGGCGAGTTGGTCGAGCTTGCGGGGGGAGAGATGGCGGTTCCCGCAGGTCAGCGAATCAGCGACGAAGAAGTTTCGCGCGCACGCCCCGAAATTATCGTGCTTGCCTGGACGGCCACGGGCGACCGCGCCCAGTCCGGAGCCGTTTACGAAACAGCCGCGTGGTGGGATCTACCGGCGGTGCGCAACCGGCGGGTCATCGTCGTTCGCGATGAATTGTTGAACACGCCCGGACCGCCCCTGATGGAAGGCGTCCTTGCCCTCTTGCGCGCCATTCACCCGGAATTGGCGCGGCGATAAACAGATGGCGGTCCGCTCCGCCGGAATCCTGCGGTGGACCGGCGAACTGCCACCCCAAAACGCGAGAGACGCATGCTCCTGGTGGTCGCGGCGATCATCGAATCGAATGGCAAACTCCTGGTTTGCCAACGCCGCTGCGACTCAGCGTTTCCCCTGAAATGGGAATTCCCCGGAGGCAAAGTCAAACCCGGGGAAACCGCCGAAAAAGCCCTCGCGCGCGAATTGCAGGAGGAACTCGGAGTCGCCGCCCGGATCGGCGACAAAATCTATCGCACCCGTCACCGATACTCCGAGATGGCGGAGGAGTTGGAATTGACATTCTTCTCGGCAACGCTCGAAAACACGGCGATCCGAAACCTCGCTTTCGAGCAGATTCTCTGGCGGGAGCCTTCGCAGCTCGTGAGGTTGGACTTTCTCGCCGCCGACCGAGATCTAATCGAGAAGTTCGCTTCGGGCGCGCTTCGACTGCCGCATCCGCCTCTGGCGCAGTGAGTCCCCGAGCATAGAAAGAATAGCTGCTCCAGATCCATTTCTTCGGATGATCGACGATGAGCAGTTATCCGACACCTGTCTCAACAGATCGAGTCGAACTACTGGGAGACGGAGGCGGGCGGTGAGGCGGGCTTCTCCGGGTACAGGCGCTCAAACTCCGGGTCGCCATGAAGAAGGGTAAGGTCCGGGTCGCGGCGCGTCCACACGGCATCCTTGGAACCCGCTTCCCAAGCTTTGCGCAGGGCATCCAGGGCTTCCGCCTTTTTGTTCAGGCCGCAGTAGACGCAAGCCGCGTTGTAGAGAATCGAGGCTTCGTTGGCGCGCAAGGTGACGGCCAGGTTGAGTTCGCGCAAGGCGTCTTCCTCCCGTCCCAATCTGGCGTAGGTGGATCCCAGCAGGATGCGCGCTCGCGCGTCCTCGGGCACTTGTTTCAAGTGGTTCTCAAGCGCGACGATCACCCTGAGTGCCATGTTGCGTCTGGCTTCTTCTTTGCCCATGGTGCCGAGAGAATTCAGGATGGGCACATATACGTTGTAGTCCTCACCGCTCGCTTCGATGGCCGATTCCGAAACGTCCAGAACTTCCTGTGAGCGTCCCGCGGCAAACAGCGCGCGGCACAGCAAGTAATAGGAGCCGTCGCAGTCACGTTTGCGTTCGATAGCCTTTTTGACCATGCGCACCGCTTCGTCATACAGTCCGGCGGCGTAGAGCACCCAGGCTTGGCTGACATGCGTTTCGGGCAGGTCCCAGCGCAGCGCCACCGCCCTTCCCGAAGCCTCCCGCGCGCGCTCCACCCACACCGGATCGCGGCTGAAGAAGGAGTAGTACATCGCGCAGGCGTTCGCGCAGGCGGCATAGGCCAGCGCGAAGCTGGGGTCAAGCGCAACCGCGTTTTCGAACATCTGCAGAGCGAACTCCACGTCCTGGCGGGTCAGCCGCCGAGCGTAGCGCTTCCCGCGCAGGTACAGGTCGTAGGCTTGCAGGTTTTCGGTGGGCTTGTCGGCCAGTGCCTCCAGTTCTTGCGGGGAAAGTGTCACGCGCAGGGCCTCGGCGATCTTGCGCGCCATTTCGTCCTGTATTTCGAAGACGTCCTTCATCTCCCGGTCGAAGCGTTCCGACCACAGCGGAAAATCGGTGTGCGTGTCGACGAGCTGGGCGCTGATGCGCAGACGTGCGCCGGCGCGGCGCAAAGTGCCGGTGAGGACATAAGCAGCGCCGAGCTGCTGGCCTATCTGTGCCGGCGTCACCGGCTTGTCCCGGAAGGCCAGAACGGTGGGGCGCGAAAAGGTGTTCAGTCCCCGGATCTTGGAGAGCTCGGTGATGATGTCCTCAGTGATGCCGTCGCGCAGGTATTCGTCTTCCTTGGCGCCGCTCAGATTTTCGAAATAGAGCACGGCAACCGACTTCTTCGTCGGCGCGGCGCGAGCCGTAGCCGCATCCGACGCCTCGGTCTTTTCAGGCGCCGGGCGGCGGCTCGAATCAAGGTCTCGCTTGATGCGCTTCAGGTCGGCGCGGAGTTCGGCAGCCGTCTGGCACCGCAGGTCAGGATCCTTCTCGAGTGCCTTGCCCAGAATGCTCTCCATCGCCACCGGCAGGCGCGGGTTGAGTTCCTTCGCAGGCGCCGGCGCGGAATGCAGGATTCCGTCGAAGATCACCGCCGTGGTCGGGCCGGAGAACGGAACCGACCCGGTAGCCATCTCGTACAGCACCACACCCAGCGAAAACAAATCCGAGCGCGGGTCCAGCTCTTCGCCCCGCGCCTGTTCCGGCGACATGTACGCGACCGTGCCCATCGAGCTGCCCGGGCTGGTCAGGTCCTCTTCATTGAGCCCATGCGTCTGCGTGCGCATGGATGTGGCGCCCACCGATTCGGCGGCCGGCCGCTGCGCAGGAGTCAGCTTCGCCAGGCCAAAATCCAGAATTTTCGCCTGCCCCCGTTCCACGAGAAAGATATTCGCGGGCTTGATATCGCGGTGCACGATGCCCCTCGTGTGTGCCGCATCGAGCCCGTTCGCGATTTGAATGCCGATCTCCAAGAGCTCCGATATTTCTATCGGCTTCCCCTCAATCCGGTGTTTGAGCGTCCGACCCTCGAGCAGCTCCATGGCGATAAACGGCCGGCCCTCGAATTCCCCAATATCGTAGATCGTGCAGAGGTTCGGATGATTGAGCGCGGAGGCAGCCCGCGCTTCGCGGCGGAATCGCTCGGTCGCCTGGGAATCTTGTGAAATGTCGTCAGGCAGGAATTTCAGCGCAACATTTCGCCCGAGGCGCGGGTCTTTGGCTTTGTAGACCACGCCCATACCTCCACCTCCCAATTTTTCCAGCACGCTGTAGTGGGAGATGGTGCGGCCAACAATAGGAGCAGTACCCGTCATCGGCCATGGAGTTTACCCCAGCGCCTCAATGCAGGCAAACGCACGACTCCGATTTTCGTCAGGGCACGGCTTCTTGTGGTGAGGGCGTCGTGGCGACCCGAATCCACAGCCGTGCCGCAAGCACAATCAAATCAATGCGGCTTTAGCCGCTGAGGGCACCGAAAATGGGTTCTCACGCAGACTCGGACATACCTGCCAGCACATCAACGCCCGAGCCACCGCTGCCGCCTGCTCCCCGCCGGCGACTCCACTCTCTGCGTCCATCACGCTCGCCGCTCTTCCTCCCAACCCAGCGACGAAGCCGTCGCCGCCGAGCTGCTCGCCGGGATCGACGACTTCACCTCCGCCGCCTCCGTCAACCTCTTCCTCGGCAATCTCCTCAAGCAGCTTGCCCGCAATCGCATCCGCCGCCGCGACGCGGTGGCTCTCGCCTACATCTGCCAGTTGCTTCTCAATAGTCTCGCCGCCATGAATCGAGAGCAGTCTCGAGCAAGCGGCGAGTCGCAACCCGAAATCTGCGTGATCAACGACATCGTGCCTTTCACGGAGCGCCGCGCGGCCCTCGCCCTCGATAGCGTCACCCCAAATCCCGCCGAACCGGGCCCCTCATGACTCACACCAGAATGGAGGAAAATTTCGCTCCCCGCTTTCACACTGCGAAACCCCTTTCCAGTCAATCAAAACAGTTCAACTCGATTGAAGCCGCCGGAAGAATTTCGTGCTATAGTTTTTCTGACGAAAAATCTAGAGCGATGCGTGCTCGCAGGAGAGAGGATGGCATCGAAAAGTAATCGGGCGGTACTAGAACCCGAAACGGAGAAAGGCGCCTATTCAACCGAATTTCTGCTGAGCTTGTTCCGCACGTTGCTGAAGTGCCGGATGTGCGACGAAAAGGCCCGAGTGCTCTTCCGCCAGGGCAAGTTTGCAGGGAATTTCTATTCCGGAGTTGGGCAGGAAGCTACAGAAGTAGGCGCCGCTTACGGGTTGCGGGAGGACGATTGGATCGCGCCATCCCACCGGGACTGGACCGCCAATATTGTCAAGGGCGCGCCGCTGAAATTCTGCTTCGCCCAGCTTTTTGCCAAGGCCACTAGCCCCGACCGCGGACGCTCTTCGCCGGCACACATGGGATACCCCCCGCTCAACGTCATCACCCCGGCCAGCAGCATCGCCGGCCAATTGGCCGTTGGTACCGGGGTGGCATTGGGACTGAAGAAACTCGGAAAAGACGGCGTTGTCGTCTCGTATTTTGGTGATGGCGCCACCAGCTTCGGCGGGTTTCACGAAGCCTTGAATTTTGCCGGCGTCCACCGTCTGGCTGTCATTTACGTTTGCCAGAATAATTACTGGGCGGAATCGGTGCCCCTGCGGTTGCAGACAGCTCTAAAAGATCTCTCGCATCGCGCCGACGCCTACGGCTTCCCCGGCATTTCCCTGGACGGGAACGACGTGCTCGCCGTGTATGAGGCCGCGCAGACCGCGATCGCCCGAGCTCGCTCCGGCGAAGGTCCCACTTTTCTCGAATGCAGGACCTACCGTTGGTACGGCCACTCCGAGATCGACCCGGCGAAATACCGCACGAAAGAAGAAGTGGAGGCGTGGAAGAAGCGATGCCCAGTGGGGCGGTTCGAAAAACACCTGCTCGAAAAGAAGATCCTCACCGAGGCCAAGAAGAACGAAATCGTCTCCCAGATCACTGCGGAGATTAATGAAGCGGTCGATTTTGCCGAACAGAGCCCCTATCCGGATGCGTCGGAACTCTCCGACCACGTTTGGGCGTGACCCCCTTTGAAAGGGATCGTCGAGAACAATGGCGCGATGCATCAACTTCATTGACGCGGTAACCGAAGCGTTAGGCCAGGAGATGGCGCGCGACGAGCGTGTCTTCATACTGGGAGAGGATATCGGCGTGTCCGGGGGCGTGTTCAAGGCGACCGCCGGGCTCTACGAAAAATTTGGCGAAGACCGAGTCCTCGATACCCCGCTCGCCGAAGGCATCATCATCGCTGCGGCAATTGGATCCTCGATGGTGGGCTTGCGGCCGGTGCCCGAAATCCAGTTCGCCGACTTCATAACTCCGGCCGTGGAACAAATCGTGCAGCAAGCATCCAAGCTCCGGTATCGAAGCGCCGGTGGCTACTCGTGTCCAATCACAGTGAGAGTCTGCTGCGGAGGCGGCGTGGGAGGCGGGCTCTACCACTCGCAGGAAAATGCCGTGTGGTTCGTGCACGAGCCGGGGCTCAAGGTGGTGATGCCGGCGACGCCGTACGACGCGAAAGGGCTTCTGCTCGCGGCGATTCGCGATCCCGACCCCGTGCTATATTTCGAGCACAAGAAGCTCTACCGCACAATTAAGGGAGAGGTTCCGGAAGACGATTACACCGTCCCGATCGGCAAAGCCGCAATTCGCCGCGAAGGCAGCGACATGACGATCCTGAGCTACGGATTCATGGTACACACGGCGCTTGAGGCCGCGGAGCTGATGGCGCGACGCGGCGTTGAGGTGGAAGTTGTAGACCTGCGCACACTCTCGCCGCTCGACAAGGAAACGATTCTCGCTTCGGTGCGAAAAACCAATAAGTGCCTCATCGTCCACGAAGATAAACGCACGATGGGAATCGGAGCCGAACTCGCTGCCATCATCAGCGAAGAGGCTTTTGAAGATCTCGACGGGCCCATTTTGCGCGTCACTGGGCCCGACATCCCACCGATCGCTTTCAGCCCGCCGCTCGAGAAGGCTTGGCTCGTGAACACCGAGAAAGTCGTCGCGGCCATCGAGCGTCTCGCCGCGTATTAATGAAATTGCTCCGCGTTGAATGCTCGTCAGCCGCAAAGTTTGAGCAGCGCTACGTCAGAACGCGCCCGCCATCGACAATAAGCACCTGCCCGGTTACAAAATCTGCCGACAATAAATAGGCTACGGCATTGACGATATCTTCGCCGGTGCCCGTCCGGTGCAGAGGCGCCCGGCGAATAAATTCCTCATGAGGGGCTTCGCCCTCGAACTCAATCGTGCCCGGTGCAACGCTATTGACCCGAATCTGCGGCGCCAGTGCTCTCGCCAAACAGCGAGTCAGCATCACGACTCCCGCTTTCGATACGCAGTAGTGCGTGTACTGCGGCCAGGAGAGAAAGGCTCCCAGCGAAGATAAATTAATAATTTGCCCACGGGTGCTGCGACGAAGTAATGGGATCGCTGCCTGCGCGCAAAGAAAGCTCCCTTTCAGATTTGTGTTCAGGATGCGATCCCATTGCTCTTCGGTGAGGGATTCCACATCGGCGGGGGCAAAGATGGCGGCATTATTGATGAGGATGTCGAGCCGTCCGAATTCTTTTTCAACGGCTTGGAACATCGCATGAACCTGTTCGCGACGGGTGACGTCGGCGTTCCACGCGATCGCGCGGCGCCCTAGGGCCGCAAGTTGCTGCACGAGTTGCTCCGCGTCGGCCTTTGACGTCGCGTAGTTGACGACGACATCAGCGCCGTCCGCTGTGAGCCTCTCAACGATGCTTCGACCGATGCGTTTCGCCCCGCCCGTAACAAGCGCCACCTGACCGGCCAGCGGCAAACCTTCCATCGAGATTCTCCAGTCCCGAAGCAGTCAGAACCATAGCATTCGTTTCTCTCGTGTCAACCCGCTTCAGTCCCCTTGCTCCTGCAGAACCTGGCATCTCTTGCAGTTTTTCCGTGAGCCATCTTAAGCCTCGCTCTCCTGTTACAATCAGGAACTTCTTACGGAGGCGCCATGAAGCTGGACCTGCTGGCAATCGCGCCGCATCCCGACGACGTCGAGCTGACCTGTGGCGGAACGCTGATCAAAATGTCGCAGAAAGGCTACCGCGTGGGCATTCTCGACCTGACGCGAGGCGAAATGGGAACCAGGGGAACGCCGGAAACTCGCCTGCGTGAATCGTCTGCCGCAGCGCGAATCCTCGGCGCGAAAGTGCGCGCCAATCTAGAGCTGCCCGACGCTCGGCTCGAGGTAAACGAGGAATACAAACTCGCGGTCGCGCGAAAAATCCGTGAATGGCAGCCTCACACGGTGATTCTTCCCTACTGGGAGGGCCGCCATCCCGACCACTACACCGCCGCGCGGTTGGGATATGAAGGCTGCTTTCTCGCGGGCCTCAAACGCCTGCCGCTTGAGGGCGAAGCTTATCGGCCGTTTAAGATCTTGTACGCGGCTGCCTATCACTCGGTGCATCCGAATCTCGCCGTGGACATCACCGCGCAATACCAGCGGCGGAGGAGAGCGATCCTCGCTTACGCCTCACAGTTCCGCCCGCCACGCCGCGAACGCTCTTCCAAGGTGCACCTGCCGCTGGATGCCCTCGAGCAGGAGATGAGCTTGCGGGCACGGCACTACGGACGGATGATCGGGGTGGAATATGCGGAAGGCTTCGTCGTCCGCGAGGTTATGCAGATCGACGACCTCGTGAAGCTGCCAGTGCGGTCTCTGTAGGATGCGAAATGACCCAGGTTGATTCACAGAGGGTGTCGTCGCTGCCCGGCACCCTAGACCTTAAATTCGCGCCCAACAACAAACCTTATAGTTAATGTCGCGCCGTAAATGCTCATGAGCATGCCGCGGACTCGTCGCCGGCATAGTCGATGCGTCGGGAAAGACCCATTGCAGACATTCGCCACGCGCGGAGGCGGCATGGACGTTCGTCGGCAGACGATGGTAAGCTTCCGCGCTTAACCTTCGCACTCGAGGCAAGCGCGGTATTTCGAAGAGCGAAATTCCGTGCGCCCCGCCAGGATGACATCCGATGGAGCCCGATCCGAAGAGCGCACGCAATGCAGCAGACGGCGTGCGTGCCCTCGCGCAGCCGGTGGCCGCACCGCTCACTCGCGCGGCAATATTCCTGGTCGTGACTCTAAAACCGGGCTCCGAGAGTCGCACGACCGTGCGGTCATTCTGCGGAGACCTCGGCGCGCTGCTTCGGGCGGTGGAGACTCGCGATCTCGAAGCCGCCCTTTCCTGCATCATGGGGATAGGGTCCGAGGCGTGGGACCGGCTATTCGGGCCACCGCGGCCGGCGATGCTGCATCCGTTCCAGGAGATTCGCGCCGGAGAGCGCCACGCGGTTTCCACGCCGGGCGACTTGCTGTTTCACATTCGCGCGAAGCGCATGGATTTGTGCTTCGAGCTGGCGACGCAAATCATGGGGCGCATCGGAGATGCAGTTACGCCGGCAGACGAAGTGCACGGCTTTCGTTACTTCGACGACCGCGATCTCATCGGTTTCGTCGACGGGACGGAGAATCCGAGGGGCCACGCAGCGATCGATGCCGTGCTCGTCGGCGAGGAAGACGCCGCGTTCGCCGGGGGCAGCTACGTCATCGTGCAGAAATATCTGCACGATCTCGCGGGATGGGATGCGCTGTCCACGGAGGTGCAGGAACGAATCATCGGCCGCAAGAAGCTGTCGGACATCGAATTGGACGAGTCGATCAAGCCAACCTCATCGCACAGCTCACTCACTACTATCGTCGAGGACGGGAAAGAGATCAAAATCCTGCGCGACAACATGCCTTTCGGCCGGGCCGCGCAAGGTGAATTTGGAACGTATTTCATCGGCTACAGCCGTTCGCCGAGCACGACCGAGCTAATGCTCGAGAACATGTTCGTCGGGCGGCCCCCCGGTAACTATGACCGGCTGCTCGACTTCAGCCGCGCCGTCACCGGGAACCTGTTCTTCGTGCCGTCCGCGTCATTTCTGGAGGACGTGACCGAAGACCAGCCTGCGGATGCGGCGCTCTCGGCCGCGCCGGCGGCGGTCGAAACCTCTCAATCCATCGCGTCACGACACGAGGGCTCACTCGGCATCGGTTCCCTCAAAGGAGATATCCCCAATGAATAATCTGCATCGCGAGCTTGCCCCCATTTCCGATGCGGCGTGGGCTCAGATCGAAGCGGAAACAACGCGCACGCTCAAGCGCTACCTCGCCGGACGGCCCGTGGTTGACGTGCGGGGGCCGGGGGGCACAGGACTCTCCGCCGTCGGCACGGGCCACTTGCAGAAGATCGCTGCTCCGAGGGACGGCATTCTCGCGAGGCAGCGCGAGGTGAAGGCGCTGATCGAGCTGCGTGTTCCGTTCGAGCTGGACCGCCAGGCGATCGACGACGTCGATCGTGGCGCGAACGACTCGGACTGGCAACCGGCGAAGGACGCCGCGCGCCAGATCGCCTTTACCGAGGACGGCGCCGTGTTCGAGGGCTATGCCGCCGCCGGCATCAGAGGCATCCGTCAGGGGACCAGCAATCGGACTATGACGCTTCCTGCCGATGTGCGCGAGTACCCGGAAGCCATTGCCCAGGGCTTGAGTCAGTTGCGGCTCGTTGGAGTCAACGGCCCCTACTCGGTGCTGCTCGGCGCCGACGCCTACACCGCACTCGCCGAGACCAGCGACCATGGATACCCGGTGTTGGAGCACGTCAAGCGGCTTGTCGACGATAAAATCATCTGGGCACCCGCCATCACCGGCGCTTTCGTGCTGACCACGCGTGGCGGCGATTTCGACCTGCACATCGGCCAAGACGTCTCCATCGGCTATCTCAGCCACACCGATGCCGCTGTCCGACTGTATCTGCAGGAGACGTTTACCTTCCTGCTGCTCACCGCCGAGGCCGCCGTCGCGCTGGGTCCTCCCGCGAAGGCGAAGAAGACCTGACGCGCAGGGTGTCCCGCGTCTGCAAGCGAAGCGTCTGCCGCCAGAGCCCGACTGGCGTTCGCCGAGGCGTCTCATCGACACACCTGCGATCAAGATCACTTAGATTTGGGGCGCACCGCCATCAACGAACAGTTCGATACCGGTGATAAAGCTACTGTCGCCGCTTTTAACGGCCCTCCGAAACAATTTATTCCAGTTCACCGAAAAGAACTGCGTTTCGATCGAATCTTTGGTCTTGACACTCGCACTAGTGGGGCAGAGAATGCAGCCGGTATTTAGTAAGAGAATTTTCTCTTCCACGCGTCGGCAGCGGAAACGTACCAGGCCTCCGCGAAACCCTCCCCGCCTAAGAATGATCAACCAGAAATAGTTTCCTATCGCGGCGACGCGCTCATATGCGGTGCCGTGTCGCTACCGGGCAGCATCCAAGTGTGGTACGCCAAGATTCCAACCGGAGGTCAACATGGCAACAACAAGAGTGGCGATAGCGCCAATGAAGGTGGCGCAGGTTCCCAAGGCAGGAGGAGATTTCGAGATCGTCCAGCGAGAGGTGCCGCAGCCGGGCGCGGGACACGTGCGCATCAAAGTGCAGGCCTGCGGCGTCTGTCACAGCGACATGCTCACCAAGGAAGGAGCTTGGCCGGGGATTCAGTACCCTCGCGTTCCGGGACACGAAGTCGTGGGGGTGATCGACGAGCTAGGCGCCGGTGTAACCGAATGGAAGAAGGGCCAGCGGGTGGGAGTGGGCTGGCATGGTGGTCAGGATGGAAAGTGCCTGGCGTGCCGCCGGGGGGATTTCCGCAACTGCGCAAAGCTGAAAATAACGGGTATCAGCTTTGACGGCGGGTACCAGGAATACATGGTGGCGCCGGTGGAGGCGCTGGCCCCGATTCCGGAAAGCCTGGACGCCGCCGAAGCAGCGCCGCTTCTCTGCGCCGGAATCACCACTTACAACGCCCTGCGGCACAGCGGCGCGCTCCCCGGCGATCTCGTGGCTGTGTTGGGGGTCGGCGGGCTGGGTCATCTTGGGATTCAGTTCGCGAGCAAGTTTGGCTACAAGGTGGCGGCTGTGGGACGCGGGCCGGAAAACGCGGCGCTGGCAAAGAAGCTCGGCGCGAGCGTGTACATCGACAGTAAAGCGACGAACGCAGCAGAGGAGTTGCAGAAGCTGGGCGGAGCACAGGTGATCCTGGCGACAGCGCCAAGCTCGAAGGCAATGTCGGAGCTGATCAACGGGCTGGGAATGAATGGTAGGTTCATGGTGGTGGGCGCGACGATGGATCCCATCGAGGTCACACCGATTCAGCTCATTACGGGAAGCCGAAGCATTCAAGGATGGTCCTCGGGAACACCGACCGATTCCGAGGACACGCTACGCTTCGCGGAGCTGAGCGGGGTGCGTCCGATGATCGAAAAATATCCGCTCGCAAAAGCGGCGGAGGCTTACGCGCGAATGATGAGCGGCAATGCGCAGTTCCGCGTGGTTTTGACGATGTAGAATTGTTGGCCATGCAACGCCGGGGACTTGAGCAGTCGGGCGGTCAAGTGAATTCCCGTTAATCACTGTCGCGGCCAGGGTAGGCATCGCGGCACTTCCAACGGCAACGATAGCATTCATTGCTGAGGCTCTCTCTCTTCAACATCCCAAAGAAGGAAAAAAGGAGAAAATCACATGAGCACGATTACAGTGAAAGATGGTACGACGATTTACTACAAAGACTGGGGCACGGGACAGCCGATCGTGTTCTCGCACGGCTGGCCACTGACCGCGGACGACTGGGACGGGCAGATGCTGTTCTTCGGGCAGCATGGCTATCGCGTCATTGCGCACGACCGGCGAGGTCATGGGCGCTCCAGCCAGACGTGGGACGGCAATGAGATGGACACCTACGCGGACGATCTCGCTGCGTTATTTGAAAAACTCGATCTTAAGGACGCGATAATGGTTGGGCACTCGACCGGGGGTGGTGAGGTCGCCCGCTATCTGGGCCGCTACGGCGCTAAGCGTGTCGCCAAGGCTGTGCTAATCAGCTCCGTGCCACCGCTCATGCTGAAAACGGAAAAGAATCCTGGCGGTCTGCCCCTCTCGGTCTTCGAGAGCCTCCGGGCAGGACTCGCGGCCAACCGGCCGCAGTTCTACAAGGACATCACGCTCCCGTTTTACGGATACAACCGCCCGGGCGCAAAGATTTCGGAGGGCATCCGTGAGCACTGGTGGTTGCAGGGCATGGTGGGAGGTATCAAAGCCCACTATGACTGCATCAAGGCGTTCTCGGAGACGGACTTCACCGAAGACCTGAAGAAGATCGACATCCCCGTCCTGGTGATGCATGGCGATGACGATCAGATTGTGCCGATCGGCGCCGCGGGTCTGATGTCCGCGAAAATACTCAAGAAAGCAACGCTGAAGGTCTATCCGGGCTTTCCGCATGGCATGCCCACGACCAACGCGGACCAAATCAACGCCGACCTGTTTGCTTTTTGCAAAGGCTCTGCCACAACGGCAGCGGCGTAACCTGGGAGTCGCACGTTCTGCGGCGGAGCTTGCCGCCGTAATTTGCCGGCTATGCAAGGGGATAGCACGATGCCGCGAAACCGATGGTGGCCGGCGTCACGACCACCGAAGGCGATCTGATTTTCACAGATGGAATGACTGGCGACCTGCTGGCGTTGGACGCCAGGACCGGCAAGGTGCTGCTGCGACGCGCCCTGGGTGGCCCGCCCGCCGGCGGTGTGGTCACCTACAATGCCCGCGGCGTGCAGAACGTGGCGGTCGTCTCGGGCTTCGTGGGGGTATACAGCCTGGTTGCTCCCGATATCGGCGGTGGGAATACCACGGTCACAGTCTTCCGCCTCCGTGGAAAATGAGGTCTTCGTCGTCCTGGCGGGAAGCGGCGCCACGCGTCCCCCAGTCATCGGGCCATTGCTCAAGCATTAGGAAAAAAATGGAGATAGAACGGCGCCGCCGCCAGCTGACACGGCCGCAGCAATCTGCTGAAAACTATGGCCAGTGACTCCTTCTGCGACGGCTCCCAGAAGCGTAAAGTTGTAGCTTGAGTATTCCGTGCTAAAACTCGTCGGATTCCTGGGCGAAGCTGAAACCGGGGAGCGCAAGCGAGGTCCCCTTGCGCTCGACGTGCACCCGAATCGGCGCCTCGTTTTCGGCCCCCGTCTTTCGGAGGACGGCAAAGGTGGCCAGAGCTTCGTTGTAAACCTTTGTAACTAAATACGTTTCCCCAGTATCGTCTTTCTTCCAAACCTGGCCAACCTGGATCTTTTTCAGAGCCATTCTCGTCTCTGCGACTGTAGACAGAATCCACCGACGCGTCAACACGTTTGCACAAAATGTGTGGACACCCGTGAAACTCTTTTCGAGGAACTGCCATCGAAACAAAAGGCAGGGGATGGGCGGCAGGGTGTATAATCGCACAAGGAATCGTGCGGAGGTGGTAAAGATGAAATTTTGGGGAAAGCACATTGGGCCCGCCGCGCTGGTGGTGATGCTGGGCATTCCGGTTGGTTTCGCCGCTCCGCCACAACAAACACAACAAACCCAGCAGACACAACAGACGCAGCAACCGCAGCCAATCGAACAGCCGCAACAGACATCCGCGAAGAGCGGTAGCGAGGGAGACGTCAACGCGATCGGGAACCGAAAGGTGGGCCACGGGCCCGACTTCTATTCCCTGGAACACGAAATCGCTCTCGGAAAGCAACTCGCACAGGAAGTGGACCGCTCCGCGAAATTCGTCGATGACCCGGTGGTCAACGAATATGTGAACCGGGTCGGCCAGAACTTGGTGCGCAATTCCGACGCGCAAGTCCCCTTTACGATCAAGGTGATCGATTCCGATCAGGTCAACGCCTTCGCCCTTCCGGGAGGATTCTTCTATATAAACAGCGGCCTGCTTCTCCGCGCCGACGAGGAATCTGAAATGGCCGGGGTGATGGCCCATGAAATTGCACATGTGTGCGCGCGTCACGGCACGCGCAATGCCACCAAAGGTGAAATCGCGCAACTCGCCACGATTCCGCTGATTCTGCTCGGACCGGGCGGCTGGGCCGGCTACGGAATTTATCAGGGTCTGAACTTCGCGCTGCCGCTGACTTTTCTGAGGTTCTCGCGTGGCGCGGAAGCCGAAGCGGATTACCTGGGCCTGCAATATATGTACAAGGCCGGTTATGACCCCAACTCCTTCGTGTCCTTCTTCGAAAAGGTCGAGGCGGACGAGAAAAAGCATCCCGGCACGATCCCGCGAATTTTCGCTACGCACCCGCCCACCCCGGACCGGATCGCAGCGGCCCAGAAAGAAATCGCCACCATCCTGCCGGCACGCGAGGAATACATTGTATCGACTTCGGAATTCGATGTTGTGAAGCGCCGCCTACGCTCGATTCAAGCCGGGCAAAAGGCTAAGCAGGCAACCGGTGAGAAAGACAAGCCGACGCTTCGCAAGCGGACCGAGCCGAATCCGAACAAGACCTCGACAGGCACCGGCGACGATCAGACCACTAGCGATGATGATCGGCCGACGCTAAAGCGCCGCCCGGATTAAGCGGCTGAATTCTCGATAAAGTAAAAGGGCGTCCCATGATTCGGGACGCCCTTTCTTTTTCCATGCCGTTGTTCAGGCGCGCGACGGTAGGCGTCTAGCGCTCCGCCGCTTCTGCCACGCCCATGCGCTTCAAGCCCTCCGCGTAATACTTGCGGTAAAGAAGATCCCATTCTTCGCTACCCTCGAGGATTTCCCGCTTCTGGGATCCGATCTTCTGACGGACCTCGGTGTCCACCTGCTCTTCCAGTTTCAGCAGCGACTGGAGGATGTTTACGACTTCCTGGCGAATGGTGTCGCGATCTTCGATGAAATCGACGTTGTCGTTGGCCACGAGCACGTCGAGGATCCGGTGCGAGACTCTGACCGTCTTTTCACGGGTCAATCGCATATTGTTGGCGCCGTAGCACGGGTCGCTTGCCCACGTCCTCAGCGCAGAATCAATTTCCGCTGGCGCGCCAGCTCGCCTTTCACTTTCTTATACATTTCCTGATAGGACGCGCCAGTGCGACGCATCTCGTCCGCATGCTGGCTCAGAATTGTGCGCACTTCCTCGTTGAGCCGGTCTTCCACCGACAGCTCATCGGCCATTGCGTGGCGCACCTGCTGCGTGATCTCAGCCACCGCCTTCGTCTCAATCATCTGAGCGGCCAGCAGGCGCTTTACGACTTCCTTGGCCATGTAGCTGACGTAATCGCGGGACAACAGCATGTCAACGCGCTCCTTGCTCAGTGCAGAAACAATTCAGTTTACTGTCACGTTGTTTCGAGTGTCAAGGAAAGCGGGGTCGACGCATTTTTCTCGGGTTCCCAGTAGATCAAAGGCTTCGTTGGGCGGTTCCGCTTACGGTCAGTGCTTGCAGCGGCTTCGCTTGCACTCGACGAGCTTTCGTTTGATGGACTGCGTTTGGACTCACTGGCCGGACTACATTCTAGTTCCCTTCCCTTTCGCGCTCGGTGGGCCTGCGCCTAGAAGGATTCGCAGTACATCTCTATACAGCATAAGAGGAGGAAACGGTTTAAAATCAAATGGCCGATCCTAATCCCGTTGACTGCCCGGGCGAGCTCAATCCATTTGTTCTGATCGAGATAAATGAGCCGTGCTGGCATACACCATCTTACCTACAACCGGCTCCGGTGCCCAAGCGTACCCGACTTACCCATGGCTGGTCGGCGCGGCGAACCCTGAATACACTTAACCTGAATCCTGCGCGGGAAACAGGTCAGAGGCCACACCAGACCGCTCTGCGCGCAGGTCGGAGGCTTGTGAGCGCATTGTTGCAGAACCGCATTTTTAATGAGGTTCCACAACAAAGGGCAG
>JBARRP010000079.1:0-11258 GCA_049644285.1 Candidatus Acidiferrales bacterium | reverse complement strand
AGGGAGTGGTATCTCTCGCCCCATCTCCCGGAGACCCCAACGGTGAAGTTGTCAGTCGCGTCCTCGATATGCCAGCTCGGGGTCAAATAATCGAACGGGAGTTCGTTCCTCAAAACATCCACGATGGCGGTGAGGTGCTTGAGGAGCACCCAAATGGATTTGTTGCTTATCTCCGAAAAATCCTCCGACATTCGTTGTGCCTCCGCTGACCCTAATCGAAGAGCGTAGGTTCTTTTTCCGTCTGGCGAGGCTTCTCAGCTTCCACCATGCCCCTCGCTCTACATAAATCACGAAACAATTCGACCGTGGCCGGGGCGTGTCCCGCGTAGTGATTGTTTGCGTAGGCGTAAATCGTCACGCCTCGCCTCTGTATCCGTTGACAGACATCAACCCAACTGCTGAGTTCTTGCGTGCGATCAACTACGGTCTTGTCCCATGTCTTTGTCTGTTGCTCGATTCCTTTTCGGTCGCCCAGCCAGCGAATGTAGGTGAAGTCGGCAGTGACGGGGTCAAATTTCTCAAACAATTCGCTCGGTCTGGGCATCCACTCTCGGTCTTGGAGGACGAGGGCCAGACGATGCTCGCGGAGAGCGTCCGCGAATCGGGCGTCCAACCAATCTTTATTTCGAATTTCAACAGCAAACTTATGGCCCCTCGGGAGTCTCTTCATTAAAGGGGCGAGACGCGCAAGGAACTCGCTGACGCTATTGAAAGAGTCCCGATGAAAATACGGAAACTGCAGCACCATTGGCCCGAGTTTGTCACCGAGGATGCCCATCGTTTCTACAAACTGCTCGAACTCGGCATCGCAGTCAACGAGCACTTTCTCGTGCGTGATAACCTGCGGAACCTTGACGGAGAAAATGAATTCATCGGGAGTCTTGACCGCCCAGCCGTTCACCGTCGAGGATGACGGACACGCGTAAAAAGTGCTGTCCACTTCAACCGTGTCGAAGTGTTCGGCATAGAAACTGAGGTAGTCGCGGGACTTCATTCCAGCAGGGTAAAAGGAGCCGTCCCAGCCTGCCGCTGTGAAAGAGGATGTGCCGAGGTGGATTCTTGGAGGGGATTCCACGCCAATAATTATACCTACCGAAGCGTTTCTACGGTCGTCAATGTCCAGATTCCGGATGCTTCTGAATCGAAGTTCATTCTCGGGCGGCAGGTTGTAGGTCACACTGGCGCCACAATTTTTCGTGACCGAGGACTAACGCAACCTCACCAACCTCCCAAACCAACCAGATAACTCAGCGCGCCGAAATTATTTCAGCTTTGCGTACTCGACCTTGGCCTGCTTCAGGATGGGGATGTCGGGGTCGGCGTCATTCCACAGCGTGAGGAAATCTTTGTAGGCGGCGAGCGCCCGAACGCGGGCGGCATCGGCGTCCGCTCCTTGCGTAGTTCTCGACTCCAACGCATTGGCACGAGCCACGCCCAGATGCGCCAACGCTCCCGTCCAGCAGTTCCAGACAATCCCGCTGTGGTCGAGAATCTTCTGAAACTCGGCCGCGGCAGCATTACCCTGTCGGGTTGCCAAGTAGGCCTCTCCGCGCACATACACGTGATAGAGGCAGGAAACGTTGTTGGCGAACTGAATTAGCCCCAACTCAAAGGGGGAAGCAGCTTGCAAGGCATTCAGGGCGGTAGCCGGATGCTTTCTATCTAGCGCCAATTTCGCTGCGCAGAGACAACAAGCAAGAGGAAAGACGCGCCAGAACATATGCCTATCTATATCTTCGCCGAATTCGGTGGTAATATTCTCGGATTGATTTGTGCTTCCCTACGGCGGAAGCGGGAGAATTACCATGCGCATGTTTCGGGTTTCGTTGCTTCTGTTGGGCTCTTTTCTTTCGTCCGTTCTTTTCGCGCAAAAGCCGCCAGCCGCAGACCAAGTCCTTAGAGACGCGAAAGCTCAAGCCGAGCAACAGCACAAGCTTATCTTCTTAGTATTTAGCGCTTCTTGGTGCGGGCCTTGTCACCAACTTGACGCTTTTCTGGACGCGTCGGAGATACGCCCCATTGTGGAAAAATACTTTGTTTTGACTAAGCTGAGCGTGGCAGAGAACGCGGGGAAGCATCCGGAGTTGGAAAGCCCCGGCGGGGAGGAACTTGACGCGAGATTTGGTGGTGCCGATGAGAAGGGTGGAGTCACGGGCGTACCGTTCCTTGTTTTTCTCGATGCAAAGGGAGAACTCATCGTCAACTCGAACCGTCCCGTGCAAGGACATCCAGAGGGCGATAATATCGGCTATCCTGCGGCGCCGTACGAAATCGATTGGTTTATGGCTATGTTGAAAAAGGCAGTTCCGGAGATGACGCCGGACGAATCACGTACAATTGAGAAATGGCTCAGAAAAGCGTCGGCGAAGTGAATTCTACGCTTCTAAACGACGCGCAGCCTCAGTGGCAGTCGTGAGTTACCAGACACTCAAATCCGAGCGTGGCGTTCCGATTAAGGCGTGGGTGAACGGTGTTAAGACGATGGTTCAACAGGTTTACATGCCTGATTAGTCAGACAACCGGGGAAGTTGCTGTTAGTAAGTATTCATCCCGGTCATCACCCTGATTTCGCTCTAACTTCGCTTGCTTCACGATCGCCTGCTCGACTTCCTTGACATCGACGCCGAAGTGAGCCGCGATGGCGGCCAGCGCCCACCCTGCGTCGAGCATCGTCACCATCGATTCGGCTTTGTCTCGCGTTATCATCACTCCACCGTGAATGGTTCAAAGTTGAACTGCTTCGACTTTAGTTCTACGTGTCGCGCTTCAAAGGATCAGCAGCAAGCTTACCAGTGCTGGAAGAAAGACGTAGGGGGAAGCTCGGAATCATTAGTCTACGGCAACTAAGTGCATAGCTAGATCGAGCGCGTCCACGGGCCAAAAGCACTCCGGTCGCGGATGCCGGACGCGCCGATTCCCAGCCTCGGGGCGACAAGTTAGCACTTTTTCAGCCCACTGTGCCGGGATGGCATCCCGCCCACATACAGCACTGAATAAGCGGCGGTATCAGCTTCATTGCCGAGCAGCACATCTTCCTCCCCCGGCTTACCCGCAGCCCAGGCCACCTGCTGCGCCATCCCCGCTGCATCGTTCTGCACGAAGTCAAGCAGGTACAGAAAAATGTGCTGGAAAGGGGAAGAGAAAGCGCGGAAGTGCACCACGACCACGCTGCTAGGCTGCATTTCGAAAGCAGACACGAGACTTGAATGCATGGGGTGCAGGGTGAGAATATTGCCCGGTGTCAGAACGAAGAACGGGCGGGCCTTGAACCCGCGGAGACCACATGCCTGAAGAAGCCACCGTGGTGGAACGCCTGGGAAGACTGACGGCTAGAGAACGGTTCGAGCACATATGGATAGGGAAGCTCCGCCGCCTGCCCTGTTTCGAGCAAATCGTTAAGAGGCTGGCAGATGGTCGGAGCGTTCAGGGAGTAGCCCGCTGGCTGCAGGAGCTGAACCCTGAAGGCGAGCTGAAGGACGTCGGCTTCCACACGTGGAGGAAGTACCTATATGCCCTGAAGATGAGGATCGAGCAGAATATGGCGGGCGTGGAGCGGAAGAACCCCGAACCATTGGCGTATAAGGCTGTGATCGAAGAGTTTGAACGCCAGAAGGAGGGCGAATTCCAGGGCAAGGACGACCTCCCGCCGGCAGCGGAGAAGATTCGGCACGTAGTCACGGACGCCGTCAAGAAGCTGGACGCAGCCACGATGCTCAGATATTGCTTCATGGTGCAGCAGGGCCGTGTCGAAACGATGCTCGAAATAGAACGGAAGATGAAATTCCTAATTCCGGACGGCCACAAGAACCTCGCCGTGTTAAAGGACATAGCGACGGATGTCATGAAGTTGGAAATCGGCGAACAGTGGATGCGCGGCCGCCCCGCGCCATTGTCGGGGCCTTATCCCGACGGATCGTTGCCGCATCCGGCGCCAGCCGAGTTGAGTCCGATGGCTCAGGAAGTCGCCAAGTTCGATGCAGTCGATCGGAACCTGATGCGCGAGATTGCCTCCAAGATGATCGACGAGTACGAAGAGGCGAAGGCGAGTGGCCGGACTGCGGTTGGCGGGTTGGCAGCTGACGCCGGGGGAAAGGTGGGAGCGCAGGCGGAAGTCAAGTTAGGTGTTCGCCCGGACGTCAAAAGCTGACAAGCCGTTTATTCGCCGGAAATCCTCCGCTTCGATTTTTCCCCAAAACGTCACCCCGTTTTCATCAGTTATATTTGGCCGCGACTTCGTCTAGGGCATCTTGTCCGCTGAGCATTGAACCTGACGAGCAAGAGAGGCCGCGGAACCAAGCACGTCACTCCTGGTGCCGAATGAAGAGTTGCGGCAGGCGCTCGCCGAATTCCGTGAGCGGCACAACCGACACTGGCTTGTCGAGCGCTTGGGTTACCGCACGCCAAACCAGGCCCGGCAGCAGCTCCTTGCGCAAGGAGTTGCTGCGTGAATAGACTCAGTTCAGTGTCCAAAAAACCTGGTGCGATACAGCGTGCTCCACAGGGAACGTGCCCTGTCTGACCGCTTCATGTCTTACGTTCTTTCGCGAAACATCCGAATCGAGGAAGATTTGATCGATCAACTTCTTAATTCCACCGAGAAACGGCTGGCTCGGACTCTTCTGCTGCTTGCTCGCTACGGCAAGGAATCCGAACCGCAAAAGGTGCTTCCCAAAGTATCTCAGGAGATGCTGGCGGAAATGATTTGCACAACGCGCACGCGGGTCAATTTGTTCATGAATAAATTCAGGAAACTGGGCTTCATTCGCTACAATGGTGGACTTCAGGTTGACAATTCCCTCCTAAGTGTTGTCCTGCACGAGTAACGACCCACTTTCGCGTGGGTTCATCGAGTTTGTGAAACACCGCGGCGCCATGTTTCAGTGGGAGGCAGAGGACGGCGCGGTTCGCGGCCCTGCTTCGGCGAAAACTTGCTTGGCAGCGGGTGGAAGATCGTGCATGTGGCTGAGAAGTGTCACCAGCTGCCAAATCTGCTGGTCACTCAGGACGTTTTTCCATCCGGGCATGGCTGTCCAGCGAATGCCGTGCTGCAGGATGTAAAAGTTCTGGTTCTCCGGCATGTCGGCCATGTCATTGGTGAACTGTGGCGCAGGGGGATTGAGCGAGTCGGCGAGCGGCGATTTGGGATGGGCCGGATCGCCGTGACATAGCGCGCAGTGGTCGCTATAGAGACGAGCCCCGGCCACCAAATTCGTCTCGTCCGCTGTGACGGGATTCGTCACTTTGGGGGCAGCGCGTGCGACGCTGGCGTCCATGGCGCGCCCGGCCAGGGTGGTCTCCATCTTCGAAGGAGGATTGTCCGCGCGCATGCTGACGAAACCCATTAGCGCGAACAACACTCCTAGCGCAAGAATGAGAAGCATCGCCACGATGCCGAAGAGGAATCCTTTCATCGCGTTCTCCTGTCATCATACAATAACGGCAGGCCACGGCCTGAGCTAATAAAGTGGTACCGCGGGTCATACTTGGACTTCGTAAAGGGCCAGTCAGCCTCCCGACTGCCTCAACTTCGGAGAGCAGCCAGGGATGGCGGTCTCGGCGCTGAAACTGTCCGTCAGATGGATGCCCTGCGGCGAGACAACATCTGACAGATCGGCATCGTATGCCACGCGGAGCGCTACTGGGAGGAAATCCACGTCGCCGTCTCGAAGACAGGGCTGGCCTATGTTCGTCTGAACCAGCGAGGCGAGCGGCTCGATACAGCGAGGCCTCTCGTTGTGCTCGCGCGACCCGATACCGTCGGCGGCCAGGAATTCGACGCCGTCCTGGCAATCGGCTTGGAGCAGGGCGTCGTGCCACCCCGCGTCAGCGCGAATCAAGCTCTGGCCGTGGCACTTGAACAGCAAGCGCTTCGTGAGATGTACGTCTCGTTCACGCGAGCTAGGTATCGCTTGATTCTGATCAACTCGCATAGATCAGCTCCAACGAGCATCATATCGGATGCAGCCAGGCAGGGTTTGATAGTGTCGGGCAGTAGGGCTGCTGACGCGAAGGGGAATACGACTTAAATTAGGTTCTTCTGCAGCGACTTCATGCGAACCTGGTTTGGCAGCACCGCCCGACAGGAATCCCTATTTCAGCGCGATGAGAACCGGAGAGCAACTCATCAAAGCCCGGCTGGAAGTGCTGGGTCTGGCTGTGGAACTTCAGAACATCGCCCTAGCATGCCGGCGCGCCGGAATCTCGCGCAGCCACTTCTACGAGATCAAGGACGCGTTCGACCGGTGGGGAGCTGAGGGGCTGGCTCCCCGGCCGCGACAAAAGCCTCGAATGCCCAACCAGACATCGCCGGAGCTGGAAGCAAGAATTCTCGAGATGACCGAGCGGCATCCGACGTTAAGTTACCTGAAAATCAGCCACGAGCTCACAATACGTGGCGTTGGCGCATTGCCTTCGGCGGTGCGCTACGTTTGGCAGCGTCACGGGCTCACTGTTCGCCATCAGCGGCTGCATTGGGTCGAGCGGAGGAGGGCTGAGCGCGGCGGCATGCTGACGGAACCGCAGATGGAGCTGCCACGGCCCTGCGAAGGAAGCCAGACTGATCTCAAGCAACAGGCCGAAGCGCCTCGTCCGGCTACCATGCCGGCAAACACAAAGACTACCCAAGCACTCAGGAAGGCAGTGTGGTCGATGTCGAGGCTTCGCACTCTGCCACCGGAGCACTTCTACCGGGCAGTTCTGTCGTTGGCTTGCGGCCACAAGGTGACGTTTGTCGCTAGGTGGTTGCTTGATGAGCCTGAACTGGGTGGCTTGCAGTCGGTGACCTTCGAGACGTTCCGCAAGTACCTCACCCCGATCAACAAGGAACTGAAGGAGTGGCGCCGGGTTCCTCGCCTCGATTCCATACCAGAAGTCTTCCGGGAAGCTCAAGCCTGGCTCACGAAGCCCAACGAAAAAGGCGACGATGGTGCACGCGCCTAGCTACGGACTTCCTCTAGGGCACCTTGTCCGCTGAACATTGAACCTGACGAGCAAGAGAGGCCGCGGAATAAGCACGTCACTCCTGGTGCCGAACTTATTTCAGCTTAGCATACTCGGACTTGGCCTGCTCCAGGATGGGGATGTCGGGGTCGGCGTCTTTCCACAGCGCGAGGAAATCCTGGTAGGCGGTGCGGGCTTTCGCGGTGTCGCCCTGCAACGCGTAGGCGCGTGCCAGACCGAGATGCGCCAGCACCCCGATGGCTTCGTTGAGCACCACGCCGCGCTGATCGAGGATTTTCTGGAACTCGGCTGCGGCTTCGCGGCCCTGATGCGCTGTCAGATACGCTTCGCCGCGCAAATAGACCGGATACAAACAGGGCGAGAAAGCAAACGTGCCCGGCGCCCCGAGTTCGTAGGGAGCGGCAGCCTGAAGCACCTCGATGGCCTGTGAAGCATCGTTGCGGTTGAGCGCGAGCCGAGCCCGAATCGTGGGCAGGTAGTTGAACTGTACGACCGTGTCTTCCGGGAAGCGCTTGGCCAAATCATCCGCCAATGCCTGAGCCCGGACTGCATCCCCTGCAAAGGCCAGCGCGAGCGCCGCTCCGAACAGCACATCCCGGCCACTTGGAAGGCTGAGCGCCGCTGCGGCGCGTTGCCGGGCTTTGGCTGCATTGCCGAAGAGGGCTTCGCGCAGGGCCGCATCGACTTCGTAGCTAGCAGGCGTCTCCCTCTCTTCCGCTCGCTCGGCAGAAACCACCGCCCGGCCGGAAAACTCCCGGGCTTTGCCGAGCCGCCCCGAATCGGCAACTGTGTCAGCCTCGTAGGCCAGCAGGATGTCTTCCGTTCCCGGCTTGCCCGCAGCCCAGGCCACCTGCTCCGCCATCCTTGCCGCGTCGTTCTGTAAGAAGGCAAGCTGGTACAGAAGGGGCCGCAGCTCGGGGGAATCGAGCTTTTTCGCTTGTGCCTCTTCGGCCGTGGCCCGCGCCTCCTCCAGCCGGTTCAGTTGGAGATAGCATCCGACGAGGTTGGCATAATTCACAGCGCTCGCCGGGTTTAGGCGGAGTGCCTCGCGATACTCAACAAGAGCTCTGTCATATTGCCCGAGACTAGCGTAGATGATACCCAGGCCAACCGGCGCCGCCCAATCTCGCGGATAGGTCTGCACCCAGAGTTCAGAGGCCTGGCGGGCCTTTTCCAGGTCGCCAGTGGCCAAGAGATAGTACACAGACTCGATGAAGAACTTCTCCCGCTCGCTCACCCGATCACTCAACTCGTGGGCCTTCTGGGCGCTCTCCGCTGCCAGACCCGGTTCCGAGACGATATAGCTCGTCGCGAGCGCGAGATAGGCCATGGCGAAATTCGGGTCGAGGCGGATAGCCTGCCGGTACAAGGGGATAGCGGCGGCATCCTCGCCTTTTCCCATCTCGGTCTTCCACCCCAGGCTGTAGGCCTGTAGGGCTTCGAGCGAAGGCGTAGTGGCCTGCTCGATGGGTGTATCGAACTTCTGCACCGTGCTGAGCGATTCGCCTAGCCTCCCTCGAAGCTTCGCGCTCGCATCGTCTAAGACTTTCAACACGTCTTCTTTACGTGCTGCCTGAACCTGTTCCTGAGCGAGCGAATCACCTGTGCGGCAGTTCACCGTCTTGAGACCAAGAATATACTGGCTCCCGAGGTTCGCAATCGAGCCGTCTATGACTGCGGCACTCTGGGTTCGCTGGCAAAGGTCACGAGCAATTTCCGGTGTGAGCCGCGCATCCGGTGGCTGGCCCATCAGGCGCAAGGTCTGCTGGATGCGCTCCTCGGAAACAAGGCTGAGGAAGGGTGATTGTTCGAGCTGTACAGCAAGTCCCTGACGCAGCGCACCATCAAAGACCGCATCGCCCGTTGTGTTGGTGAAATCGGCGAGGACAACTGTATCGGTTGCTCTCAACGCGTGCGCCTTACCCGAGGAAAACAGCCAGCCGCCAAGCGCCACTCCGATGACCAGCATTGTTGCGACAATGACCGCTGCCCATTGAGACCGAATAGATTTCGGGGCGGGCTTCGAGCCGGCTTCGGCTGTTGCGACGGCTGCGCGGGCCGATTCAGTATCGCGTTTCAGCCGCTGCAAATCCGTGCGGATGTCGGCTGCATTCTGATAACGCAGCTTGCGGTCTTTCTCTAGCGCCTTGCCGATGACTTCTTCCAGCTTTGGCGGGAGTTCCGGGTTCAACCGTGCGACAGGAATCGGCGCTCGGTTCAGAATCGCTTCATGGATGACCGCAGCACTGTTGCCGGGGAATGCCACCCGGCTGGTCGCCATCTCATAGAGCACCGCGCCGAACGAGAACAAATCCGTGCGTGCATCCAACTTCTCGCCGCGAGCCTGCTCCGGAGACATGTAAGCGATGGTGCCCATTGCAGTGCCGGGGCTGGTCAACAGTTCTCCGGCGGAGGCCGTGGGCATCTTTGAAACACCAACGTTCGGGCCCTCAGAGGCGACCTTCGCCAGACCGAAATCGAGAACCTTGGCACGCCCTCGGTCAGTCACGAATATGTTGGCAGGCTTGATGTCCCGATGAATGATTCCCTTGATGTGGGCGGCTTCGAGCGCGTCCGCAATCTCAATCCCCAACTCCAGCACTTCCTCAAGCGGCAGCGGCTTGCCGGAAATGCGGTGCTTCAGTGTGCTGCCTTCCAGAAACTCCATGGCAATGAATGCCTGCCCATCTTGCTCGCCGATGTCATGAATCGTGCAAATGTTGGGATGGTTCAGGGCCGAGGCAGCCTGAGCCTCACGCTGGAAGCGGGCCAATGCCTGAGGGTCTCGCGCCACCGCCTCTGACAGAAATTTGAGGGCGACAAAACGATGGAGCCGGGTGTCCTCAGCCTTGTAGACCACTCCCATTCCGCCGCCACCGAGTGTGTCGAGAATGCGATAGTGCGAGATGGTCTGGCCAATCATGCGGAGGGTACGGGCTCTGGACGGGCATCTTAGGCCGCGCATTCTGCGGAGTCAACGCCGTTCGGGGCGTATCAGAAGCGTCATACGTTTGCCGGGAGATTCCCCGGAAGCAGGCTAATAGTTTAGGCTGTGGGTCAGCAGGTCACCGGTAAAGACGATCCACACAAAACCCAAGCCGGCCAAGGCAAGAAGGCGGCAAGAACCGACGATTGAGAGCCGCCAACTCCGCAAGCTGAGGCACAAGCGGGGGCACAGCCGGAGATGGGTGACGTTCAGCAGTGATCTGCAAGCTCAACGCGGTCGCGTAAGTGATGGATTTGATCCCGATTCCTGGCGTTGAAATCTACTATGATGAGCACTTTCTCCATCCTGAGGAAGCAACCCAGCTGTTCAATATGCTGCTGAGTAAGTGCGCTTGGGAACGGCGAAGGGGCTCGTTCGGGCACGCGGTGCCCCGCGACGAAGCATACTACGGCGATCCCGGAACGCATTACACGTATTCACGGCGGGAGTACAAGCCGCTGCCTTGGATGCCGGAATTGCTTTCGTTAAGAGCCCGCGTCGAAGAGGCCACTCCGGGGGTGGCTTATGCCAGTTTGGGCTTGCCGAAGTTGGGCTACAACGCCGTGCTCTGCAATCTGTATCGGGACGGAAATGACAGCGTCGGTCTGCATGCGGATGCCGAGCCGGAGATGGGGCCTGTAATCGCCTCTGTCAGTTTGGGCGCGGAACGGTTTTTCCGGCTCAAGCGAAAAAATGGCTCTATCGCATTTTCGGAGCGGTTGTCGCACGGCAGCTTGCTAATCATGGCTGGCGACACGCAGAAACACTCCAAGCATGAAGCGCCCAAGGAACCGGGCGTGAGTCAGCCACGCATCAACCTAACTTTCCGGCGCATAGAGCACAAATAGCTGTTCTACTCCGCTGCAACTTCGAGCGCAGACATCGTTTCTGCCGTCGCAGTTCCCCAAACAGGACGAGGCGGGCGCGGCTACGAAGGGTCATCGAGCCTTCCGTCGGCGTCTACGCCGGAAGGGGCTCAGTCGAAACGTAGTTTGCGGTTTTAGGCACGAATGGTTCGAGCAACGATTTGAACTGAGGACTCAAGTGCAGTTCTTCACTTTCCTGCTCAAGTAGGTGGCGAGGATCAATGGCCTTCTTCAGTGCGTAGCGCAGGTACGATAGCCGCATCAGCCACAGGGCATGCTTGAGGTCTCCTTCGCCACGAATTCGGAAAGTAATCCAGCCTGAATCGGGTACCCAGCGGTGCTCTTCAGCAAGACCTTCCGCCAAGAGCGCATCGCGAACCGGGCGCGGGAAGGGAATGTCAACGATCCCGCCAGTATGCACGTGTCCGACTTCCGCCTTTCCGAAG
>JBARRP010000078.1:0-5203 GCA_049644285.1 Candidatus Acidiferrales bacterium | reverse complement strand
CGCGTGGTGCGGACTCCATACCTGCGCGTCGGTGGCTGGGAGGACCTAGCCGCAAGCACCGCTCGTGGTCTTGGTGGTCTCTCATCGGTGCCAACCGATTCCCGGCAGCCGCGGTTCGATCGGTACTTGCGTTCTCTGGGAGAGCTGGCGCGGTCGGCGCTCTACTTTCCGGATGATACGGTTGGCTGGGTTCCATTTGGCTTGGCAAGGGCCATCCAATTGCACCGGGAAGAGCCCTTTGACGTCGTCTATACAACCAGCCCGCCGCGCGCGGCTTCTGTCATCGGGTTGCTCTTGAAAGCCCTCTGCGGTATCCCCTGGGTGTGTGAGTTTATGGATCCCTGGTACCCTCCGCAGGGTCGAATCCGCAGAAAGTCGGAAGATTGGCTGCAGGCGCGGTTGCTGCGCAATGCGAATCAAGTGGTTGTGATGGTCAAACAACATGCAGAGGAACTCAGGCGGCTGTACAACGTTCCTGCTGAAAAATTTACCGTCATTCGAAATGGTTTCTTTGAAGAAGACTTCGCATCTCTCGAAAGTTCGCCCGAGGACCTGCTGGCTCCGGGTTATGTGCATCTCTCGCTCTTTGGGTCGATTTACCCCGAGAGCACCGGCAGTTTCTTTTCCGCTCTCGTCGAGCTGCTACGAGAATCTCCCGACTTGAAAGAACGGCTTCGCTTGAACATTTCCGGCTATCCTAGTGAGAGCGTATTGCGCCTGGCGAAGGAAGGTGAACTGAAAGAAGTCATACAAATTCGCGGATTCATTCAAGACAGAAAGCAAGTCCTGCAGATGATGCGGGCGAGCGATTGTCTTTTACTCTTTTGGGCTCGTCCAGATTTCTCTCGTCTGGCTGTACCGGGCAAGACCTATGATTACCTGCGCGTCGGCCGACCCATTTTGGCGGTGACCCAAGAAGGCGGCGCAAAGGAACTAATCGAAGAGGCGCAGGCTGGCTGGGTTGTGCCACCGGGGGACACCGAGGCCATCAAGCAGGCCTTGAGGGCAATCCTCCGCAGCCATCGACAAAATGGCTTACCACGTCCGACGAGACCGGAATTTGTCGCGCAATTTCGCTGGGATCGCCACGCCGAAAATCTGGCGAACGTCTTCCACGAGGCCGTGAGCGATGCCCGCTAGACTACGGCGGTTTCTGAAGTTCTCTGCGGCCCACCTCTTGCACTATTCTGGCGCATTGGCCTCGTGGAGATTCTTGCGCCGAAGAGTATTCCGTAAGAAGGAAGTCTGTGTCCTTGGACTGCACCGAGTGCTGACGAAAGCTGAGCAGTCACGGTCGAACTCATTGGACGGCATGGTGCTCAATGATGTGACGTTTATCAGACTCCTCGAATATCTTCAGCGGCGATTTCAAGTTGTCTCGCTGGAGACCCTACTGAGCGACGAGAAGGGCGAGGTGAGCCAAGGAAAACCTTGGTGCCTACTGACCTTCGACGACGGCTGGAGAGACACCTATACCACAGCCTACCCGTGGCTCAAGAAATTCGGAATGCCAGCTACGGTGTTTTTAGCCACGGGGTCGGTCGAACGCCGAGGGGGCTTTTGGGTGGAGCAGCTAAGAAAGGCGTGGAGGGTGCCGTCGTCACGGGCACAGATGAGATCCGTTTTGAGCCAGTTCACCGAGCTGGAAGACATCGTCGAATGGCTCAAACATATGCCGACAGAGAGACGGAACTCTGTGCTAGAGCGGTTGCTTCCGGTCAGCGAAAACGGAGACGCCCCGGACGATGTCGATTCCATGCTGACCTGGAAACAAGCAATCGAAATGAGCCGCGACGGGGTTGAGATGGGCGCCCACACGGTGAACCACCCGCTGCTCAGCTATGAGAACGATCTGACTATCGAGCGTGAGTTACGCCTGAGCAAGCAAACACTGGAAGAAAAGCTAGGCAAGAATGCGCGCGCTTTTGCCTACCCAAATGGCGACTGGGATGAGCATGTGCGCCAATGGGTGGAGCAAGTGGGCTACGAGTGTGCTTTTACCACTCACCCGGGGTGGTACGACCAGCGACTGGATCCCTACACCATCCGCCGAATCGTGCTCCACGAGGGAAACGTGACGGGCCGCGACGGTCAATTTTCGCCCGCCGTGCTCAGCTTGACGCTGGCGTGCTGGGCATAAGAGGAAAAACACCGAAGGTGTCAGTTTTCGTTACTGACGGAGACCAACGGGCCACGCTGGCCCTCGTCCGTGCCTTGGGCGGCGAGGGAATACCCGTTACTGTAGGGAGTGTCGAGCCGACGAGCCTTGCAGGCAGTTCCCGTTATTGCGCCAAGAGAGTGCGGTATCCGTCGCCGCTTGAGCGAGGAGAGGATTTCCAGGCATATCTGTTCGACGAAATCAAGGATGGCCGTTACCGAGTTCTGCTCCCGATGACAGACGTTACCACGCGGCTTGTCGCGCAAATGCACGAGGCACTTGCTCCACTGGTCCGGGTGCCAGTGTCTAGTGAAGAGCAAATCCGGCGGGCTCAGGACAAACGGCACGTACTTTTGCTAGCGCAGCAACTGGGGATCGCCTGCCCGGCGACCTCTATGCTCCACGAAGGCGAGAGTTTGGCGGCTGTCACGCAGAGAGTTCGCTACCCAGTGGTAATCAAGCCGCGTTTCTCCTGGTGGCTGCGAAACGGGGAGTGGACCTCCGGGAACGTCCAATATGCCCACGACCCTGAGGAGTTAACGGCGAAATATCATGAATCCCACCAGTTGATTCCCAATCCCCTGATCCAGGAGAAAATTGAGGGAGAAGGGCAAGGGGTATTTCTTCTCTTGTGGAATGGGCAGCTCAAGGCCGCTTTCTGTCATCGACGCCTCCGCGAGAAACCGCCTTCGGGAGGAGTGAGCGTCCTTTGTGAGAGTATTGCGTTCGATCAAGAACTCGTGCAGAAGTCCTTCAGCCTCCTGCAGGCAATCGGCTGGAAAGGGCCGGCAATGGTGGAATTCAAGGTGGATCGGCGGGATGGACAGGCGAAATTGATGGAGGTAAATGGGCGGTTTTGGGGATCTCTCCAGTTGGCTATCGACGCGGGTGTCAACTTCCCTCTGCTGTTATACCGACTAGCCAACGGCGAGAATGTGTCCTCCCAATTCAGCTACAAGCTGGGTGTTAAGAGTCGCTGGCTGCTTGGTGACTTGGATCACTTATGGATCCGACTGACTCATCCCGAAGAGGCAAACGGCTTCTCCCAATCCGGCGTTTCCAAGGTGCGGGCGTGCTTGAACTTTATCAAGCTGTACCAGCGAGACATGCATTACGAGGTTTTTCGCTTCGAGGATCGAGGCCCCGGTTGGTATGAAATGAAATCTTACGTTCGCCAACTGCTGCGAGGCTCTGGGCCGCGCACGGAGGGCGCCAATGCGCGTTAAGGGTGCCTTGCACGTTCACTCGAAGCTGTCACGCGACGGCACCATGACGATCCAGGAGCTCGTGCGCTTTTATAGCCGGAATGGATACCAATTCCTCGCCATGGGCGAGCATGCGGAAGACTTGGACGAAGCAAAGGTGCAAGCACTTAGCAAACAGAGCATCGAGAACTCCAATGGTGCATTCTGCGTGATCCCGGGAATCGAATTTGCGGACAACCCGGTCCACATTGTCGGCCTCGGTGCCATCCGCCTCACCCGCGAAAAAGACCCTGTGGCTGTAGCAGCGAAGATCCGCGAACAGGGTGGACTCGCTGTTTTGGCACATCCGAAGCGGATTGGGTGGAAGTGTCCCGCAGACGTCTTGCTCGCAGTGGATGCAGCAGAGATTTGGAATGTGGGCTACGATGGTAAGTATCTACCTTCGATCAAGGCATTGCGTGGGTTTCGAAGGATGCAGCAGATCAATCCAAAGCTGCTTGCCATCGCCTCGCATGATTTTCATCGCACAGCTTCTTTCTACGACGTCGCGGTTGAGATGGATGTGGAAACACTGACAATGGACGGAATTTTGCGCAATCTGCGCCACGGTCGCTATGCAATCCGAAGCCGCTTTTTCCGATCTGACTCCGGAGCTCGGCTCTCACGAATGGAGGCTCTCTCTCTCTATCTGCTAAGCAGCCCGTTAGCTAACATGCGGAAGGCACGGTCATTTTTTCTGCGGTGGTCCCCATGAGG
Source organism: Candidatus Acidiferrales bacterium (assembly GCA_049644285.1). GTDB lineage: Bacteria > Acidobacteriota > Terriglobia > Acidiferrales > UBA7541 > CAVRXT01. The sequence goes on along the minus strand of JBARRP010000078.1, from coordinate 1,084 downwards.
AAATTTAACATACTGCACACCATCGAGACGGCCGGGCCCGGCGGCGCCGAGACCGTTGTGCTGAACTTGGCCTCGCGGCTCGACAGCAGCCGCTTTCGCTCTGTTGCACTTCTACCACGCGAAGACTGGCTCTCCGAAAGACTTCGGGAACGCGGCGTCCCAACATTTTTTGTGGATTCCAAGGCCTGGTACGACTTCCGTCTGCCCTGGGGAATGGCGCGGCTGATCCGTCAAGAAAACATCGATCTGATCCATTCGCACCTGCCCGGACAGAACTTTTACAGCTGCGCGGTGGGCCGTCTGTTCGGGCGCAGGACGATCGCGACCTACCATGGCGCCATTGAATTGTCTCAGTCAGGAGGGCTGCGGGGCGGAATCCAGCTCGGGTCGGTGCGGCGCTCGGCTGATGCGGTGGTGGTTGTCTGCGACCATGTGGGGAAGATGCTGCGGGAAGCTGGATTTCCCGCGGAGAAGATCGTGCGCATCTACAACGGGATCAGTGTGGACCGGTTCCAGATTTCCGGTGATGGACGACTGAGGAGAGAACTGGGGCTGCGGAACGGAACCAAGTTAGTCGGAACGATTGCCAATTTGCGGCAAAGTAAGGGCTACGAGTTTTTTATCCAGGCGGCGCGCAAGGTGGTCGACACGAGGCCTGACACGCGTTTTGTGGCTGTCGGCGACATCGACCCGGTCATTGCAAAGCCCTTGTTTGCTTCGATCGAGCGGCTGGGCCTTCAAGATCTCTTCCTTTTCCTGGGGTTTCGCACCGATGTGCCAGAAATCCTCAGCGAACTCGATGTGTTTGTACTTTCTTCAGTGAGCGAGGGTTTTCCTCTGGTGGCGCTTGAGGCCATGGCTTCCGCCCGACCAGTCGTCGTGACGCGTTCCGGCGGGCCGCAAGAGATCGTCGAAGACGGGCGGACCGGGCTGCTGATTCCACCCGCCGACCCGGACGCCCTGACCGGTAAAATCTGCGAGCTTCTGGACAATCCGGAACGCGCGGCGGCACTAGCCCGAGCCGCGCGGGCGAAAGTCGAAAGCACATTCACCCTCGAGAAAATGGTCCGCGAATATGAGCGCC
>JBARRP010000077.1:0-9706 GCA_049644285.1 Candidatus Acidiferrales bacterium | reverse complement strand
AACGTACTAACTGCGGAGTGTTAAGAAGAAGTCAGGACGAAGATCTCCTGTGCGTCTGATTTCAGGCGCGGTTGAAGTCTAAATCCAAGTGGCTCCCACAGACAACAGGAATGGCACTCCACCATAGCAACACAAGGTCCGTCAGCCAGGGCTGCGGCCTTTTCTGTACTTAAAACGAAGTCCTTTCCAAGTGGAAGACCCGCACATTATCTACGAGGTCGGAATCGCCTCAACGGCCCGTGCAGAATGGGTTCTTCCACTTGGCACCGCTACTTCATGGAAGCAGCGGTAATCGGCTCCGGACCGGATGAGTGCGTAAGCCACCCGCGCGATCTTGGCAGCCACCGCAACGTAAGCCTTCCGTTTTCGATCGGCACTACCTGGATCACTTCGCATGTAGCGTTCGAACTTGGCCCGGAAACTGTTTTCCCGCATGCGCACGGCGACGCTGGCAGCCATCCAGAAGACAGCACGAAGCCGCGCGTTGCCGCGCTTGGAAAGTCGTGAGAGACCACGGAACTGTCCCGACTGTTCGGTGGCGAGATCGAATCCGCAGAATTTCAGGAACTGCCGATGATGAGAGAAGCGACGCAAGTCTCCGGCCTCGGCGAGGATGGTCAAAGCCGAGATTGGCCCGATCCCTGGAATGCGCCGCAGTCGCTGATAGTCAGCATTATTTTGCAGAAGTGCATCGGCGCGATTTTCGATGGTGTCGCGCAACTGACAAAGCGTAATGAGCTGACGCAGCACGAAACGAAGCATGGCGACGGTCTCGGAGTTCTCCTCTGCCGGAAGACCCACCGAGACCTGGGCAGTGAGATAAACATCAGTCAAAATGCGCTCTTTAGAGACCTTGCGGCCAACGAGGCTCCAGGCCTTCCGAACGAACTCGTCTCTCGAGAGACGGGTGATGCTCCGAGGTGTCGGGAACTCGATGAGCAACTTCCACAACCACTCCGAGCGCGAAGAAGAGTGATAGCGGGCGATCTCGGGGAAATAGAGCGGAAGGTAGTGGGTGAGGAGGCGGTGCTGCGTGCGCGTTTTTTCCAGAGAGACGTGGTGATGGGTTTTCGAGAGTTCTTGGAGGTCATTCAGGTTGTGAACCATCGGGTCGTGATAGTGCTGGGTCAGTCTGGCTTTCAAGAGATGCAAGATGACCTGGGCATCTTTCGGATCGTTCTTATCCCAGGAGTTGTGCATGGCTTCTCGAGTACGCGCTAGGGCCAACGAAGAGATGAGCTCCAACTGAAATCCCTCTGAGTGGAGGAAGTAAGCGAGCGCCCGATGGTAGTTGCCCGTGGGTTCGAAACCGACGCGAACGGGCAAGTTCAAACTGTGGAGAAAAGCAGCGAAAGAACGGAACTCCTCAGCAGTGTTCTGCACACGAAACTTCTTTCGACTGCGCCATCCAGGAGCTTCGATCAAGGTTTCATGGCGGTCTTTGGCCACATCGATAGCTACCCACACAACAGCTTCCGAAGTACTCTGCTCGATGGTCATGGTCGGTCAGTCTCCTTGCGCGAATGTTGAGCACACTCACAGTACAGGAGACCTTCGGCTGACCATGACCTTTTGGCTTGGCATCCGGTCGCTACGTCACTTCAGCCAAGCCAACCCCACCCCCGCTCCTCAACGGAAACAGCATCGTTCCTGAGGTGCTACGGTTCCTGGTGAATCGCTACGTCAAGCCGGAGCACGTCGCACCTTTGTTGGTCGTGCTCAACGGCAAGACCGAGCTACAGAAGTGATCGCGTCCTCGTCAATTACCTGATCAGAGGCATGCTTGAAACGCTTGCACGACCTACCCTCCATGCATCCTGCGTAACACCGCTGCGTTTACCGATGCAGCTCCACTTGGTCGTATAGTTGGCGAACCGGACCCTGACCTCGAGCCAGCGGAGCCAATCTGTCGGACGGGCGTTAGCGGACCGGCGGATTGGACTGGGTTGCGTGTATACTTCGCTGTTTCCGAGGGGATGCGGGTCTCGAGTTGCAGGATGGCTTACGCGCTTTTCGCGAGAAGCCCCCGCCTGGTTCGGCTGGGCCTCACCACAAGTCTGAAGAGGCGGGCTACAAACGCCCGAGCCGGGCGCGAAGCGTTATGGAGGGATGTCAACAGAGCGAGGAGATGCGATGACGTTTCGATGTTCAGTTTTCAGTCTTTTGGTGTTGGGGCTTTTCACGACGGCGGTATCATCCCCGAGCAAGCATATGTCCGACGAGCAGGATTCCGCAAACCAGGGCGGCAATGCGAAGTTCGCCGCCGCGGCTGAGCAGTTCATGGAGGACTCGCTGGCGCTTTCGCCGGTGAGCGCATCGCAGGCCGGGTTGCACAAGCACACCGATCCCAAAACGGGGAAGATCGTTGAGCTGGATGCGGAAATCGACGACTTCAGCCCGCCGGGAATCGAAATCCAGCGCACGTTCTACCGCGAGTGGCAAACGCGCTTTCGCGCTTTTGACCGCCAGTCGCTGAGCAAGGAAGACGCTGCCGACTGGCAATTGATTGATGATCAGATCGCACTGAACCTCTTGGAGCTCGACCACATTCAGAGCTACCGGCACAATCCGACCCTCTACGTGGAGGCCATCGGCAACGCCTTGTTCCTGCCGCTGACGCAGAATTACGCTCCGGCCGAAGTGCGCGTGGGCCACGTGCTGGCGCGTATTTCGCAAATCCCTCACGCCCTGGAGCAGGTCAAAAAGGTGCAGGCGGATGCTGATGCGATCTACACGCAAACGGCGGTGGAAGAAAACGCCGGCAATATCGACCTAATCGAGAACATGGTGAAGGAGCAGATTCCCGCCGGTTCGCCGCTGCAACAGAAATACACGCAGGTGGCACCTCCCGCGGTGCAGGCGCTCAAGGACTTTGCAGGGTGGCTTGGGAGCGACCTGGCCAAGCGCAACAGCTCACGGACATGGCGGCTGGGCAAGGATTTCTATGCCCAGAAATTCCGTCTAGTGATGCAAACGGCTGTTACGCCCGAACAGATCCTAGACGGCGCAGAACAGGAAATGAAGTCGGTTCGCGCCGAAATGCTGCAACTGGCGCTGCCGATGCACAAGCAGATGTATCCCGAGCACGCCGAGCACAGCGAACTTGCTCCGCACGAGCGCGAGAACCTGATCATCAGCGAAGTGCTCGGGCGCGTGTCCGACAACCACGTGCAACGCGACGAGTTGCTCGAGCACATCAAGGCGGACCTGGACAGCATCACGGAGTTCATTCGCGAGAAGAAAATCGTGGGCCTGAGCGAGCGCAACAACCTGAAAGTGATTCCCACTCCGGTGTTCATGCGCGGCATTTATTCGGTGGCGGGATTCCACAACGCTCCTCCGCTGGAGCCCACGGCCGAGGCGCAATACTGGGTGACGCCCATCGATCCCAGCGCGCCGGCGGACAAAGTGGAATCGAAACTGCGCGAGTACAACAATTACACGTTGAAATGGCTGAGTATTCACGAGGCCTTGCCGGGGCACTACATCCAGTTCGAGCACGCCAACAACGTGCAGCCCAAGAACCGCCGCCTGCTACGCGCGTTGTTCGGCAACGGGCCATACATCGAGGGATGGGCGGAATACATCGCGCAGGTTATGATGGACGAGGGATACCTGAACAACGATCCCAAGTTTCGCCTGGTGATGCGCAAAATCCGTCTGCGGCTGCTTTCGAACGTGATCTTGGACATCCGCATGCACACCCAGAGCATGACCGATCAGCAAGCGATGGACCTGATGACGAAAGAGGCTTTCCAGACGCAAGCCGAGGCCGAGGGCAAGCTGCGGCGGGCGAAGCTTAGTTCTGTTCAGCTTCCGACCTACTATGTGGGCCTGCACGACTGGCTGGCTCTCCGGAAAGATTACCAGGCGCGCATGGGAGCCCGGTTCAGCTTGGCAGAGTTTCACAACCGCGCGCTGGACGAAGGCCCGTTGCCCATAATGTTGCTGCGCGGCATCATCCTGGCACAATAGGAAGCATTGAATTCTACGGGCGGTCGGCGCGGCCCCAAACATGGATCCCAATTGCGCCCACGCCTGCAGCGTCCAGGAACGGAGAAGGCGGTAAGTGATCAACCTCAGTTCTCGCGGCGGTAGAACAGCCGAAGAAGGAGCCACGCCCATAGATAGCTGGTGATGAATGAAAGTATCGCAACACCGGCAATCCAGCGAGGCGCGTCACCGCGAATGACGTGGAGGATCAGGAGTTCGGGAAGCATGAGGCACGAGAGATAGAATCCCGTCGCCTGGGACCAGCCAGCCGGGTTGGAAGCTGCGACCACCATGAACCACAGCGCCAAAAGGCGGACGGCTGCGATTCCCGAACCGAACTTCCAGATGGCCAGGTCGTTTCGCATTCGGACTCCATCGCGTCACGACAGGGCTTCAACGCGCTCTAGGTGCGTCGCGTCGCCGTGAGGTGTTCCCCAGGAGTGATCCAAGGGTACTACAGAGTTAAGGTGACTTCCAAATAGCTTCTGTCGACTCTCCGGGACTCGCAATTCGGTGATGCGTCCTTCGTCCCAGGGTTTACACCTGGGCTATTTTCTGACGCCGCTCCGCGGCTTGCATACCGTGGGGATTGATTGTGTCCGGCGTGGTCTGCGTCGCGAGTTGCAGGACGGCTTACGCTCTTTTCGTGAGAAATCCCCGCCTGGTTCGACTGCGCTCGCCACAAGTCTGAGGAGGCGGCTACAAACGTCCGAGATTGGCCCGAAGCGTTACGGACAGATGTCAACGGAGCCAGGCAGGTTCTAGCTACGGGACATGCGGGGGGTGCGTGACGGGGTCGGCGGATTCGAGGGGCCAGGCAAAGGCGTCTTCGCCGAGGGCAATTTCCAAGTAGCCTTCTGAGGGGAGGATGGCGAGCGGCAAACCACCCTCCCAGAGCGCGAGGCTCAGGAGGAGAGCGCGCCGCCCGCGTAGATTGAAAAGGTCGCGGGCCAGGCTGATTTCGATGATTTTGTCCACCGCGGCGACGATTTGCGATTCGGGGTGCAAGGGGCACACGCCGCCCTGCTCGAAGGCTACGCTTGCCAGCCCTTCCTTGCGGAGCCTCAGCGTGACGCGCGTTTCGCGCGCGTCCCAGAGCGTCACCCGGAGTTCAGATTCCGGAAACTCGGCAAGTGCACCGGGCACCGGATTCACACGAATGTAGAGGTGCTCGGGATCGAAGCCGTATGCGAAGCCGGTGAGCACCTCTGCGCGGCCATGAAGAGCACCACTTTGCGGGTCGCCGGCATAGTAGCCGGCACCCATCCACTCGAAGTAGGAGGATTCGCGGCCGTCCACCTGCACCTCGAGGTATTGGGCGGGCGGCTCGCGCAGGCCTCGTTCGGGGCGCCGCTTGATCGGGTGCGCCAGCGAATCTGGAGGTTCGAGACGCAGAGCCTTGTAGATTTCAGTCAAATGATTGCGGTAGAGGGCATCGAATTCCGTATCGTTGGCCGAGCCATGCTCCGGGCCATACCACCAGTTCCAATCGCTTCCCTCGGCTGCCAGGACCGACTCGAAGGCGCGCGCGAGTTGTGCGGTTGAGGGCGCGGCTGCGCCTTGCTCGCGGCGCCGCACAGCTCGAGCGTAGACTTCGCGTGCTTCGCCGAGCAACTCCCAGGCGCGAACGTCCTCGGCGTGTCCGATCCAGACGTCGAAATTCGCGTTGATCCAGGACCCGGGAAAGATTCCGTCAAGGGTGGGAATATCGCCGGCAGCGGCGAGCGCTTCACTCGCGGTCAGCGCGCGGATTTCGGAATCATTCTCGATAAGGCCGTAAAATAGACGCAGAAAGTCCCGCCCGTTCTTGTGATAGTACTCCCAGGCATTTTCTCCGTCGAGAATGAGGCTGACGGTCGCCGGCTGGCGCTTCGCGGCTCGCTCACCAATGGCGCGGATTCGACGGTGCAAATCCGAGGCTCCGGCGGCCGCATCCATGCGGCTGTAGACGAATCCGACCAGGTCCGACAGATAATGATCGCGGAAGAACCCGGTGATTTCGCGTCCTGCGCAGCGCGTCTTCCACGGCGAATAGAGGATTTCGGCGTTCTGCGGATACCCGGTGGCATCGCGCCAGAAACCAATGTTCCGGGTGCGTCCGAGGACTCCTTCATCGGTGGCGTACCAGCGGAATCCCAGGTCAGCCGCGATCTCCAAAGCCTGGTTCGATACCGATCCTTCCGAAGGCCACAAGCCGACAGGTGAACGGCCGAAAGTCCGCTCGTGAAAGGCGCGCGAGCGGACGAGCTGCTCACGGGCGTCCTCGGGGTAACGAAACGGGGGATGCGGCAAGGGCGTGTGCGGGTTCGCGACGCGGGCGATCTCCGTATCGCAGAGGAGCGGCAGAATCGGATGATAGAAAGGCGTGGTCGAGATTTCAATTTGCCCGCGCTCAGCCGCGCGGCGATATTCGGGAAGAACGCGCTGGAGAAGCTCGAGCTGTTTCGCGCGCAGTTGCGCCTTGTCGGATTCGATGTACCCCTCGCCTTTCCTCGAGAGCGGGGCAACCACGGGATCGTTCGCGAGATACTCTTCGTCCATCCAAGCGAGCTGTGAGAGCAGTTGCAAATCGCGCCAATCCCGCAAGCCGAACTGCATTTTCGCCGCTTCAGGTCCCGCGGAGCGCACTGCTTTGTAGAGCTCGACAAAACGCGGCCAGCGGCTCATCAGATGCTCGTGGTTCACTTGGAAGGCGCGTTCGAGGATTTCGCGACGCTGGTCATACGCGAGAGATTCGGCGGGAGCGAATGCAAGCTCAAACCAGGGTTCGCGGAATTTTCCGCTGGCGTATTCTTCGATTTGCGCGGTCAGCGACGGCACCATATTGAAAGTGGCGTGCACGCGCGGGAATTCTTCCATGATCTTCACCATGCCCCAGTAATCCTTCAGGGCGTGAAGCCGTGTCCAGGGAAGAAAATAGCTGCCGCCGGAAGGGTCGCGATATTGCGGTTGATGCATGTGCCAAAGGATGACGAGATGGACGCGGCTCACCGGGATGGGCCCTCCCGTGCGTCAGGTGATGCCGTGCTAGAATGGCCGGGCGCTGCTATGCGCATTTTGGACAGATACATTTTCCGCGAGGTTTTCTCGCACGCGCTGCTGGGGCTTGCGGTCTTCACATTCGTTTTCTTCATTCCGCAGCTCGTGCGCTTGATGGACCTTGTGGTGCGGCATTCGGGAGGGGCGGGCCGGCTCACGCTGCTTTTCCTGAGTTCCCTGCCCCCAGTGTTGGCATTTACACTGCCAATGGCGTTGCTGGTTGGGGTTTTGATCGGCCTGGGGCGCCTTTCGGCAGACAGCGAAATTGTTGCCCTCCATGCCCTTGGCGTGGGAATGCGGCGACTACTTCTCCCCGTCGGAGTTCTGGCGCTGGGGAGCTCCGCGATTACGCTCGTGATTACCATTTGGCTCGGCCCCGCTTCGCTGCGCGTCTTACATTCGCTCGAGGACCAGCTCCGCTCGTCGCAGGTCCCCTATGCCGTGCAGCCGCGCGTCTTCGACGAACGCTTCCCGCACCTTGTCGTATATGTGCAAGACGTGGAGGCCGCGGCAACACGCTGGCGCGGCGTATTCCTGGCGGAAACCGATTCCGCCGCGGGCAGCCGCTTGACGTTGGCGGAGGATGCCATTGTAGTAGCGGGGCCGAAGCAGGGCAAGTTCGAGCTGCATCTTGGTGGCGGCGGCACCCATGAGTACGACCCCCACGATCCGCTGCGCTACAACGTGACCACGTTCGGGTCGAGCGATTTGCCGATTGACGTGACCTCGGCTGCGGATCGGAATTCCACAACCCTTTCCGATGCCGAGCGCCCCATCGGCGATCTGCTGAAAGCGCATGGTCCAAGCTGGCACGAATCCCGGGTGGAATTGCACCGGCGACTGGCCTTTCCGGCTGCGTGCCTTGTGTTCGCCATGCTGGGTGTCACCGCGGGGGTTCGCCCGCGTCGGGGAGGCCGGGCGGCGGGATTAGTCCTGACGCTGCTTTTGATCTGCGGATACTACCTGCTCTTTGTGGCCGGGGTGCACCTCGCACAGCAGGGCACGCTTGATCCGCCGACCGGGGTGTGGGGCGCGAACATCATCACGGCAATCGTAGCGCTGGTATTGCTGCGGCGGATCGAGCAAATCCGCGGCGAGGGCCGGATAGCGCGCTGGTGGGATGCGCTCGCAGCCCGCTCGAAGAAGCCGCCGGCAACAAGCGCACTTGCTGCGGCGAGACCGGCGAATGGCACTGTCTCGAACGGGCCGATAACGATTGCGCGAAACCCAGCGGAGGTCCGGTCTGCAGGCAGCGACGTGCGGACAACAGCATTCCCGTTGCTGGTCGATCTCTACCTGCTGCGCACGTTCTTCGCATACTTCTTGCTTGTGCTCGGCGGATTCGTGATGTTGTTCGACGCGTTCACGCTGTTCGACCTGCTCGGCGACATTTCGCGCCACCACGTTCCGCTCTTGGTGGTCGTTAATTATTTTCGTTATCTCGTTCCTTATTTGGTGTACCAGTTGACGCCGCTGGCAGCGTTAGTCGCGGCGCTCGTAACGCTGGGGATACTGGCCAAGAACAACGAGGTGATCGCCTTCAAGGCCAGCGGCGTGAGCTTGTATCGCCTTACCTTTCCGCTTTTGCTGGCCGGCGCTTTGCTGGCCGGAGGGATGTTCCTTCTTGACGATACCTTCCTTCCGCACGCCAACCAGAGGCAGGATGCACTGCGCAACCGGATCAAGGGCCGGCCGGCGCAAACCTATTTCCAGCCCGCGCATCAGTGGATTTTCGGGGAAGGCACGCGGCTCTACAACTATGCACTGTTCGATTCCGACCGAAATCTCTTTGGCGGCTTGAACGTGTTTGAGCTTGATCCAGTCACATTTCAAATGCGCCGGCGAGTCTTTGCCGATCGCGCGCAATGGGAGCCGGAAGTAAACGCGTGGATTCTCGAAAAAGGATGGGTGCGGGATTTCGACGGCGCGAGAATCACGCAATACGTTCCCTTCAAGGTTTATTCGCTGGTGGAGATGACGGAAACTCCCGGCTACTTCAAGCGGGAGGTGCGGCAGTACTATCAAATGAACTGGCGGCAGTTGCGCGCTTACATCGACGGATTGCGTCAGGCCGGATTCGACACATCGCGACTGTCGGTACAGTGGCACAAGAAATTCGCGTTGCCACTGATCGCGACGATCATCGTTTTCTTGAGCGCGCCGTTTGCCTTCCTGGTGGGAACGCGCGGCGCGATCGGCGGGCTGGCCCTGGCCGTGGGGATCGGGATCGTTTACTGGGCGACCGCGGCTTTATTCGAAGCGATGGGGGCTGTCGGCCAGTTGCCCCCTCTGCTGGCAGCCTGGACTCCCGACGCAGTGTTCCTGTTCCTCGGGGCGTACTTCTTCCTCAAGATGCCAACTTAGAAGCTCCGCAAAACAAACCCTGAAGCACGCTTCCCCGGAATCGAACCAAGCGTTTTCGAAGTCGTCGTCAGCCTCGCTTAGTACTCCATTTCATAAATACGATGACGTATCTAGAGTAGCCTTAGGAGGCAATATTCTGGTATGCTTGGCATCGAGGAGATTGCTCCTTCATGCCAAGAGAAGGCCCATTCTCGATAGTTCTCTCCAAGGAAGAGCGCGCTGCACTGGAAGCTCAGGCGCGCCAGTATACGTCACCGTATTGTGATGTGATCCGCGCTAAGATCGTGTTGCTCGCTGCGGAAGGGCTCTC
>JBARRP010000076.1:0-3188 GCA_049644285.1 Candidatus Acidiferrales bacterium | reverse complement strand
TCCCGCGCTCAAGCTGGCCATTGAGGGCAACACCGATAGCGTGGGCGGCGAATCCTTCAATCAGGAACTCTCGGAAAAACGCGCCGACTCTGTGCGGGACTACCTCGCTCACCAGAGCATTCCGATGGCGTCCATGACGTCGCAGGGATTTGGGAAGACGCGACCCGTTGCATCCAATGACACTGCAGAGGGGCGACAACAGAATCGCCGCGTGGAATTGGTGGTAACCGGTGAAGTGATCGGAACTCCCGTCGGAGCCGCTCCGGGCATATCGCAGAACTTGTCTGATCCCGCCCGTCCGTGAAACGTTTAGCATCGAGGATTAACAGGCCCCAGCACTTAGGTTCGGCTGGGGCCTGTCTCACGTTGACAGTTGCGCGAAACTGTGCGGCACGCGGCGAACGAAAGCATCAGGCGCGTGATGCCACTGAACAGCATGCTGGGGCGGCCTTAGCCTTCAGAGCTGTCCCGTTTCGCACAGATCTTTAGACCCCTCTTTTGGTCGAATTGACATGGAATCTCAGCAGCGCAACGAGTTGTGAGTTCCATCTTAGAGCCCATGAAATTTCACCCAATGAATACAAGGCACTCTGGTGCCGTTCAGGATTGACATGAGTGGAAAAAACTTTCGAGTCGTACAGGCAGGCGAACGGACCAACGTCGAGGGGAAACCAGTAAGGAACAGAGTACTGTTGGCAACGCCCGATAATGAATACGAGTTGATGCGTCCTGACTTGAGGCATATCGACCTGCCGCATCATCTCAGCCTTCATGAGCCGGCTCAGAATATCGAGTTCGTCTATTTCCCGAACCGAGGAATGGTTTCTCAAGTTGTAGTGACCAAAGACGGTCGAACCGTGGAAGTGGGTGTAGTGGGTAACGAGGGCTACGTTGGGGCAGGATTGGCAGTCGGCTTGAGCAGAAGTTCAGTGCGTGAAATAATCCAAATCGCCGGCGATGGCTTCCGAATGATGGGGAACGCGCTAGAACGCATTCTGCGGTCGGCCCCGCAGTTACAGCTGATATTGAACAGGCATACGGGGCTTCAAGGTATGCAAGTCGCACAGACCGCGGCGTGCAATCGACTGCACGATATACACCAGCGCCTCTCGAGGTGGCTGCTGATGACTCAGGACAGGGTGGATTCCGGAGTGCTTCCGATCACCCACGATTTCATTGCGACCATGATGGGTACCGACCGATCCACCGTGAGCTTGGCAGCGTCAGCACTGCAAAAAAAGGGAATCATAGAATACGTGCGAGGTGCAGTGAAGATTGTGAACCGCAGGAAACTCGAAAAATCCGCCTGTGAATGCTACGGCGTCATTCAACAGTTCGAGGATGACCTCGGATTGAGATAGCAATTCTTGCCAGCGTTGGATACCCAACAGACAGCAACCCTTTTCTATCGGTAATGTCCAAGCCTTCTGTAGTCAGTTCGGTCTTGATGTGTGTTCAAAGAGTGGTGACTTGTGCAGAACCTCGCCCCAGGGCAATTGAAAAAGCGGCTCTTGTCGTCGCAGTTGAGCTCGAAAACCAATGCTACGCCGTCTTTCACAACAGCATAACCGGACCAAATCACGAGGTGTGCTATGGAGGCGATGCGCCGCAAACTGGTATGGGTCGAAGGACAGAGTTTTCAGGGCTGGGGTTGCTCCGAATGCGCATGGGTGTTCAATCCTTCGGGGCCACCCACCGGCAAATGGCTAGATGAAATGAAGGAGAACTACGAGCGGCAGCGCGATAGAGATTTCGCAGCCCATGTTTGCGCTGAACACCCAAGAGCCAAGAAAACAAAGGGAAGAGAAACAAGGAACAACAATGGGGCCGCATAGCTACCCCTTCCGCACGGCCATTGGTCTCGCCCTGCTGCTGGGGCCTGCATTACTTTCCCGCTTCGGTATAGGAAGCAAGAGAGGCTGGGGCACTTACACGCTCGTCTCCCCAGGAATCCTTCTGACGTTCGCGGTCACAGCACCGTTGGTCGGTTTGGAAATGGGATTCTCTGCGCTTGGGTCATTCGGAGAGTTCTCTGGGGTCTCCTTCGCCCTTGCGACCTTAGCATATGTTGGTGTATTGTTCGCCGAATCGGTGGCAAGAAAGACGGGCCGCTTCTGAAATAGGGTACCGCAGATCTGATTCTTCCCTCACCGATGTTTTTGTACAGCGTCTATGTCCTTATCGCCCTTCCCCTTGGAAAATACCGGGTTATCGATCGTTCCGCCGATCCGAAAGGGAAACTGCAACTTACCGTCTTTTAATGTGGCTCCGGACAACCGGGCGATGGTGTTGGTGAAGAAGCTCTCCTTGGTGGTAATCTCCGCTAACCCGCGATAGTTCAACTCGTCAGAGCCTGACACGCTGACGCTGCCCGAGCCATCCACATCGACTCCGTAGCCGTCGATGTCTATGACCCTGCTCGAAATCCGCTGATTGGCAAACTCCAGATCGGTGGTTATCAAGTTAAACGCGGAAGGATCATTTTTGGCCGGGCCGAGATCGTTGAAATGCGCCAGCTTCATCAAATTCGCGTTGAGCTTGAGACTCGGCACCTGGCCGTTGCGCACCGTCACGTGTCCGGCTCCGTGGATTCCCGCCAGCGGGCGGACCGAGTGCTCGATTTCTCCGGCTAACTTTACGTCTCCTTCCATCTTCCCGGTCATCTTTCCGCCGCCGTTCGGGAAGGCCGCCAGAAGCTGCGCCAAATTAATTCCGCTCAATCTCGCATTGGTTCTAAAGCCTGCATTCTTCCCCGACAAGTCAAAGGACAGGTCACCCGTGGCATTCCCGCCATAGACTTCCGCTTTGACTTCCGCAAAAGAAACGTGTCTCGACTCCAACCGCAATTTGGATTCCAGATTTCTTACCTCGACCGAGCCGAAGCGCAGAAGACCCGCCTTCAGACTGCCCTGGCCATCCATCGAGGAAGACGAAGGATTGATAATTCCTACCAGGTTCACCTGTTCCAGGTCACAGGAGATCTCGTGGGCTTCGAAAAAGATGGGACCCGCCGCGTCGGAGGGCAGAAGATTCGACGCGATCAGCTGCCCCCGCTTAATTCGCACCCTCGAAATCACTCCGAGAGGAAAGGTGTTCTGCGAAACCTGCGCTTGTGGATTCTCGAAGTTCCACGGGCCGTCGGGATCCGAAGTCATATTCAGGACCGGGTCCTCAAGTACGAGGGACTT
>JBARRP010000075.1:0-10704 GCA_049644285.1 Candidatus Acidiferrales bacterium | reverse complement strand
CTACTGCTGTTTTTGCGCAAGGACGCCCGGCGAGAGCTTCTAGCCAAGAGCCGGAAACATCGTGCCACGCGATGGCTGCGCGGCATTCCCTGTATCGGTCCGATCCGGGCGGCCCTGCTGGTGGCCCTGATGCAGACGCCTCATCGGTTCCGCACCAAGCGGCAGCTGCGGACCTACAGCGGCCTGGCGCTCGAGACACGCACCAGTGGGGAATATCGCTTCGTAGAGGGCCAACTGCGGCGGTCCAAGAAGCTGCTGGCGATCTTTGGTCTCAACGAAAATCATAATCATGATTTGAAGAACATCTTCACAGGCGCGGCCACGAGGGCCAGCGCCTGTGCCGGACCCTTCCGAGATTTCTACGACGCGTTGCTGGCCAAAGGGATGAAGCCCACGATGGCTCGTCTCACGCTGGCGTGCAAGATCGCGGCAATTACTTTGACTCTTTGGAAGAAAGGAGAGTGTTTCGACGCCGAACAACTGAAACGGCAAGCAGCTTGAGCGTCTGGCCAAGAGCCCATCCCATTCCCGGGGTCATCTCTGGCGGTGGTCAGTCGGGTTCTGAGACGCTCGGGTTCGAGGGTGAGTATCTATAACGACGTTAGGCCTTGTGTGCTTCAGGCACCCAGTCTCTGGGCCGACTCTATGCCCCCTCGGACAACCCGAAAAAGCTATAGGCCACGAGTCTCAGATAGAACCATGGTTGCCACCATGCAACCGCTGCGCTTGTCAGTTTCGGAACGACTGGCGTCGTCACCATCAAGAAGATGAAACTGTGGAGATGGCAAAACCAAATAGCCTCGCCGCTTCCCGCGACGAGCCGAGATCATGGGACAGACTGCCAGAGCAAAACCGAAAAGCCTCTCGTAGGCTACAGGGGGCTCGATGTCGAGGCCAACATTGTTTCGGCCTCCGGTCGGCGCACGGTTGAGAGGCTACCGAGAACTCGTGGAGCTCGGGAGGAAGTTGAATCCGAAGTTTAGAACCGTTGCCAAGAAATGGTCCCCCTACTTGCTTTCACTTTTCCTGTATTATGTATGCCAGAGAGAGTAGACTACCTGCTGCGTCGAGGAGAATTTGGATGCGCTTTCTTCGAATTGTCCAGCGCCGCTTAGGGATTGCGAGCGAGGTCCTGTCGTTTTTCTGGAGCAACAAGCGCTGGTGGATGGTGCCGATGGTTGTTATCTTGTTCCTCTTCGGCGTATTGTTCATCCTCGCTCAGAGTTCTGCGATCGCGCCTTTTATCTACACGCTATTCTAGCGAAGCCGAATGCTGAAGCACCTGTATGAAGCTTGGAAGCGTTTGGCGCACCGGATCGGCGATTTTCAAGCGCGTGTCCTCCTGACCCTTATCTACGTGTGCTTAGTTCTGCCGATCGGGGTTGCGGTCCGCTTCTTTGCGGATCCCTTGCGCGTGAAGTGTCGTCCTGACCGGTGGCTAGATCATCCCGAGGAGCCGGCTGCCATGAAGTGGGCGCGAAGACAGTGGTAGTCCGAAGCCTCGGCCTCTAAGTGGCTCACGATTGGAAGGGTATCTATGGCCTTCGCGTTTTGAACGAATCTCAGGTCAGGAAGAAAGATGGAGTTGGGCAACCTAGGCAGCCGTTTTGCCTCGCTGTTCTTTCGCATCCGGGCAGGCAGAGTTCTCGGCTTGGGGTTATTCCTAACAGGTCTTTTGACATATCGCTCTTTTAATAGGGCGGTCTTTGGATTTTGGTCTTACGGGTTTTTCCTGTTCATCTTGGCTGTCAGTGCTTTATGGCTGGCTGAGCTGGCCAGTTCGTTGCGTATGCTCCGCCTGTCAAACGCTGATTTCGGCTCCGGCGGATGTGCTGTAGCCAAGCTCTTAGATCTTGCCATCCTGACGTGGGGCGCCGCCTTCTTTCTCGATGCACGCGATACCCCCGACAAAGCGCTACGATTTGCCGAACTGGTCTTTTTCGGGTCTATTCTGCCGGCTGCCGCACTCCTGGAATGGATCACGCTCGTGTTTCTGTTCCTCGCCCTGGTTATCTTCATGGTTCCGAGGCTCAAAGGGAAATGGGCCCAAGGCGGTTTGGCAGTTGGTACAATCCTTGTTCTGGCCCTAGTCGGTGAAGGTATCTGCCGAGTCAAAGTGGCCGTCTCTCCTCAACTCGAACCCTTTCCAACAAATTCTCAAGCACTGTGGAAGCGTCGCTACGTGAAGCTGAACCGCGAGGGTTGGCGCGATGCAGACCATGCCATATCTGGCGAAGCAGGAACGCGTCGCCTCCTCGTCGTTGGCGACTCGTTCGCCTATGGGCTTGGCATCGCCCATATTGAGGACCGCCTCGGGGAGTTACTAGCCAAAAAGCTCGTTACAATGACCGATGAGCGCTGGGAGCCGATCAACGTGAGCTTCGGGGGCGGGAACACTCTTGATGAGATCGAACTGTTGAACCGCGCAGTCATTTATAAGCCAGATGTCGTTCTGCTGATTTACGTTTTCAACGATATGAATTACTTGCTTCCGGCCACCCCCGAAGATGAAACAATCTTCAAACCGGGTGGAAAGTTTCATCCGGTCATGATTTTATTCAGGAACTCCTTTCTCTTTCAGGAATTATATTTGTACTATCACATTGTTTACTGGCGGCTGACCGGAGCTGATTTTGGGAAAGAGTATGAGGACGCTCAGCTGCTTTCGAGGCATCTCCAAGACGTTGCGCGCTTTGTTTCAATCGCTAGGCAAGCAGGCGCAAACGTATGGGTGATACCGTTCAGCATTCGGATCGTCCATAGTCCGCAATGGCTTCATCGCTATAGAACTTTCGTCGACCAGGCACGGGCACACAGTATTCCAGTGTGTTCGCTAGAAAAGTCTTTTGACGGCTTCACGTATCGTCAGCTGAATATCAATATGTTCGATGGCCATCCCAATGAGAGGGCTAATCTTCTAGCAACTAAGGCAGTAGCAGAATGCCTGGGGACGGAGCTAAGGAGATAAATGCATATCCTGGGAATCTCTTGCTACTACCACGACGCCGCCGCAGCTCTCTTGCGCGACGGCCAACTGGTGGCTGCCGCTGAAGAAGAGCGCTTTTCTCGCATCAAGCACGATTTTGGCTTCCCACGGAACGCGATCCGCTTTTGCCTGGAAGCCGGGGGGATCCTGGGCTCCGACCTCGACTACGTTGCCTTTTTCGAGAAGCCCTTCCGCAAGTTCGATCGCATTCTGATGAGTGTATTTCAGACCTATCCCCAGTCGTGGAAGGTTTTCCGCGAGGCAATGATCGCTTGGATGATTGACAAGCTCTGGGTGGGCAGTACTATCGAAGCCGAGTTGGGGATTCCTAAGGAGAAGGTGCTCTTCTCCGAACACCATCTCTCGCACGCAGCTAGCGCGTTTCTCTGTTCTCCCTTTAACGAAGCCGCCATCCTCACTGTGGATGGTGTGGGCGAGTGGGTCACAGGCACGTGGGGAACCGGCCGAGGAAACGAAATCCGCATTGTAAAGCAAATGGAATTTCCGCATTCGCTGGGCTTGCTCTACAGCGCCTTCACTGCATTCTTGGGGTTCGAGGTAAATGAAGGTGAATACAAAGTGATGGGCATGGCGCCGTATGGCGAACCTCGCTACCTCGATAAGGTCTGGAAGCTCGTACGCCAGAACAACGATGGTTCTTTCTCGCTCGACATGGATTACTTCTCTTTCCATCATTCCGCCGACCATACGTTTAACCGCCGTTTTGTGGAATTGTTTGGCGAGCCGAGACCACCGCAAATGTACTTCTACACACAGAAGTCCGGGTTTCCGAGGTATTTTGGTGCGCCACCAGCGAACTATGAAGATATTTGCAAGCGCAATCAGCATTACGCAGATGTAGCCGCGAGCATTCAGCGAGTCACAGAAGAACTGTTGCTGGGAATGGCGCGCAAGTTATACGAACAGACGGGACTGAAACGGCTTTGCATTGCCGGTGGAGTGGGGTTGAATAGCGTCGCGAATGGCCGCGTCCTGCGAGAAACGCCCTTCGAGGAGTTATACGTGCAACCGGCAGCGGGAGACGGGGGAGGTGCTCTCGGCGCCGCCTTGTGGGCTTACAACTCCCTGTTAGGTCGGCCGCGCAGCTTCCAAATGGACCATGCCTATTGGGGGCGTGGCTATACGTGTGGGGAAATCAGCACTTTCTTAACGGAAAACAACATCCCGCATCGTGGAATCGAGAACGAAGACAAACTGTTGGACTTAGTTGTCGAGCTCCTCACGCAAGGCAAGGTGGTGGGCTGGTTTCAGGGCCGCTTTGAATGGGGCCCGCGCGCCCTGGGCAATCGCAGTATCCTGGCTGATGCGCGCAACCCCGAAATGAAGGACATAGTCAACGCCAAGATCAAGTTTCGGGAACCCTACCGACCATTTGCCCCCTCTGTGCTTGCCGAATGTGCGGAGCAGTATTTTGACCTTCCGAACGCGATGCGCCATTATCCAGCACGTTACATGCTCTATGTCGTGCCAGTGAAGCCGTCGAAGCAGAGTATCCTGCCGGCCATCACTCACGTGGACGGGACCGGTCGCTTGCAGACCGTATTCCGGGCTCAGAGTCCCCGCTACTACAGGTTGATCGAGCGCTTCGGACAGAACACGGGCGTGCCCGTTGTGCTTAATACCTCCTTTAACCTCAAAGGAGAACCCATTGTCAACACGCCCGCCAACGCCTTCCATACTTTTTCCAAGAGCGAAATGGACACCCTCGTCTTAGAGAACTTCCTGGTCGAAAAGGACCTTCTAGCATGACCCAGGAGCCTGGATGGGGGTAGGACAGTTGGGGAAAGCAGCCTTTCGAGCGCAAGGAGGCACGGCATGATCTACATCGGAGTAGATCTTCATTGCTTTGTCATTGAATTTGCGACTTGAAGAACTCGAGACGAAGTTGTCCCCGGTTTGGTTGCTCGCAGCGCTGTTGTATATCCGAGTACTATCTTCGCGAGATCTGAGGTTTTGTGATTTCTGCCCCTTGAATCCTCGGCATGGAGCATTCACGTTTCGGGAACTTTTGGGGCTGGTGGGGCAGCCGAAAGACTGCAACAATACGACCATGGGACTGATTTCGAAGGAATCCATTCGGCGCACGGTCAAGAAGTGGCTCGGTGGGACAGCAGAGCCACTTCCGACGCCCGCACCCAGAATCTGGCGTGAATGGTCGATTGGGATCTATCGGGGAAGCTGTCCGTTCCATTTTGCGGCCACCCAGGTTCCGGATCAGCCCGTTTTGACGCGTCAGCATGTAACCGATGTGCCTGCTCTTTTCGTGGCCGACCCTTTCATGGTCCGGGCGGACGGTCGTTGGTGGATGTTTTTCGAAGTCTGGAATGGGAATACAGCCAAGGGTGATATAGCACTGGCTAGCAGCGAAGACGGTCTCGCGTGGAAATACGAGCAAGTCGTGCTGACGGAGCCGTTCCACTTGTCCTATCCATACGTATTTCAGTGGGACAATGAGTGGTTCATGGTTCCAGAAACCTGCCAGGCAAAATCCATTCGCCTATACAGGGCGACTCAATTTCCAACGCAGTGGACTTTTGTGAAGTCTTTGCTTGACGGCAAACGATACGTGGATCCCTGCCCTTTCTATTTTCAAGGACGCTGGTGGATGCTCACAGGGCTCGGTCTTCCGCCCTACGAGGCCAATGATTTGCACCTTTTCCATGCAAAGGAACTAACAGGTCCGTGGAAGGAGCATTGGAAGAGCCCTGTGGTCAAGGGTAATGTGCGAATTGCCCGGCCCTCTGGTCGGGTCATTACGTTCCGCTCACACGCGATTCGGTACGCCCAAGACTGTGATGGTGGCTACGGCCTTCGAGTTAGGGCATTCGAAATCACGAGTTTGAGCCGTTGGCGATATCAAGAGCACGAGGCAGATGCAACCCCCGCTCTTACGGGAAGCGGCACCGGTTGGAACGCCTCCGGCATGCATCACATAGACCCTCACTGCCTACAGGACGGAACGTGGATCGCCTGCGTGGACGGCCAGATCGCATCTTCGTGCTGAAGTAGATTTTCGGGCATAATGCGGCGGACAACGAAACGCCAATGAAGATCGTCTTGCTAACGCGATTTGAGAAAGGCGATGGTGCCGCCAATTGCGCCCAGCGAGTGCACCGGGGTCTGCTCCGCCTCGGCCACGATTCGCGGATCTTCGTTGCTGAACGAAAGAGCAACGAAGTCGATCCTACGATAACTGTGTTCCGCCCGCCGCAAGACCTTCCGAGCAAGTTGAAGCGTCGTTGGCGGGACTTTCAAATTCAATGGAGCGCCGCGCCATATCGCAGAACGCGCCCCGCTGGTTATGAGGCATTTAGCGACGATCGCAGCCGCTATCACGAGGAGTTATTGGAACAGATTCCTCCGTGCGATGTGCTCCATATTCAGCAAATGTACCAACTCGTGGACTACCACACTTTCTTTTCCGAAATGCCAAAGCGCGTGCCGATCGTTCGGACGCTTCACGACGCCAGCTTTTTTGCAGGTGGCTGCCATTCCCCCGAAGGCTGCTCGAAATATGCGGAGCAGTGTGGAGGTTGCCCACAATTGGGATCGAAAAATCCCCGAGACTTGTCGAATCAAATTTGGCAGCGGAAGTCGTCGGTGTTCCGGAATATTCCCGCAGGCCGGCTCGCGATTGTGACGCCGAGCCACTGGCTGATGGAAGAAGCAAAGCGGAGCAGTCTATTGAGAGGTTTTCCGATCGTGCGAATTCCCATCGGCATAAACACTGAGGTTTTCCGGCCGCGTGATAAAAATTTCGCGCGCGATATACTTTCCATCCCACCGGACGCCAGGGTCGTATTGTTTGTTGCCGAGCCCATTACTCGCTCTATTAAGAATTTTTCCCCCCTCGCGGAAGCCCTAGAGAGCCTGGATGTGCCGAACCTGCTTCTCGTATCGGCGGGGGGAGGGAAGCCTTCAAAGGAAGTACGGGTGCCGTATCTGAGTCTCGGGTCGATACAAAACGAACGGCTGCTTTCGCTCGCTTACACCGCGGCCGATGTTTTCGTGCTTCCCTCGCGGCAGGAGAGTTTTGGACTATCCATTGTGGAAGCCATAGCCTGCGGCACTCCTGCAGTTGGCTTTGCAGTCGGCGGAATACCGGACATCATCCGCACAGGGATTACTGGCGTTTTGGTTCCCCCGCAAGACTTCGCCGCGTTGCGCGCGGCAATTTCTGGCCTCCTGAAGAATCCGAAGAGTGCGGATTTGGCCGGCAGTTGCCGAAGTGTTGCGGTGGAGGAATATAGCCTCGACGTAATGGCGAAGCGGCATGTTCAGCTTTACGAATCAATGATTGCCCGTCACTGATCGTTAGTCATTTTTAAAAGGCAGATGAGGTCCCCCCAATTCCGCGTCCCTGCACCGCTTCGTGCGACCGACGGCTTACATTCTAGACAGCGCGACACGGGAGTTGACAACCGTAGGTACCTGGCAGAAGATCGACACATAACGTCGGGATTTCCGACCGACTGATCCCGATGGCTTGAATGCCCAGCGGCCTAAACTGTAAGGGCGGCGCTAGTGGATATCAATCAAGTAAGAAAGCACTGGAATAAGCTTGGCAAGACCGATCCGCTGTGGGCAATACTGACAGTGGATGACAAAAAGGGTAACCAGTGGCAGCGTGATGAGTTCTTTCGCACGGGTGAAGAAGAAGTCGCTACAATGATGGAATACTTCCGCTCGCTGGCGATTAATCTTCCCCGCCGGAGAGCGTTGGACTTCGGTTGCGGCGTTGGAAGGCTAACGCAAGCCCTCGCAAACCACTTTTCAGAGGTCTGCGGCGTAGATATTGCTCCTTCAATGATTCGGTGCGCGAAAAGGTACAATCGGCACCGAAATTGCAGGTATTATTTGAACGGCCGAGCGCACCTAAAGCTCTTCGCCGACGCCAGCTTCGACTTCATATATACCAGCTTTACGCTCCAGCACATTGAACCCCGTTATACCAAGGCGTACTTGGGGGAATTCCTGAGACTCCTCGTTTCCGGGGGAATCCTCGTGTTCAATTTGCCCAGTGAACGGCTGTCGCCTGCAGGTACACAGAGCGGAGGGACAGAGGTCAGCAACGGTCCGCCTCAGAATACGACGCTGGCCGAAGAGCAACGGGACAACCGTTCAGTTGCGAGAATAAAACGACTGATAAAACCTCTCACGCCGAAGCCAATCCTGGATCTCTATTTTGAGCTGCGCTACCCCCCTCCTCCAGTCATGGAGATGCATACGATGAGGAGAGACGAAGTGGAAGGATTCCTGGAACTCAATGGAGGGCGAATGTTGGACACGGTTCAAATAAAGCTGGGGCCCAGTTGGAGGGGTTATCAATATTGTGTGGCCAAGAATACTTCCTCTAAAGCGCCCGATCCTTATTCCCATCACAGTATTCAGACGAATTCTTACTTATAGCCATATCACCACTTCCCAAAAAGTGTTTTCAGAGGATTGTATTGATATTGAATTTGTAGAGGCCTTTTTCGGTGTCGCACAATTCTGCAATCACCTCCGGCTTCCACCTTTTAATCGCGGCAATTACCTCCTTCTCCTCCGGCCTGCGTGCGTCGTCCAGATACGTGATGCGGCCTTTGGTAAGTCGCTCTACACACCAGCTTACTGGAACAGCTCGGGTGGGCCCGCCGAATTGACCCACGATCGGCCCGTCAACGAGCGCGATGTCGAGTCTGTTTCTAGGCCGGCGAGATCCAGAGGCGAATTTGGAAAGTCCCATGAACGATTCGTAGTCACGCATCGGATTGATCCGGAGTTCGACACGGTCTGCAAGGTCATATCGGTTGAGCCGCTCCAATATTTTATTGGCGAAGGAGCCGTCGTGTTCGATTGTGAGAAGCGAAGGGCTTCACAGTCGCGCACGCGTTTATTGCGTACGACTGGAACAACACCCACTTTACTGTGCCGATCCGAAACTTCAATGGCGATGCAGCGGGCTACTCTTATTTGAACAGGAGCTTTTACGTTGCACTTCGATTGCGGCTTACCAATTAGCGTGCGATTGCTTCAGAAGTTTGATTCATAGTGAATTTGCACAGGCCCTTTTCGGCGTCGCAGAATTCCGCGATCAAATTTGGCTTGCACATCTTGATCGCTGCGATTACGTCTTTCTCAGCCGATCTATATGCGTCGTCTAGATAGGTGACTCGGCCCTTGGTAAGCCGCTCTACACACCAGCCAACTGGAACAGCTCGGGTGGGCCCGCCGAATTGACCTACAATCGGCCCGTCAACGAGGGCGATGTCGAAGTCCTTCTCCAGGCCTCCCAGGTCGTAAGAGGTGAATCTGGGAAGTCCCATGCATGATTCGTAATCGCGCATCGGAACGATCCGAACTTCGGCGTGGTCTGCAAGGCCATGTCGGTTGAGCCGCTCTATTACTTTCTTGGCGAAGGAGCCGTCGTGCTCAATTGTGAGAAGCGAACCCTGCCCCCCACTCCTCAATGTTGCAGCGATCGCAATCGTGGATTCTCCGGAGCCGAATTCGACTACCTTGGGTGCTGTCCGAGAAATCAAATCTCTAAGCACGACGACGAGAGCATCGGGAGATATTGCCCACTCGCGAAAGGGGCCCACTGGCACACGTGGACCAACGATCTCCTTTATCTCGGTAAAGGCCGCAAGTTGAGCGTAAAGGTTGTCGAGATCGGCTTTTCGTGCGAATGAATCGAGATCGGCTTTTCGTGCGAATGAATCGAAATACGAATCAAGCTTCGATCGGATGTAGGTCTTCATGAGCCGAAATACCTGAGGGGATGACATAAGAAAACACGCTTCGGCGCAATTATATACAATGGACGCTGTTTTCCTCTGGAGTTTTTCGGACAGAACCAATGGCAAATGAATCCAAGTCGTGGCTGTTCCAACGAATGTTGGTGGCCCAAAATGTCGCCTACCGCACAATTATCGCTGTCGCATGGAGACCTACTGCCGTCATGCTTGCTCTCAGTGGCCATGCTGTTCTCTTTGCTTCTGCCGCGCTGCGCACACGCGGCGAAAAGCGGGACCATTCGCACAGCAGCGCCTCGCGGTCTCACCATTAGCTCAGACGAACGCCACTTCCTGGATGAAGAAGGCCGTCCATTTTTTGGATGGGAGACACGGCATGGCAGTTCATGACGCATTGGAACAGCTCAGCGGCGGCTGCGCACCTCGAAGATAGGCAGGCGAAGGCGTTCACTGTCGTGCACGCATTCATTGCGTACGACTGTAACATCACGCACTGCACCGTGCCGGTCCAGAACGTCAATGGGGATGGACCGTGGTTAAATGGCGATCCAACTACACCAAATGATGCCTGCTTTGAACATGTCGGTCATCTCGTGGCAGAAGCTGCCTCTCATGGGATTGAAATTCCGCGCTTGCCTCGCTCCCTTCATGCAGAAGCAGATAAGCTAGTCCGTGGATATATACAGGGTACATCCTAAGCTGGCTCAACTCGTACGATGATACGGGCTCGAGAAACTCGACCGCCTTGGCAGGGTTGTTCCGATTGATTTCGATAGCGGCACGGACGGTCGGCAACCAGTACCGGTTGATTAGCGTATCCAGCGGGAAGCGCTTAGCTAATTTCCGGCGCAAAAATGATTGTTACGAATGAGCAAGATCCGGAATCGAGCACGCGACCTCTGTCCTGTTCTTGCTTTTTCCTCCTTCTTGCCTTTGCTCGGCCGTAGCTCGCATCTCGAC
>JBARRP010000074.1:0-2458 GCA_049644285.1 Candidatus Acidiferrales bacterium | reverse complement strand
AGACTGTGGTTGCAATCGCGACCAATCGTTGTCATTTTCTGAGAAAATATAGCGCCAGCGCCGCGAGGGCAAGCGCTATGAGGACAACTAAGAGGCCGTACTCGGTGTAGGCCTCAGGACGCTCCTCCTCTTTGAGTATCTTAATCAGACTGGCAGCCTTTTCGGCATCCTTGCGGAGTCCACAGAGGCGGCGCAGCCGACCAAGAATTGGCATCGTGGTACGCCTTCTTTGACTGAAATGCCTGCGCTTCTAGGTGCGCCTCTGCTAGGAGTGCTTCGGCAGAAAATTCAGATGGCCTCTGTGCCGACTTACTCACTGCGTCCGGGTGAGTGAGCGTTCAAGCGGCGCTCGGCAAGCCCAACCCGGCCCGTCCGCGCGAGGAGATCAGTTGTGAGCCGGTTTCTTGCGAGAGGCTAACTTCAGCGCAGCGTGCAGGAGCAATCGCTGGTCCCGTTCCTGCATTCGGGACAGCGACCGCGCCAGCTTCTTCATGAACCGCACGTCTCCGGGGGACTTGAGGAGTCGTATCGACTTCGGAAGCACGCCAGGTTTCGCTGACTTCTTGCCATCGTAGAAGATGGCGTACAGCGGGATCTCAAGCGCTCTGGCCCATTTCTCTAGCGTCTCGATAGCCGGGGTCGTGTGATCGTTCTCAACTCGTGAGACATAGCAGCGGAAAAGGCCGGTGCTCTTTTCAATATCCCCCTGGCTCAGCCCTTTTGCTTCCCGCAAGGCACGCAGACGCTCGCCGATCAGCATGGAGGCCACACTAAACCCGTCCCTATCGATTCGTCAATCCTAGATGACGCTGAGGCCAAGCAGGTCGGCTACCGGCACGCCTGACCATTAGAAAAACCATCAAGCTTGGAGGACTGGCGAGGGACGCGCTTATCGCGAATCGTCTTAAGAGTGAAAACACGCCAGGAGGCGTCTATGCCGCCGCGGCTCTCAGCACTCTAGGCTTTCCATTGGTGTCGAGAAAAGGTACTCCAACATATGTGCAATTAGTTTCTTAGATTGTCGCCAAGCAGGTTCTGGAACTTCTGAGTAATAGGCCTCTGCGATTGATTGACGCATTTGTGTTTAGGGGCGTTACCTAGGTACCGACGTAATAACCCGCGTGGCGGGCCAATTGCTCAGGTTAACTGGGGGTTCCTTAATCTACCTCTGCCATATTCTGTTTCGGTGCGTGAACGGATACCGCGCGGTGCGAAAAGAGAGTCAACCATGACCAAAAAGACGATTGTGTTGGTGGGGTTGTGTGCCTGCCTGCTTGTCTTCCCTGCCCGCCTCAAAGGAGACACCATCTTCAGCAACCTTGGCCCCTTCGTCTCTGCTGCCGATCCCGGTTCCATTCCGAACGATCAGTACTTGCTGATTGCGTCGGCGACTGACCTGAGGGCATCTTCTTCCCCTGCACCGCAGGTCCAGCCGACGATGAAGAAGGCGGTGGAGAGGACGAGCACAGAGCCTTCATCCTGCTACGCGGTGCAGGTCGGCGCGTACGAGGATCGAGCGGAAGCCACAGCGATGCTGAACAGGCTGCTGATAAAAGCGTTCCCCCAGCGGATGACGCTCACGCAGGTGGTCACGCGAGACAAGACCCTCTGGCGTTTGCGGGTTCTGGCAACATCCAGGGTCGAAGCCCTCGAGCTTTCTGGCCGCCTGTTGGGAGAGCAAGGGATCAAGGGGTGGATTGTTCCCATTCCGTGCGCCTAAGGATTCCCGAGGCTGGGCGCGGGCCGAGCAGTGGTGCTCCCTCCGCATGATCGATTCGCGATTCGGTACTTGTCGTAGGTGTAGTAACCCGCTGGGAACGCTTGCATCCTCCACTGTCGATAATGCCATCCGAAAAACGTTTCGCAGCCCGCTGTCTGGGACTCACGAACGGGACACTTCACTGAAACTCTTCGCACATTAACTGAAAGCAGTTTCTGTTTCTTGACAAGTCCCAGCCCAGAGAACTAAAGCGGTCCGCTAACCCACTGCGACTCAACG
This sequence comes from Candidatus Acidiferrales bacterium, assembly GCA_049644285.1. Classification (GTDB taxonomy): domain Bacteria; phylum Acidobacteriota; class Terriglobia; order Acidiferrales; family UBA7541; genus CAVRXT01. Next base: position 459 of record JBARRP010000074.1, on the reverse strand, counting down.
GCAAGGCAAATATCGCGGTGGCACCGGGCTTGCTGCAAAACAGCGGAACCCGGGTAGCGCAAAACGGCAGACGCGGAGGCGCTCGAGCAACCGAGTCCTCTGCTCCGAAAGGGGCGTGTCGGTTCGAGTCCGGCCCCCGGAGACCACCAAAAATTCCCCCTGGCCGAGGTGCTTTGGTCCTCAGCGAAGCGCCTCGGCTTTTTTATCGGCTGGCCACAGTCGTAATCAGTCTACTCAATGAAGTATTAAATGCGGGAGTGATCTAGAGGCGAGACCTGCAAGAAAGGGAATAGCACCTTTGCCGGCCCTATTGTATGCAGGACGAGAACTTGTTGCGTGCTTAGTCATGCTTGCCATTCCGATCGCGGCTGTAATGCTTTTCTTGATCGTCTTGGTGTTGCTGCAGGAAGCCGGCCGCTGGGCAATTCTTCGGGTAAAATGGGGTGTCCAGAGCTACGC
>JBARRP010000073.1:0-3302 GCA_049644285.1 Candidatus Acidiferrales bacterium | reverse complement strand
GCTGGCGTGTGCCCGCCCACTTGAAGAAGCAGTGTGGCGAGCGAGCATCCAGTTAATGGAATGGCTGATCGCGGACTACGATTGCTCGCAGCGAGAAGCCTACCTGTTGCTGGGAGTCAACCCAGATTTTCGCATAAATCTCTATCAGATGGCGCTCATTGGAAAGCTGCAGTACACAGTCGGTGCGGAAATACTTAAAAGCAGTTTGCCAAGATATGCCACGGCCGGCTAGCTAAAGGGTGTTGCGAAACCCCAAAGTTTTAAAATTGGTGGGTTGAGCCAGTATTTTCGTGCTGAAGCGTGCTCGAGGGGCGTTGGTTGGAGTTGCCGGCTTGACCGCTTGACCGGCAACTCGCCAAGGCCCAATCGTTGCCGATGGCCGATGCGTCTCCCAACCGGGTGGACCACTATTTCCCGCACTCAACGTGGAGTCGAGGGCTAGAGATTGCCGAGGTCCAGCGCGAGCCCGACATTCGATGCTTCTGACAGCCGAAACGGTGGGCGCGTCGGGTGCGGGTTCTCTCCCTCGATCGAACCATGATCCCCAGCCGACAATCTGTAACTGGTGATTAAGGTCGGCGGGCTGAGTAAGGTGGAGTAACAGACACAGTAACGCCAAGCAGAGAGTTAGGCGAAACCAAGACGTCATTGCGAATCGTCCTCCCGCGCACGCTGCAGATTGCGCTCCTTATTGAGTTCTGCCAGTTCGCGCAAGCATTGCTGCATTTGTTGCCAAGCGGCGACGCCTTCGCGCGTGGCCTCCTCGGCCGCCTTGGGAACATAGTAGCCCGTGGTCTTGCCCTTCTCCCCGCGGTAACTCACATTCAGATGCGGACCATGCTTGGGTCCATCGCCCTGACAATGGCAGCCGGCTCGTCCGCAGGTGCGGTACGTTTCCGAGAGCGTTCCAAAGACAGCGATCTCGGCCAGACGTTCGATCTCGCCCAGCAGCTTGCGTCGTTGGGCTGTGCCCTCAACTGACTTGGTCATGGTCCCTCCGCCGCTGTTGATAGCGAGCGATGGAAAATAGATTCTTAGTAATGACACACCAGCCCACATAGCGCTCGAAGCCACGATCTCCTTTATAGGTGGCTCGCGCCATCGAGAAGGGGTGTTTCAAGGTGCTGATGGTGGCTTCAATCCCGGCCCGCCAGCGCAGCCCGCGGCGGAACCAGCGCTGCTTCTGCCGCTCGGCCCGCTTGGCCGAGAGCCGTCCGCGCGCTGGCAATGCCACCTTCTTCACTCCCAGGGCTTCTGCCTCCCGCTCGTTTTTTGCGGAAAAAAATCCGCGGTCGCCGCTGGCCATCTCTGGTACTCGCCCGAAGCTCGCCTGATGTTGCTCGAGCGCCGGCATCCAAGCCGTGCTATCGGCCGGATTCCCGACCAGAACTTGGTAGCCGCTCACGATGCCGTTTTCCACCTCGTCAATCCGCACCAACCTACCAAACTCGTTGGGCTTATGGGCTTTGCCTTTGCGGATGACTTCGGTGTGGGGCTCGAACAGGCTCAGCACTTTGTCCTCCACGTGGCTGTTCCCCTTCACCACTCGTTCCTTGGTTTGCCGGATCACGTTCTCCACCAAAGGAAGAAAGTGCCGCAACTGGCCGATCTGGGTTCCTACCTGCAGGACTTTGCCCACCACTTTCAGCCGTCCCTTCCCCCAGCGTTGCACCACCTCGCTGGCCTGTCGCACCACGCCTCGAGTCAGAGCCAACAACTTCTGGTAACTGTGGCGCATCCTCTTCTGGTTGGCTTCGGTGAGGGACTTGGCGGCACGGCTGATTTCCAGCAGACGATGTTTCACCGCGCGTGCGTGATCGACCACTTCCAGAGCTCCGGTCTTACACTCGCCGGCGATGCGTTCGAGGCTGCGGCTGAGCACCCGAATGCCATCGCCTAACAGGGAGCTGTCGGTCGGGTAGTGGACGCTGCTTTCGACGACCGTAGTGTCGGTACGAATTTTTTCGCCCTGGGCTACGCCGTGCTCGCAGGCCAGGCGGACCACGCGCTGATGAATCTCTGCGGTGACGGCCGGACTAAGCAGGGCAAAGCTGCGGCTGAAGACAGTGAACTCGGGGGTAATGTCGGCATCGAAGTGGGTGAAGCGGCGATACACCAGGTTGCTGCGTAGTTCCCGTGCCAGATCGCGGAAGCTCCAGCCTTTCAGGTGCTTCATGACACAGCAGCGCAGCAGACGATCGGGGGCCAAGCCCCGGCGACCGGTACGAGTAGAACGGGGGCTACGTTTGGCCAAACATTGGCGGACCAAGTCGACTAAGCCAGGATCGTCTAAGAGTGGCTCGACGGGATCGAGCAAATCATCTTTGAGCAGGGCGGCTTGCTGGGCTAGAGGGGAGTAGAAGAGCCAGGCTTGGTGAGAGGAGGGGGCGATCATGTATGTACTCGAGTATATCGAGTAAGATTTACATTGTCAAGAAAATAATGAGCGGACCAGCATTTTTTTAGTGGGAGAGATCTGGCGCGAAGAAAACAAGGAAAATCTGCAGATCTGCCACGCCGCTACATCAGCGACCCGCGTCAATCAAGGGGTTGAGCCCTGGGTTTTGCAACAGCCTTTAGCTAGCCCAGGAGCAACCGGGCTTCGCCTATCTCTTTCCGATGCGGAAGGCGTATTCGGCCACGGTTTCGGGACTTCCGGCGGTTGGCAACCCGCGCAGGGTCAGAATGTAGTCGCCGGAAGGTAACAAACTGCTCGATAAATAGAGAAGAATCCTCTTGCCGCCAGGAAATGCTTGGGCTTCCAGATCCCCCTTGCTCCAGATCCGTTTGCTCTCGGCGGTCTGCAGGACGGCCTCGTAGCGTGGGTAGTTAACCTCAACTCGTGCTTCTAGTCGAACCTGGCTCACCGCGGGAGGAATCACCAGGGGTTTCGATCCCTCCTCGTTACCTCGGACTAAGCCGCGGCTGAGTACAACCGCCATAGTTCTTGCTTCCGGTTCCTGCTTTCCTGACGTGGGCGCAACACCGACCGGAGCGTTGCTCGAGGCCGTTTGGGGCGGAGCCGGCGGAAGCTGTAACGGCGGTACGCTTCTGCGCCCCAGCCACCAGCCACCTGCCATTAGAACGAGAATAGTCACGGATAGGGCTGGGACGAGGACCATCCGGGGCTGTGCCCCGAGACCGCGGAGCAGCGATTTCCACGTGGTCACCAGTTGAGCCAGCGGGCCAGCCCGCCTACCCGTTTCCCCGAGGTATCGACACAGCGTCTGCGCAAATTCCTGTTCTTGTTTCTGGCTGGGAGCAGTCAAGAGCCGCTGCTCAAAGGCTTCGCGATCCGGCCT
>JBARRP010000072.1:0-11044 GCA_049644285.1 Candidatus Acidiferrales bacterium | reverse complement strand
AGAAAATGCAAGCCCCTGTGTCGAATGCGAAAATAGCACACTTTTGCTGGAGAGACACCAGGGAACGGGAAAACGCGGTTTTCCGGGGAGAGAGGGCTTAGTAGCCCTCAATCTTCCGAAGTGGCTGCCGGCAGGTCCCACACGCAGATCAAGGTCAATGCACTTTGCGCTTCCTTGTCGTTCGATGCGCAGGGACCCTGAAGATTTGAGGAAGAGCATCTTCACCCGGGTCTTCCCCGGCGCTCAGTGCCTTGTCCCAACGCTTGGCAGCCTTGCGCAAATCGTGGAGGTCCAGTCCGCGGTGGTTTGCCGGGAAACGAGTGAGCTTGGCGAGACCGGCAGCTAAGAGCGAGTGCGTGCCCTTTGGATTTCGGCGGCGGTAATGATGGAACGCGGCCGATACCTGGATCAGGCCTTGAAGAAAAGTCTTTTCCGGCTCCGGGGCGTGCAGCCAGATTTCTTCCCAGCTTTCATGCGCCTCGAAGAACAATCGCGAGTTGAATTGCTCGAGGCCCTGCTGGAATTTGTCGTTGGTGTCTATCGACATCACGAGTTCTGCCTATTGGGGAAGTTAAACCTGCCGATGGAGAACTCCTCGCCTCGATTGATGAAATCGCCGCCTGGTTCGGCTGCGCTCACCAGAAGTCTGAAGAGGCAGGCTACAACACCTGCGATGTGGCTTCATCTTGGCGCGAGATGCTTCGCTTCCCAAAACTTAGAATCGCTTTTCAACGCGCAGGGGATCATAGCAAACTGAGACGGGTTAAAGACGAGCGTGGAAATTCGCATTGAACTTCCAGCGGTGAGGCTGGGCGTGGTCGAGGCCGATGGCGTGCGCGTCGTGCCGGTGGATGCGGCGTTGGCGCGGGAGATGGACGAGGTCTGCGAACGGCTGCGAAAGGCGCACTCGGTCGAAAGCCTCAGCGAGTTCGAGCCGATTCGCGCGGTGCGAACGATGTTTCGCGCCTGGGGAATGGATCCATCGAAATACCGGCCCTCGTCCGAGGCGCTGCTGCGGCGGGTGGCGCAGGGGAAAGGGCTTTACCGCATTTCGAACGCGGTGGATGCGAACAACCTGGGCTCGATCGAGACGGGCTGGCCGTACGGCTGCTATGACCGCGCGCGGCTCACGCCGCCCATCGTCTTTCGTCACGGTGCTGCCGGCGAAAAATATGAAGGCATCGGCAAACACATATGGCATCTCGAGGGACGGCCGGTGTTGGCGGACGCGCAGGGCCCGTTTGGCAGTCCGATCAGTGATTCCACCCGGACCATGCTGACCGAGGAGGCGCGCGATCTCCTTACCGTGATTTATGCGCCCCTCAGCGCCGTCGATAAAGCGATCGAGGAAGCGATGGCGCGCTTGGGAGCGCGGCTGACTCGATCGGCGGGCGCGCAGGTGATCCGCACGGGGATCTTGCCCGGCAGATCGGAAGGCGATTGAGGCTAGAACCGACCGGTCTCATAAACGGTGAACCTGCCTCGTTATTCTCAGTGGGGTGGAAACCAGGCAGAAAAAGAGCATGCCCGGGCGATGGGAACTGAGCGATGCTCACTGGGAACGAGTCGACGCAATGGCGCGAACTACCCGATAGGTATCCGCCTTTCCAGACTTGTCATCACCGTTTTCAGCAATGGGTACGCAGTGGCAAGTTGGAGAAGGCGCTGCGTTTACTAGCTACGCATCTGCATGATCGGGGCAAACTCGATCTGCAAGAAGCCTTTATCGATGCAACGTTCGCGAGCGCTAAAAAAGGGGTCTTGCGGTTGGCCCAACACGCCGAGGCAAGGGGACAAAGATTCTCGCTGTCGCCGCTGATAACAGTCTTCCACTCGGCGTATCCGTTCAGAGTGCTTCTCCGCACGAGTCACAACTGGTGGAAGAGGTTCTGGCAGGAAGCTTCCTCGATGAACTCCCAGCGAGACTCATTGGCGACAGAGCATACGACTCTGACGCACTCGACCAAAGGGTCAAAGCAGAATTATGACATCGAATTGATTGCGCCCCATCGTGGGCAACGAAGGGTACGAACGCTGGATGGACGAAAGCTACGGCGTTACAACAGGCGGTGGCACGTAGAACGGCTTTTTGCTTGGCTCCACTGCTTCCGCCGACTCGTCACCCGCTACGAGTACCACATCGAGAACTTCCTGGGCTTTGTTCATCTCGCCTGCACGGTCCTGCTGCTGAAACACCTCAGCGATGCAAAATGTTAATCTCAACGGGAGTCGCGCGATGCGATCACGCTAATCCCCATCTTGGAGCAGAACAGGTGGCTTCCCGAGAAGCAACGAGTTGTATGCTCGCTATCCTATTGCTGGCCGTTGGTCCTCCGGCATCCACGCAGACGGCGTCTCAGAAGGCCCCGGCTATCAACGGCCTGGTTACCTCCTACGTTTCGAATCACCATGTGCCAGGGTTGTCAGTGGCCGTGATTGATCAGGGGCACATCATCCTGACCCAGGGCTACGGTCTGGCCGACGTTGAGAACAATGTGGCCGCCACCTCCGATACGACGACCAGCTTCATTGCGGCCGTCGCAGTGATGGATTACGAAGCAGGAAAACTGGACCTCGATGTCCCCATCCAGACGTATTGTCCAGACTTTCCCAGGAAGCCGTGGCCGATCACGACAAGAGAACTTCTCTCCCATCAGAGCGGCATCCGCGATTACCGGAACAAAGAAGAAACTGTTAATACCAAGCACTATTCGAGCATCAAGGAATCATTGACTCAGTTCGCCAACGATCCGCTGGAGTTTGAACCTGGAACCAAGATGCAGTACACCAGCTACGGCTACATCGTACTCGGTTGCGTGATCGAGGGCGCTTCCGGAACCAGCTATGACCGCTACATGCATCAGGCAGTCTTCGAGCCTGCACAGATGCCGGCTACGCGACTCGATGACGTTTTCGATTATCCCGCACCGAGCGCGGGGGTACAGAGTTACGGCCAGTGGCGAACTGCAAAACTCTGTCTTCGTGGACGTTAGCAACAAACCTCCCGGCAGTGGAATCAATTCGAGTGCGAGAGACATGGGCAATTTTGTGGCTGCGCTGTACTCGGCGAGCTTGGTTCCCAAGGCGCTCCTAGATCAGATGCTCACACCGGCGACGACTCGTGACAAAAAGCCGACAATCTATGGCCTCGGCTTTTTCCGAGGTGGCCCGATTGGCAAGTATCGCGGGTTGCAGGAAGCCGGCCACGGCGGTGATCAGCAAGGTGTCAGCACTGTGCTGTATCTTTTGCCGGAACGACAGTTTGGAGTAGTCATCTTGTCAAACCTGGAAGGACAGCAAAGCTCGCTGGATTTCATCGAACTTTCGCGCAAGATTTTCGATGTTGCTTCTTCACAATGAGTCAGACCGGAGGCCCGACCGCCGTCGGACTATTTATGAGACTGGTTGTAGTGTTGTCCAACCGAGGAAAGTGACACAGTCGTTTGGGGCGTGCAGTCATGAATGGAGCAGCGAGGAAGCTGATTCTTACCGGGAGATGCTTCGCTCCGCAAACACATCCGGAGCGCAAACGGCGCGCTTCGCTCAGCATGACAGCCCTGCGGGAACGGGTGTCACCTATTTCGGTTACGCAACACTAGAGTTCAAGGATGCACAGGAGTCCTCGGGTCAAGGCCGACCAAAGGCGTCGGCTTGGGAACCGAGCTACAAACGCAGAAGTTGTAGCCTATGAGAATCACCCCGCGCGTTGTAGGTTAGGAGAAATCTGCCGTGTCTTGTTATCCTGTTCTGCTATCACTGAGGGCCTCCGGTGTCCAAATTTCAGCTTGTTCTTCTGATCCATGCGCATCAGCCAGTCGGAAATTTCGAAGATGTTCTCGAACGGGCTTACGCGCAATCTTATCTGCCATTCATTGAGCTGCTGGAACGCCATCCGTCGATTCGAATGGGCCTGCACTACTCGGGGTCACTGCTGGAATGGTTTGAACGGACCCACCCCGAATTTTTTGTGCGAGTCGGGGGGCTGGTGGAACGCGGACAGGTGGAGGTGGTCGGCGGCGGATTCTACGAACCGATCTTGATTTCGATTCCACCGGAAGACCGGCTCGCGCAGATCGATCTCCTCAGCGATTACCTCGAGAAGAAATTTGGAGCGAGGCCTCGCGGGGCCTGGCTCACCGAACGTGTTTGGGAGCCGGACCTGCCGGCGACGCTCGCGCCTGCCGGCATTGAATACTCGCTGGTCGATGACAATCATTTCCACTGTGCGGGCTTCGAACCTTCCCAGCTTTTTGGCGCGTACGTTGCCGAAGACCTCGGCTTCGCCATCAAACTCCTTCCAGGGCTGAAGGATTTGCGGTACCTGATTCCTTTCCGCGACCCCCAGGAAACTATTGCCTACCTCCGCCGGGCGGCGACCGAGCGCCCTGACGGGTTCGCGGCAATGGGCGACGATTGCGAGAAATTCGGTGTTTGGCCGAAGACCTACGAGCACGTGTACGTGAACGGCTGGCTCGAGCGTTTCTATGCGGCGCTGGAGGCGAATGCGGACTGGCTGGAGACGGCCACGCCGTTCCTGGCGTTGTCTTCCCGTCCGCCGCTGGGTCGCGCCGATCTGCCTACGGCGTCGTATTCCGAAATGATGGAGTGGGCGCTGCCCACCCGTGCGCGGCTGCGGCTTCAAGCCCTTGAGCGCGAATTCGAGTCGCGGCCGGATGTGCAACCGTTCCTTCACGGAGGAACGTGGCGGGGCTTTTTCCAAAAATATTCGGAGGCGAATCTGCTGCACAAGAAGATGCTTCATGTTTCGGACAAGGTGGCGCGAATGGCGCGGAGCCGCCGGGACGAAAAGCCATTTCTGCGGGCGCGCAGCGAGGCGGTGAAGCAACTTTTACGCGCGCAGTGCAATGATGCGTATTGGCACGGCGTTTTCGGAGGGCTGTATTCGCCGCACCTGCGGACCGAGCTGTGGCGCGCACTTGTCCGCGCCGAAACACTTGCCGATGGATACCAACATCGCAAGCCGGGTTATCACGAGTCGGAGCGGCTCGATTTCGATGCGGACGGCCGGGATGAGCTTTACTTCACTTCCGATCGCTACGCGGCGCTTCTGAAGCCGTCCGACGGCGCGACGCTGGCGGCGCTCGATTTCCGTCCCGCCTGTGTGGCGCTGATCAATTCGATGACGCGACGGCCCGAGGCTTACCACACAAGGCTGAAAGAATTGCAGGGGGGCGGCAGCGGGGCGCAGGGAGTCGCGTCCATTCACGAGCAGGTACGCGCGAAAGAGGAAGGGCTCGAGCGCTGGCTCTGCTACGACCGCTGGGCACGGCATTCTTTCCGCGTGCTGCTGTTCGCAGCAGGAAAGAATGCAGAAGACTATCAGAACCTGCGGCTCGACGAGGACGCGGCGCTGGCTGGTGGAGAGTTTCAAATTGAAGAGGCGGAAGCGTCGCGGGCGGTGCTGACTTCGGCGCGGGCGACTGGCGCCTGGCATGCGGAAAAGGTGTTTTCGTTTTCTCCGCTGCGGGATGGATTCGAGGTAGTGTGCGAGGTGGCACTGAGTCACCAGGGATCAGCGTCAATCTCCGGTCAGGTGGGAATCGAGATGGTCGTCAATTTCTTGGCGCCTTCGGCTCTGGACCGCTATTTCGAATCCGGAGGGCAGCGGCATGCGTTGCGCTGGAGCGGGTCGTTGGCTGCGTCGGAGCTGAAGGTGATGGACGAATGGCAGAAGGTGGCAACGACCATCGTCGCCCCCGCGGCGCGGGATTTCTGGATCGCGCCGATCGAGGCGGTTTCTGAATCTGAAGACGGCTTCGAGCGCGTCTATCAAGGATCGCAGATTCTCGCGGTGTGGCCCTTGGAGTTGGCACCGGGAGCAACGTGGAATGGCCGGCTGGCCTTTCGAGTTGAGCGGAGCAGCCAGACGTTGTGATGGGCCAACGACCCTGCACTGGCAAGAGTGGAGTTTGTGTGGCCTCTGACTACGACGAACGCTATGTCTGGGTCTGACTCTGTCGCCCCTCCCGGGACTTGCAATGCGGCGATGCGTTCTCCGTCGCAGGGTTTACACCCTGGGTTATTTTCTGGCGCCGCTCCGCGGCTCCTGCCGGGTGAGCAGGCTCTCCGACGGCGCCACCGGGGTTGCCGCAACGGATAAGGCTTGCTAGAGTTCTCACTGCCACGGAGGAGATTATGGCTGTCTCGAAGGAGCTGCTCGACATTCTGGTTTGCCCGCTGTGCATGACGCCTGTCACGCTGACGAAAGACGAGAAGGGGCTGAAATGCTCGACGTGCCGGCGCTTATATCCCATTCGGGACGACATCCCCGTCATGCTCGTGGACGAAGCGCGCATTGAATCCGAGTGATCCATCCTCTCTTTTGCCGACTCTTCCGCAAGGCGCGGAAATCCTGATCGTGAGGTTGCGTTCGCTGGGGGATGTGGTGATGCTGACCCCGGCGCTGGCGGCATTGCGCGCTTGGAGGCCGGATCTGCGGCTCTCGGTCCTGCTCGAGCCTGCCTGGACGCCGGTGCTCGAAGGCAATCCAGCGGCTTCAGAAATTCTGCTGGCGCGCCGCTTCGCCACGACGGCCTGGGATTTGCGGCGGCGGCGATTTCCCATCGTTTTCAATCAGCATGGTGGACCGGCGAGCGCCTGGCTTGTTGCTGCCACTGGGTCGCCAGCGCGAGTCTGTTGGGCCGGGCGGCAGTTTTCGTTCCTTTACAACGTGCACGTCCCGGACGCGAAGGAATTTTTCGGCACCGATCAGGTGCACACTGTCGAACACCGGCTGTCACAATTTTATTGGACGGGCTTGCCGCGAGGACCAATTCCACAGGCAGAGATTTTTCCGCAGCGGGACGCGCTAGCCCGAGTCGAGAAGATCCTCCGGGAACACGGGATTGAGACGGAGGCGCCGTACGCGGTGCTGCAGCCGGGCGCGCGCTACTTCACAATGCGATGGGGAATCGAGAAGTTCGCGGAGATCGCGCGGTGGCTGCGAGACTCGCGCGGGCTTGCTTCTATCGTGAATCTGGGAAGAGACGACTCGAAAATTGCTGCGGAGGTTCGCGAGCGCCTCGGAACCGACTGCATCGTTCTCGATTCCCTGAATCTTCGCGAACTCATCGCTGTGGTGTCGCGTGCCCGCTTGTATGTCGGAAACGACACGGGGCCCATGCACCTGGCCGCGGCTCTGGGACGCCCGGTGGTTGCGATCCACGGTTCCAGCAGCTCGGTGCACTGGCGGCCGTGGCAGACCGAGCATCGCGTGGCACAGAATGATTTTCCGTGCAATCCGTGCCCCGGCGATCGCTGTTATGTTTTTGACGAGCCGCGGTGTATTTTGTCGGTGACCGTCGGGCAGGTTCGGAGCGCATGCGAGGAGTTGCTGACGGAGCGCCCAGTGTTGCGAAAAGCAGATCCCTCGCTCCGCTCGGGTCCGGTTTCAGGACTCCGATCGAGTCCACCGGACTCCAGAAATCGGAGATGACAGAGAAAGTACTTTTTCCGCAAACTGTGAAAGTCGTGTCCTGACGGCAATTGGAGTTGTCACACAGACTCAGGAGTGGCTGTGCCACGGAAATCTGCTTTTGATCGACTTTTTTCGCAGTCTGTGAAACCGCGATCCACAAAGCGCATGAGATGAGCAGTTCGAGCCGTAACTCGTTTTCACAGGAACGGCTGGTGCGCCTTGTTAGGGCGTTCAGGGGCCGGCGGCTCGCTGTCGTCGGTGACTGGATGCTCGACCGCTACGTCTGGGGCGCGGCGTCGCGGCTTTCGCCCGAAGCGGCTGTGCCGGTAATCGACTTCACCAAGGAGAGTGAATGCCTCGGCGGGGCCGGCAACGTCGCCGCAAATCTGGCAGCGTTGGGGGCGCGGGTGGAGCCCTTCGGTGTGACGGGCGCCGATGAAACGGCGCGAGCGCTGCGGGCATGCCTCCGAGTGGTCAAGATGTCGGAGAAGGGATTTCTGACTGACTCGACACGACCGACAACGCTCAAGACGCGAATTATCGCGCGGCACCAGCAGGTAGTTCGAGTGGATCGCGAGTCGCGGGTGCCGCTCGGATCGCGGACGGAATCCAAGCTCGTGCAAAAGATCGTGAATGCGCTTGGCCGTATGAAGGCTTTGGTGATCTCGGATTACGACAAGGGTGTAGTCACGGATGAAGTTGCCGACCGCGTTTTGCAGGCCTGCCAGCAGCGGGATATCCCGGCGTTTGTGAAACCGAAATGGTCGCGAAAGCCGAGCTATCGCGGGGCGACGGCGATCGTGTGCAACCGCGGCGAAGCAGGGTTCCTCGTGACGCGCAACCTCGATTCGGACGAAGTGGTCGAGGAAGCGGGACGAGCCTTGCTGGCCCATTTCGATGCCCCCGCGGTGATCATCACGCGCGGCGAACGCGGGCTCAGTGTTTTTGAGCGCGACGCGCCGCGAGGGTTCCATATCCCGGCCACCAGCCGCGAGCGGCCGATTGGTTTGGCGGAAGCGCGGCAGGCGCCGGAAGGCCGCGAGGTGTTTGATGTAACTGGCGCGGGTGATACTGTGCTGGCAACGCTTGCGCTCGCGTTTGCGGCAGGGGCGTCGATCCGCGAGGCGGCCCTGCTCGGCAATGCCGCTGCCGGAGTGGTCGTCGGAAAACTCGGAACGGCAACGCTGACTCCGGTTGAACTCTCCGCAGCCGTGCGCGAACTTCCCTTGAAACGCTAGCCAGTGGACGCGGCGCGGGGATGTCAAACCAAATGAGTCACAAGCGGCTCCTTCGGCCGTGGGGTTCGGCTTGGCGGTTTGTTCTTCCCTGGTTTGTTCCGGCTTTGTTCTGCGTGCTCGTCAAGTTGTACCTGATGGCGACGGGCAAGGGATTTCGCGTCGTCGCGCGGTTCCTCGGCCGGGTCGAGGGAACCGGGTACACGGGGCTTTCTTTCTGGGAACGGCTGACTTTCTTCCGCGGCGAAATCCTGATCGGATTCCTGCTGATTCCGCTGGTGCTGTTGCTGCTCTTCCGTTATTTGCCGCGATTTTTGTGCGCCTTCCTATCGGCCACGCTGAGCGTCGGCGTTGCGTTCGCCTTATTGGTGCAGATTCGCGCCCTCGAAGAGATGGGCCAATTCATTTCGTTGCGCCTTTTCGTTGTCGGACTCACTTGGGGCGTCTATAACCCGGCAGCCAACAAAGGCTATCTCCTCACGCGAGAGTTTTTGATTTTCGTGGTGGGGCTTATCGCCATTGCTTGGCTTGTATGGCGAGCCGTGCGACGGGATCGTCAAGTTGCCGCTTTCATATCTGACCCGCAATGGCGTTGGCGGGCGCTGGCTTATGCGAGCCTTGATATGACGCTCCCGGGACGGACTGTGCGACTGGACCCTGAAACGGCGGCTGTCGCATCCGAGCTTACGCGGCGCTGGATGATACTCGCGTACGCCGGCATCGCAGTGGTGTTCACCGGGCTGGCTTGGCGGCCGCTTCTTCCAGCTACTCCCTATCACAAAGACGTGCTGGGGAGGGTCCTCAGCTCGCTCTGGCAGGAAAGCAATGTGGATTCGCGCGAGTTCACGGGCCTTTCGGCTCAGGAGTTGGTGAGCCGATATCGAGAGCTGACTCACGCGCCGGTTCGGGAGAGAGATCCGCGCTATTTCGGTAAGCAGCGTGGCGCCAACGTGATTATGTTCGTTCTCGAAACCACGCCGGAACGATTCCTCCCGTCCGGCGATCCGCTCGAGGATTTTCCGAACTTGAAGCGGCTCGAGAGGAATTCTTTTAATGCCACCCAGCACTACACCACCTACCCTTACACGAATAGGGCTCTCTTCTCTCTTTTCAGCTCGTGGTATCCGTCGGACGGGGTGGAGACGTTCAGCGAGGAACGCCCCGGGCGGGTGCTGCCGGGCCTGGCAAAGGCGCTTTCCGCCGAGGGCTATGCCACGGCGATGTATTTGCCTTCGCCGCTACATGGCGAAGCGGACCTTTCTACATTCGAGGCTTTCGGCTTCGACCGCCAGGTTTTTCCCGATCCAGCTTCGCTGGCAGCCTTCGCGCCGAAGGACGTCGAGCCGGCCTGGAAGGCGGAACGAATCGCGCGCGATACAGCGCTGCTCGGATTACTGAAGCGTGATGTCGAGGGCTGGCTCGCGCAGCGGCGGCCGTTTGCCGCTGTTTTCATTCCGCAGGTGGGACACATCCCATGGCCGGACACCGAGCCTGCAGGAGGCGATCCGCAAATATTGAAGCGGGGAAGAGCAGTGGTTGCGATGCAAGTCGCGTGGCTGGGGCAACTCATCGAAATGCTCGAGCAGCACCAGCAGCTCGAGAATACCGTTATCGTGGTCACTGGGGATCATGGCATTCGCACGCGGCACGAAGACCCCGGCTTCGCTGGCGGAACCATCGATGAGTATTCATTTCATGTGCCGCTGCGGATTTTCGCGCCGAAAGCAGTGGCGGCGCCGGAAAGAATCCCTTGGCTCACATCACATCTCGACGTGACGCCCACGCTGCTCGACCTCTTAGGCGTGGAGAAATCCCGCGATTTCGAGCAAGGTACTCCGATCTGGACGCCGGCGCTGGCGGGCCGCACCACTTTTTTCCTGGCGCGCCAGGCATTCGGGGCCGATGCGTATCATTCCGGCGGGCAGTTCTTCATGTGGAGTCAACTTTCCGACGCGGTGTACGCAAGCGGGCAGGCTCACTTCACGCTTCAGGGGATCGTTCCCGCCGATTCACAACAAGCGCGCGATGCGGTGCGGACTTTTGCGCGATTTGCCGGACTCGAGGAAGTGTGGACCTCGCAACTGGGCCAGGCGGAGTCGTCACACGCTGCGACCGCGGACGCGCCTAATCGTTAGCTTTTGCGCCGGTCCTACTTACGGCACCCGAGGGCGTATAGCGTTACGCCCCTACCTCCAGAGGCGCCCTGGATCATCATTGACAGCAAGCGTCGCGGCGGTAGCTGCGCCCCTTGTATCTTCGTTTTGTGTGAGAGTGAGTGCGCGGTGGGTGTTGTTCCGGCGAGGAGGCCGAATGCCCCTGAGGCCGGAAGCTCGAGCCTTCTGAGCCTGTACCGTAGATCGGCCCCCCGCCC
>JBARRP010000071.1:0-24431 GCA_049644285.1 Candidatus Acidiferrales bacterium | reverse complement strand
TCCCTGCCGCCACCAATTTCCGCCTGAAAAAATAGCCCACCTTTCCAGGTGCGTCGGATAGTCCACCAAATCCCGGCACGATCTGCCTTCTTATGGCTTCTCCACGTCAAAGTTGCGAAACGGCTGCGGGGCGATACGCGCGCTTCTCCAATCAGTAGGCCTATGCTAGACTAGCGCGGCAAGAGCGACATCTCCGCTCCTGACATCTTTCCGGCACGGGGCTATCCCATGTCTGGACATTCGAAGTGGGCAACCATCAAGCACAAGAAGGCGGCGACGGACGCGCGCCGGGGCAAGATTTTCACGAAACTCATCCGCGAATTGACGATTGCCGCGCGCGGCGGCGGCAGCGATCCTGACTCGAATCCGCGCCTGCGCACGGCCATCCTGGCCGCCAAAGCTGAAAACATGCCCAACGACAACATCGAGCGTGCTATCCAGCGCGGCACGGGAGGGCTCGAAGGGGAACAGCTCGAAGAATCAATCTTCGAGGGATACGGCCCAGGTGGCGTGGGCATGCTGGTGCAGGTGGTAACGAGCAATCGCAACCGCACCGTGGGAGAGATTCGCCACGCGATGTCGAAGCACGGCGGCAATTTGGCGGAATCGGGCGCGGTCGGATGGATGTTTCATCGCAAGGGCGACATCGTCGTGCCGAAAGAACAGGCTAACGAAGAGAAGATGATGGGCATCGTGCTCGACGCGGGCGCGGAGGATTTGCGCGACGACGGCTCGGCATGGGAGGTGGTCACGCCGCCGGAGGCGTTCGATAGAGTGCGCGAGGCACTCGTGGCCGCTGGGATCAAGCCGGCTTCGGCGGAGGTTTCTTGGCTGCCGCAGAACTACGTGAAGTTGACGGGCGCGCAGGCGCAACAGATGTTGCGGTTGATTGAAGCGCTCGAAGAGCACGACGATGTGCAGCACGTGTACGCCAACTTCGATATCGACGAGAAGGAAATCCAGGCCGCAGTCGCAGGGTAGTGTGGGGACAACCTCTGCCGGGGCGGATGCTGCAGCTGACTCGGCCGTACCGTTACCGCCGCTGAAGCGTTAAAAAAGACTAGCCGTTTGATTTTCATCGCACGTACACTTGTGCCCGAAGCTCATGGCGGCGAGAACGGAATCGCACGGGCGAAAGCTGCGAGTGCTGGGTGTGGACCCGGCGGTGGCGGGGGCGACGGGCTACGGGGTGGTCGAGGTCGATGGTAGCGCGGCGCGTATGCTGCGTTTCGGGACCTTGCGGCTACCGGCGCGGGCCTCGTTTGGCGCGCGTCTTCGTGAAATTCACGAGTTAATTGCGAGCCTGGTCGAAGAGTTTGTGCCGGATGCAGTGGCAGTTGAATCCGTCTTCACCGCGCTGAACATGCGCACTGCGATCAAGCTTGCGGAAGTTCGCGGCGTGGTCCTGCTGGCGGCAGCGCAAGCCAGCATCCCCGCGCACAGCTATTCGCCACGCGAAGTGAAATCGAGCGTAGCCGGATACGGCGGCGCGTCGAAACAACAGATGCAGCAGATGGTAACCGTTCAGCTCGGCCTGCGCGAGCGTCCCGAATCCGCGGATGCCGCTGACGCCCTGGCAGTGGCGTTGTGTCATGCACATCTTTCGAGGGCGCGCGAAAAACTCGCGGCCGCGACGCAACGCGAGTCCGGCCGGAGCCAGCGGCACAGGTCCCGCGCAGCCGTTCTCGTGTGATGCGTATCGAAAACCAGAGATGAGATTCCTTCCTACCGGGCTCGCCACGAGAGTACTCCTGTGCGTTGCAACGATTGTCATGCTGGCTGCTCCCGCGATATACGCCGGCAGCGCTGGCGCAACAGTGACCTACCGGAAGGTGTTCAAGTCCAGCTTCCCTGAGTTTGTCGAAATCAAGGTGACCGAGAGCGGAACGGCGACCGCCGACATCCGGCAGCTCGATGAAGAGCCCAGCCCGGAAGCTTTCGCGATCGGCCGTCCCATCCTCGAGAAAATCTTCCAGTTGACAGCGCAGCTTCACAATTTCGAGGGCCTGAACCTGGAAGTGCATCGCCGGATCGCCAACCTGGGCGACAAGAGTTTCCGGTACGAAAAGAATGGCGAAGCTCACGAAGTCCATTTCAACTATACGCTCGATTCCAGCGCCAGCCAGTTGTTGGACGTCTTTGAGGGCTTGACACGCGAGCAGAACGACCTGAGCAACCTCGAACGCGCGATGCGCTACGATCGTCTGGGGGTAAACGATATCCTCCAGCGAATCGAAGCCGCCTACAATAGCAAACTCTATCCGGAAGCCGACCGTTTTCTCCCCGCATTCGATCAACTCGCCGCCGACGAGAGATTCCTCGATATTGCCCGGCAACGCGCGCGCGCGCTGGCAGGGCGCATCCGCACCGGGCATTAACGGGATGCTGAAGCATTTGCGTGGAGCTGGCATTCCAAGCAGTCCGCCAGGGTGGACGACGAGGAATCTGCTTTTTCCTGGGCACTCGAGAAAAACAGATTCCTCGCTCCGTAACCCCATTCGGAGTGCAAAAGGCGCACTTCGCGGACGAGCTCAGCGGATGATGAGGCCGGCGTAGCCGACGACTTCGTCGCGATCGCCGGTGATGTCGCCGGAAGTTGCGTAGCGAACGAGTTCGGCGCTGGTGGCTCCGAGGGCTCGAGCCGCAGTCAACATCACGACCGTAGGAGCATATCCGCACATCGAAATTGCCTTCGCGCGGACAGTGTCGTAAAGCCCTCGAGGATCGAGCGCGAGAATCTGGTCGATAGCCTGACGGTCCTTGATTCGGGTGATTTCGTCGCTTTCGTAATGATTCATGTCGGAGCTGGCGACGAGGAGCACGGGCTCCTTCTGCGCGGCGACAACGTGCGCGACAGCGCGGCCTAATTCCTCGAGCATCGGGTAGCGATCAATCCCCAGAACAATGGGCACGAAGGAAAAGCTGCCCGCCAAGCGTTGCAAAAACGGAATCTGGACCTCGAGGGAATGTTCGACGCTGTGGGCCACTTCATCTTCACGCAAGCGCGGAAAAGCGCGCGCCAGCTCCGCGGCGAGTTCCGCGTCGATCTTTGCGTCGCCAAGCGGGGTATTCCAGGCGCCTTCGGAAAGGATCGCCAGCGCTTCGCCACGGGGGAAATGTCTTGGCCCGAGCAGAAGAATGCGTCGAGGAAGCTGCAAGACTCGATACACTGCGCCAGCCACGTGTCCCGAATACATATAGCCTGCGTGGGGCACAACACATCCGATCGCAGATGTTTTTTCCGCGCCATCGTTGGTGTAGGCGTCGACCTGGCGGGACAATTCGCGCGGGTCGGACGGATAAAAGCGGCCGGCAACAGCAGGAGGGCGAATCATGCTAACTCTTGTGCAGGAGCCGGCTGGGTCCGGCTCGGAATTCGGGATTCTCAGATAGGCTTCGAGGGCTTTCCCTTGAGCGCCAGGACGACGGTCTGGCCGTCCACGCAGCGAACCTTCACTTTATCGCCATACTGATAGCCGCCGGTCTCGATGATTTTTTCCATTTGGTCGTGCACCTTGGGGGAGTAAGTGAATGTGTAAATCATAAGCGGGTTGGCGGGATCGCGCACCATCATGGATTGCGCGTCCGCATGGATAACTTCTCCCCTCAACCAAACCTGCTTCGGCGGCTTCTCGGTCTTCACTTTGAGGTTAATGGGCGGGGAAGTGGATACCTGGGCAAAGCTCGGCCGCTCTGGCGCGATTAGCACACCTGCTGCCGCTACGGCGAGCGTTGCGAGAATCTTAGATATCTTCATCGAGGGAAATTTTGAGCGACTTCAGGAATTTAATATCTTGGGGGGTGATTTCCAGCTTCGGCGACGCCTCGTCGTCCAGCACTTCGTCATCCACGCGAATGTGCAGCGATTCCAAGAACCGGCGATCCTGCACCGTCATCCGGGCATCCTGCGACTGCCGGCGGGCCAAGCCGATCGTGGCGTCGAGCTTCAAGACGATGTCGAAACCGGCGGCGCGGACGCCGTTGATGGCTTCCGCGATGCGCTCCGATTCGGAGACTGTGTCGTTAATGGCGTGGCCCAGTTCCCGCAATAGCTGCTTCAAATTGTCGTCGAGCTGCAAGGGCGTCACCTCCTCACAAACCCTCTGGCCTGATTCTATGGCGAGCGCTTCGCCGATACAAGCCCCCGGATGGCTCCTGTTAGCGGCGCAGTAACCTGGCCGGCGGTCAGGGCGCCCGATTTTTCCGCTGGGCCGGGGATTGTACTAGAATCGAGACGTGGGAACGAACCTGATTCCGGCGCTGTGGAAGTCCGCGGGGGTCGTCCTACGGACGCTCTGGCGCGTGACGCGTCAGTTGTTCTATGAGTTCACCGGCGTACTCTTCGCGCTGTTTTCCATCTACGGGGCAATGGCGGCTTGGCGCCAATGGCGCCACACCCATGTGCTGTGGCTGGTGGGGATTGCGGCAGCGTATGCCTTAATGATGGCGGCGTTTGCATTCATGGCATTCCGCAGCGCGGGTCGAGTGCGATGAAGCCGGAAGAATAACGGAAGAGAATTTTCGTTTTTTCACTGTGCTTTCCGAATGTCTGAAAATTCCAAGAAGCGAACCGAGTTGGCCGACCCGAAGCCGGCGACGCCTTCGGGCTTGCCGCTCGAGGCTGTCGTTACAGCGGATGACCTCGGGGATTGGAACGCGGAGCGCGAGCTGGGCTACCCGGGTCAGTTTCCCTTCACCCGCGGCGTCTATCCGACAATGTACCGCGGCCGGCTGTGGACCATGCGGCAGTACGCGGGCTTCGGCACCGCCGTCGAGTCGAACCGGCGCTACCGCTATCTTCTCTCCCAGGGGCAGACGGGTCTCTCCGTCGCTTTCGACCTGCCCACGCAGATTGGAATGGATTCCGATCACCCGCTCGCGCTGGGCGAAGTGGGCAAGGTGGGTGTCGCGATTGATTCGCTCGAGGACATGCAGGAGCTGTTCGACGGCATCCCGCTCGACCGCGTGTCGACGTCGATGACCATCAATTCGACAGCGGCCATTCTTCTGGCGCTGTACGTCGCGGTGGCCAAGCAACAAGGCGCGAATCTGCGGCGGCTTTCCGGGACAGTGCAGAACGATATTCTGAAGGAATATATCGCTCGCGGAACGTACATCTATCCTGTGCGTCCGGCGATGCGCATTGTTACCGATATTTTCGCCTGGTGCCGGGCCGAGCTGCCCAACTGGAATGCAATCTCGATTTCGGGGTATCACATTCGCGAGGCGGGCTCGACGGAAGTTCAGGAAGTGGCCTTCACGCTGGCCGATGGAATTGCGTACGTGGAGGCGGCGGTCGCGGCTGGACTCGCGGTGGATGAATTCGCGCCGCAGCTTTCGTTCTTCTTCAACGCGCACAACGAGCTGCTTGCGCAGGTGGCGAAATTCCGGGCGGCGCGCCGGCTGTGGGCCAGGGTGATGCGCGAGCGCTTCGGAGCGAAGGATCCGCGCTCGCTGCTGCTGCGTTTCCACGCGCAGACGGCCGGCTCATCGCTCACAGCGCAGCAACCTGAAAATAACATTGTGCGCGTGGCGATCCAGGCGCTCGCCGCGGTCCTTGGCGGTTGCCAGTCGCTGCATGCGAACGGGCTTGATGAAGCCCTGGCGCTGCCGACGGAAGAAGCGGCGGTCCTCGCGCTGCGCACGCAGCAAATCATTGCCCATGAGAGCGGGATTGCCAACACGGTTGATCCTGCCGGCGGCTCCTATGCCATCGAAAAGCTCACGAACGAAATCGAGGCCGGCGCGCGCGAGTACATCGAGAAAATCGACGCGATGGGAGGAATGCTGCGCGCAATTGAGGCCGGGTATGTGCAGCAGGAAATCCAGAAGGCGGCGTATGAATACCAGCAGGCCGTAGAGCGCGGCGAGCAGGTGGTGGTGGGCGTGAACCGCTTCACCACGAAGGAAGAAAAGCCGATCCCCACGTTGCGCATTGACCCGGGAGTCGAGCTGGCGCAGGTGGCCCGCTTGAAGGCTCTTCGCGCCCGTCGGGAGGCAGTGAAGGCTCGCGCGGCTCTGGCTGAAGTCGAAAGCCGCGGCCGCGGAAATCAGAACTTGCTGCCCGCAATTCTGGCGGCGGTGGAAGCTTACGCTACCGTCGGCGAAATTTCAGACGCTCTGCGACGCGCTTTCGGTGAATACCAGGAATCCGTCGTCATCTAGATTTTGGGGCACCCCAAAACCCCAACCCTTACCGCAGACCTCGACGGGCACAGAATGACAATGCTGGATGAGCGGAGTGGGTGGTCAAGCGGAATAGCGAATGAAACTGATCCTGGCATCGGGCTCGCCACGGCGCGCGGAGATTCTGCGCAATGCGGGAATTGCCTTCGAGGCGTTCGCGACCGATGTAGACGAATCGCGACGGGCGAATGAAACGGCGAGCGAATATGTGCGACGACTGGCGCTGGAGAAGGCTCGTGCGGCTGCGTCATGGCTCACACTGGATACAAAAGATGCGGCCACGATTGTTATCGCTGCGGATACCGTCGTTGTCTGCGAACGGCCCCTACAAGACCGCCTTACCGGCGCGCCGATTGCGGAAGACGAGATCCTGGGAAAGCCGGCCTCACTCGATCAGACGCGGGAGATGCTGCGGCGGCTGAGCGGAAGAGCGCACGAAGTTCACACGGGTCTAGCGCTCGTTCGCCTTCCAGATCGAGTCGAGCGAGTTGTGGAAGAGATCACCGGGGTCGAATTCGTGAAACTATCCGAAGCTGAAATTGAGGAATACGTTGCGAGCGACGAGCCAGCCGACAAAGCAGGCGCGTACGCGATTCAAGGGCTCGGCGGGCGGTACGTGCGCCGCATCGAAGGTTGCTATTTCAACGTGATGGGGCTTCCGCTGGCGCGGCTGTACGCAATGTTGGGTGAGTTGGGCTGGGAATCCAGATGACGGGGGTCTCCAATCGGACGAAAGGCCTCGGGTCAGTCCGGCAAGAGCGGCCGGGCGGGACCCTTCGAAGCTCAGGGCAAGCCCAAGCTACACACGCGCGTAGAGTATACGTTCGTAGCTCGCGGGGCGTGCTACTTCTTTTCTTCGGCTGGCGGATTGGCGGGCGGCGTGGTGGTGGATGGCGGGTTCGGCGTGCCCGGCTGGTCGCCCTTCATCCCTTCCTTGAAGCTGCGAATGCCCTCGCCCAAGCCGCGCATCACGTCCGGAATCCTGCGCCCGCCGAAAAAGATCAGCACGATCACCAGGATGATCAGAAGATGCGGAATGCTCAGCGCTTCCATTCAAATCCCTCTTTCGCGTTCCGGGCGCACCTTGCTACTCTACCGGATTTCGATGCTCGGGGGATAGCGCCCGTTGCTCAGAGTATAACACGCTCGTCGCCGACGCGGCGGGTCACGCGTTCCCGGTCGAGATATTCGAGCAGGGGGATGGCGTATTTGCGGGTGATGCCGGTAAGTTCCTTAAATGCAGGGATCGGCAGGCGCTCGCCGCGCTGTTGTCGATAGGTACCTAAGAGGTCCCGCAGCCTGGCCATGGCTTTCTGGTGAAAGACAAGATCCTCGGTCACCTTGATCAAGACTTTTTCGCGCAGAAGAATCTGCAAAATCTTTCGCGCGCGCTGCGCCTCGACGGGCAATTTCGCCAGAACTTCCTCCCAGCGCGGCACAGTCAATCCGGTTCGCTCGAATTCCTGCTCGATTTGCTCCTTTGCCTTAGCCTCTTCAGGCGAGAGAGCAATTTCACGGCCGGCAAGGCGAACCAGGTCGCCCGAAATTGCGATCACCTTCGCGTTTGCCAATTCCTCCAGCGCCTCGCGAAAAAGCCCCGGACGGACCGCGGAGATCCTGCCGCGCAACTCTTCCTTGGGAATCCCCGGGACAAGCGGGTTCGACTTGTGGAACCGCTCGATTTCCTTTCGAACTTCATCGATGCATTTGGCCATGGCTTCTGCGGAAACAACGATCAAGGGCTGTTTTTCAATCACGCGCAGTTTGCCTGACTTCTGGAGCTGCGCGGCTGTTTCTCGGGCCTCGGGTTCTATCCAACCAGTTCGAGCCAAAATTTGTGGCAGGGTCAATCCCTTTGGCTCGACCGCCAGCATTGCAGCCAACATCTCAACGCGGTCGCCGCGCTCGAGCGTGGAAAGAAACGGAAGCACCCCTTTGTCATGTTGGCGATGGCGCGGGGCCAAAGCATCAACGACGACACCGCCGCCAATCGTGACCAGCGGCGAGAATTGCCGAAGGATGAAACGGTCACCCAGTATGAGGAGAGCGGGTTGGTCCAATCGCAACTGAACCAGCCCTGATTGTCCCGACGCCAGCGTTGAGCCCTCGAGCAGCACAACTTCCGCAATGGCTTCGCAAGTTCCCTGATGGAAATGCACCCGGGCGCGGTTTCTGACAGGACGCGCAGACGGGAGCAGCGTCACTCGGGCGTCGAGGCGCTGGGTCGTCTGAAACACGCCCGGGGCCGCCAGCGCCATCCCGCGGTGAATCTCCTCTAATTCGGTGCCCGCGAGATTCACGGCGGTACGTTGACCTGCGAGCGCCTGATCGATGGCGTGGCCACCGGAATGCAGGCCGCGCACGCGCAAACGCCGCTGCGCAGGAAACAATTCCACCTCATCCTCGGGCTTTAGCGAGCCTGAAATCAGCGTGCCGGTCACGACCGTGCCGAATCCCTTCATCGCGAAGGCGCGATCAATGGGGAGGCGCAAGGGGCGTGTCGCGTCTTTTCCTGGAACGGATTGGGCCACGCGGAGCAGTTCTTGTTTTAGCCGGTCGATCCCAACACCTGTGCGCGCGCTGACGCTCACAATTGGCGCGCCCTCCAGGAAGGAAGCCCGAACGAATTCTTCGACTTCCAGGCGCACCAGATCGAGCACATCCTTTTCGACCAAATCGCTCTTGGTCATCGCGATCAACCCCCGGGGGATTCCCAGCAGCCGACAGATGTCGAAGTGCTCCCGCGTTTGCGGCTTGATTGATTCATCCGCCGCGATGACCAGGACGACGAGGTCGAAGCCTCCCACCCCCGCGAGCATGTTGCGTACGAAGCGTTCGTGGCCCGGAACGTCCACGAAGCCAAGGCGAACACCGTCCAAATCCAGAAAGGCGAATCCAAGGTCAATCGTGATCCCCCGGCGTTTTTCTTCTTCGAGGCGATCGGGATGAGTGCCCGTCAAAGCCTCGACGAGGGCGGACTTGCCGTGATCGATATGGCCGGCGGTACCGACGATGACGTGCTTCATGAGTTGGAGATGCGCCTGTGCGCCAGAGGATGCTAGCGGAGACAGGGGAATGGGTCAAACCACGCCGCAAACCAATAATGAATCCAGAACGGTGATTACGCGCGGTGGTTGGTTGCCGCAATCATTTGGTCGCGGATTTGAAAAGCGGCAGCGACAGGATCTTTAGCCGCGGTGATGGGACGCCCTACAACCAGGTAATTGGCGCCTGCCCGAACTGCCTCTTCGGGCGTGGCCACTCGAGCCTGGTCGTTCGTCGAGAACGTCGCCGGCCGCACCGCTGGCACAAGAATGCGGAAGTCGGGGCCACAGGCTCGCCGGATGGCCCTTGCCTCGTGTGCTGAGGCCACCACTCCGTCCAAGTCAGCTTCTCTTGACAAGCGCGCCAAGTGAACGGCGTTCGTCCCGAGCGTTCCGGCAAATCCTACGCGCTTGAGCGCGGCCGAATCCAGGCTGGTGAGAACGGTGACTCCGAGCAGCCTTGCACGATTCTTGCCCTTTCCGGCCGCCGCCCGTGCCGCCCGCATCATCTCGATACCCCCGGAAGCGTGGAGCGTGAGCAGGCGGACTCCGCCAAGCTTTGCGGCTGAAGAGACCGCGCCAGCCACCGTATTGGGAATGTCGTGGAGCTTGAGGTCGAGGAAGATGCCGAATCCGAGGGCGGCCAACTCTTCCACAGCGCGCGGACCTTCGGCCGTAAAAAGCTGGCTCCCGACTTTGAGGAGATCGACTGCTCCCCGGAGCCGACGCGCCAAGGCGCACGCCGGCTCCAATCGATCAAAATCCAGGGCTAAGATTAGTTCAGGTTTGGATTGACGGGGCGTGCAGGCACCTCCAAGAGCTCAATCCTAACACGATCGAGTCCTCGGTGCTCGAACCCCAACTTGCGGGCAACTGCGTAGGAGACGTCCAATTCCCGTCCTTCAACATAAGGCCCACGGTCGTTGATGCGCACGACCTCACTTCGGTGGTTTCTCAGGTTTACGACGCGGACCACGGAGCCCAGGGGAAGGGTCGGGTGAGCAGCGGTCGCCGCATACATATCGTACGTCTCCCCGTTTGCAGTTAGTTGGCCATCAAAGTCCTCACCGTACCAGCTCGAGACGCCTTCCCAGACCTTCAGGGGCTCCGCTGTTAGCGCTGGGTTCGGGTTGGCAAGGAGGGTGGCAGCCATGGCTTGGTAGGCCTGAGTTGCTGGCTGATCCGCGCGACCCGCGGCTGGCCGGAAGGCCGGAAGGATCACGAGCGTCATCAGACTTAAGAACACCGCTTCCAACAGGATGAATAGTTTGAATCGCATATGGCTCCTAACCTTAATTGAATCAATCCATTCTAACTTTGCAAGCGCCGAGAAGCAACGGAATTACGCCTGCAAGTTTCCTCTCAAGTAGCTGATTTCAGGTATCTTAGCATCGTAACAGAGTTCTCTAAACCCTGAAACCAGCTTCTCTGAGGCCCTCGGGTCCACGAAATGGGCTGTCCCAACCTCGACTGCGGTGGCCCCGGCAAGCATGTATTCCATTACATCTTCGGGCTTTGCTATTCCTCCGAGGCCAATTACCGGTATTTTGACCACCCGGCAGGCCTCGTAAACCAGCCTTACTGTTATAGGTTTTATAGCCGGTCCGGACAATCCAGCGAATGTACTAGACAGCCGGGACCTTTGAGTGTGTACGTCAATACACAAAGCTGGATACGTGTTTGCGATGGTGAGGGCATCAGCGCCGCAAGTCTCGGCTATTCTAGCCATTAGCTGAATGGAGCCCACGGTTGGCGCCAGCTTCACCCAAAGGGGCCTCTTGGTACTCTTTCTAGTGGCCGAGACGACAGCCTCCAACTGAGAAGGATGGGTCCCGAACTCAGCCCCGCCCCGCTCGACGTTCGGGCAGGAAACGTTAAGCTCATACGCTGCTATGCCTTCCGCGTCATCCAGAACTCGAATTACCTCGAGATAATCCGGTATGGATTGACCGAAGACGTTGGCAATGACGGCAGTGTTGTAGCCACGCAACATTGGGAGCTTTTCGGCTACGAAGGCGCGGACCCCGATGTTCTGAAGACCGACGGCATTGACCATGCCGCTGGGTGTCTCGCAGAGCCTAGGAGGAGGAGCTCCGGGCATCGGCTGGGCTGACAGACCCTTGACAACAATCCCTCCCAGGGCGTTCAGATCAACGAGGTGGGCAAACTCGACACCGTAGCCGAATGTGCCGCTGGCCGCGATAATGGGGTTCTGGAGAGAAACGACACCCACCCTGACGCTGAGGTCAGCTTGGGCGGGCCGTTCTGGCGTTTGCACCGGCTCGGCTGAGGTCACGCGCGGGAGTCTACCACGCGAGTCAACCCCCTAAACTCAACTTTCCGGCTGCCCGACCGCGGTGGAGGCGGCTGGACTCGTTCAGGGGTTACGCTCGGATTAGCATGGTCGGCATGGACATCCGGGCGGCACGCTGTGTTAGGATGTTGCGCCTTATGCGCGTCGTGGAAAAAAGACAACTTCTCTCGGCAACGGAGATTGACCGCACTCTCCAAAGACTGGCGCACGAGATTTTTGAAAAAACGGGAGGCGCCGCCGATCTTGGCCTGATCGGCGTCCGGCGACGAGGGGTGCCGCTTGCGGAGCGGCTGGCGAACAGCATCAAAGGTTTCGCGCATATCGATGTGCCGGTAGGGACACTCGATATCACGCTCTACCGCGACGATCTCTCGACCGTGGCACCGCAGCCGGTCGTACAATCTACCCAAATCGACTTCCCAGTGGATGACCGCGATCTCGTCCTGGTGGACGACGTCCTGTATACCGGCCGCACCGTCCGCGCAGCCATGAACGGGCTTTTTGACCTGGGACGTCCGCGGCGCGTCCGGCTGTGTGTGCTGATCGACCGGGGTCACCGCGAACTGCCGGTCGAAGCGACATTCATCGGCCGCACCGTGGACACAACCGACACGGAGATCATCGAAGTGCGCTTGCAAGAAATCGACAAGGAGGAACGCGTCATGCTGGTGGACCGCGTTTCATGACCCGCAGCCTCGCTCGGTAGGTAGCGTGTGATTCACCGATTTCGTCACCTCCTCGGGATCGAACCGCTCAGTCGCGAGCAGATCGAATTCCTCTTGGATCAGGCGAAGCCTTTTCAGGAGTTTCAGCGGCATCCGTTGAAAAAACTGGCTACCCTGCGCGGGAAGACGGTCGCGCTGGCTTTCTTCGAGCCATCCACACGGACTCGCATCAGCTTTGCCACCGCCGCGTCGCGATTGGGCGCCGATACGATGAATCTTCAGGCGGAAGCCTCAAGCTTGAAGAAGGGCGAGTCGCTGCTCGACACCGTGCGGACGCTCGAAGCCATGAAGCCTGACGGGATCGTGATGCGGCACAGCTCGTCCGGGGCGGCCGACTTCGTGGCGCAGCGGGTGGAAATTCCAGTGATCAATGCAGGCGATGGCACCCACGAGCACCCTACGCAGGCGCTGTTGGATGCCTTGACCATTCGCGACCGCAAGGGACGGCTTGAAGGCTGGAATGTAACGATTCTCGGCGACATCCTTCATAGCCGGGTGGCACGGTCGAATATTCACTTGCTGACCAAGTTTGGGGCGCGCATCACGCTGTGCGGGCCCGCGATGTGGGTGCCGCGGGAGCTGGAGTGTCTTGCGCCAAACGTGCGCCAGGTGATGCGTATCGAGGAGGCTCTTGAGGGCGTCGACGTGATTATCGTTCTGCGGGTGCAGCAGGAGCGCATCCACGAGCCTTCGCTGGCGGCCGAAGAATACATCCTGCAATTCCAACTCACCCCGGAGCGCCTGCGGCTGGCCCGGCCGGACGCCATCGTGTTGCATCCCGGGCCGATGATCCGGGGCCTCGAAATCGACCCCATGGTGGCCGACGGGCCGCAGTCCTGCATCATCGAGCAGGTGACGAACGGCCTCGCGGTTCGCATGGCTTTGCTCTTCCAGCTCATCGGCCTGCCCTCGACGGACACGCCGCATCCCGCGAAGGAAAGCTCGCATGCTGCTGATTAAGAATGGCCGGGTGGTGGATCCAGCGAGCCGCACCGAAGGCGGGCTGGATGTTCTGATCGACGGCGAGCACATCGCTCGCGTCGGGCCGCTGGTTTCGGCAGATGGCGCCGAGATTTTCGACGCCACGGGAATGGTGGTCGCGCCGGGCTTCATCGATCTTCACTGCCATCTGCGTGAGCCGGGGCAGGAGCTTTCCGAGACGATCGAAACGGGCACGCGGGCGGCCGCTCACGGGGGATTCACGGCCGTCTGCCCGATGCCAAATACACAGCCGGTGAACGACAATGCTTCGGTCACGCGCTCGATCGTCGAGCGCGCGGCAGCCGCTGCAAGCGTACGGGTTTGGCCCATCGGCGCGGCTTCGCTTGGGAGCAAGGGCGAAGCACTGTCGGAACTTGCCGCGATGCGGGAAGCGGGGATCGTGGCGGTGAGCGATGATGGTCGGCCGATCGCGTCGGCACGGCTGCTTCGACAGGTAGTGGAATATTGCGCGCCACTCGGCCTTCCGGTGATCGACCATTGCGAGGATGTCTCGCTCGCGGCCGGCGGCGTGATGCGCGAGGGGCCGCGATCCATGCGTCTGGGACTGCAGGGAATGCCCGCGGCGACGGAATCGATCTGTGTGGGGCGGGACGTGGAGATGGCCGCACTCACCGGCGGCAGATTGCATATAGCTCACCTGTCGACGCAGGCTTCACTCGAGCACGTTCGGCAGGCGAAAGAGCGAGGCCTCGGCGTCACTTGCGAGGTGACGCCCCATCACTTCACACTTACCGACGAGGACGTTCAATACGACGCGCGATTCAAGATGAATCCGCCGCTCGCTTCACGCGAGGACCGCGAGGCGTTACTCGAAGGACTGGCCGATGGCGCGGTGGACGCCATCGCCACCGATCACGCTCCGCATCACCCCTCGAGCAAGGAGGTCGAATTTGATCGCGCACCCTTCGGCGTCACCGGATTTGAGACGGCGCTGGCGTTGGCGATTTCGGAGTTGGTGCACACGCAGAAGATTTCGCTGATGCGGCTCGTGGAGCTGTTCACCACGGGTCCCGCGCGTGTCCTTGGAATCGACCGAAAAATCGCCGCTGGGCAGCCCGCCGACCTGACTGTTTTTTCTCTCGAGCACCCCTGGACATTTGCTGCCAACGAGTCCGCCAGCCGCTCACGCAACACTCCTTTCGACGGCCGCAGTTTTCGCGGTGCGCCCATGGCGACAATCGTCGCCGGTCGCATCATCTACAAACGATAGGCAAGTCCCGCGGCGGCTCACGATCGAAAATCCCACGGCGGGAAGATCGCCCGCCGTGGCTACCACAGCAAGGGAGTAGTTCGGATTGAAGGGTACTAATCCGAGAAACCCGTACGGGCACGGCATGCAGTGCCCGGAGCGCGTGAACCTTCGGTGACTGCTGTTAATTCACCCTGGCGGCGCAGGGTTGAGGATAGACGGCGTCGAGCGCGCCCCAGAGCGCCTTCAGCGCACGCTCGGCGCCACAGAGGATGCCGACCGCGTCCGCGTCGGATTGTTTTGCCAGCCAGGCACGCCAAGTGGCGCGGTGGCGCACGTCCGCTTCCTGATGAACGGCGAAGTAGGCGAGAGCT
This sequence comes from Candidatus Acidiferrales bacterium, assembly GCA_049644285.1. GTDB lineage: Bacteria > Acidobacteriota > Terriglobia > Acidiferrales > UBA7541 > CAVRXT01. The sequence continues at coordinate 9,597 of JBARRP010000071.1, read as the reverse complement.
TTAGGATCCTCGACGCCGTAGAAGCGGCGCAGGCCGGCAATTTTTTGCGTGGCGATTTCGGGGACTTGCGATTCGTAGGCGTAAAAAGCGGCGACGGCCTGAGCCTTCGACCCGTATTCGGCGAGCTCATCGAAAGTATCGAGGAGTGCGGCAATACCGGGAAGGGGCTTTGCAGAATCGAGCGCGGAATCCGTCACACCCACGGCGTGCGCGAACTGCCGCCAGAGCGCCGGGTGGGAATTCACTGCATCCAGCTCTTCGGCCAGATTTGCGTTGACGAGATCGCGGAGGTCGGTGTCGCTCCGCGAAGCCAAGCGCTCTAGATGCTCGGGGAAGGCTTTCACGTGCTTGTAATACTGCTCGGCGTATAGGGCGAGCGATTCGGGGGAAAGCTTGCCTTGCGTCCAGGCGCGATAGAAGGGATGTTTGAGCAAATGATATTTCTCGATTGTTTTATCGAGGGATTCCAAAAGCATCGGCAATTCAGTCTTGTTCATGCAAATCTCTCCTCAAATGAAGGCTGTAAGGGCTTATTAAGCGGGACGATGCTACTGAAAATCAGAAAGAAAATCCAGTGGCCGTATCGCGGCGTCGAAGATGTAACCGAAGAAGAGTGGCGGCTCGCCGGCGGACCTTCCGAATCAAGGCAAGGTGACGCGGCCAAGTAGGATTGAAGCAGGAAGAGCGTGAGGTTCGCGGGAATGTGCAAATTGAAATCGACGAAACTGTGGAGAAGGATCCCCGCGCAAGCCGCCAATGCGCCCGTATGGAACGCCAGAGAGAAGTGCCCTTGCTCGCACGCGAATTGCCTGAAGGCGGAACGGAACAGAAGATACAAGAACGCGAAGCTGCATACCCCGCCGAGAATACCCAGATCTGCGAGCATCTCGATATAGTCGTTATGCGAATGATCGACCAGGCGGCCGTCGTACATCGTTTCGTACTTCGGGTAGACGACCACCAGCGTTCCGAGACCCGTTCCCGCAATCGGATGAGACAGAAAAATTCGCGCCGAGCCTTTGAACATTGACCACCTGCGGGCGAGTGTGACTTCTTCCGGACGCAACTGCGCGAACCTCTCCATCGCCTTTCCGGCGCCCAGCCAAGCAATCAGCGTACCGGCAGCGAGCACCACAATCGCGAAGGCTCCCGCGCGGGCTTTGCGAGCCCGCAGATTGCAGACCAGAAGAGCGAGGAAGCCGATCTCGAATAGAAAGCTCAAGATTCCGCCGCGTGACCCGGTCAGGATCAGGGCGGCGATTGGCACCACCGTCAGAAGTCCGGTCATTGGAACGAGATCGCGACGCAGACCGCGAAAGGCGAGCAGCGCCAAGCCGAGTGGCGCGGTCAACTCGGCAAAGCCGGCGAAGTGATTCACGTTCACATAAGGGCCGAAGAAAGTCCCTCCTTCGGGCACCGGGAGAACCCAGTAGATTTTCCCATTCGAACTAAAGTGCTGCGCGATCCCGAAGAGTGCGACGACGAATCCAAACGACACGATGAACCAGACGAAGGCGACGAAGTCGCGCCTTTCCCGGAATGCCTGCGCCGTCAGGAAAAAAATCAGGAAGGCTGCGGTCAACTTCAGCAGATCCACTTTGGTCAGGTAGGGGTAGACCGTTCGATGAAGTCCGAGTTGCGCCAAGCCGATGACAAGCAAGCCCAGCAAGGGCCAATTCAGCGGGTTCCAACGAATGTCAGCCACCTGCTTCGACACAACCAGAAATCCCCAAAGAACGAAAAGCGCTGCAGTGCCCAGCTCGAATATCGATTCCGACCACACGTCGACTGCCCCGAGTGCGATGACTGAGAAAGCGACCAGCAGGCAGATGCCGAAGCGAAGGAACTTCATGGCGGCTCGGCCTCATTTGGCTTTCCTGCCGGAATCAGAGAGACGTCGTCCACCCAAGCACTGCCGCTCAGACGATTATCGAAGAGGCGGCTAGGGAGGCGCCTCAAGACAATTTTAAGTATGCGCGTCACCGGCCCGGTGGTGAGGTCAGCCTCCTGAAGCGTCCATTCGTGCGTTCCGTTGAGACCGGGCGTCAGAAGATCGACGGCTCCGGAGTGATGCGGGTCGAAAAGATAAAAGCGAATGCCGCTTTCGGTGGAGATGGCTTCCGTGCGCAAGTAGGCGCGGAAGTGATAGGTGCGGTTGGATTCAACGAGGACGTACTGAAACGGTTCCCACAGGTCCAGATTGGCCACGCCGCCGAAATCCATACGTAGGGAGCGCGGCGGCGAGTGAAAGGTATTCGTGTCATAGTCCGCCGAAATTCCGGGGATCGGATCGGCGCGCCAGCCGAATCCACCATTCTGAAAGTCCTGGTCGAAGCGGCCGTCCCAGACAACGGAGTGATCGACAGGCTCTCGACTTGGCAGACCCGCTTCGGCCAGCGCATCCCACCACATCTGTCGCGCATCCGCCGCGCGGTCCTCCCGAATCAACTCGTCGAGAGCTGGAAACGCACGCGAAATAGGGAAAGGTCTTCCAAGGGTCAATACGCGCTTCCAGACAACCAAGGCTGGATCGGCAGCCTGAATCGAAGCAAAAAAATCGAGCGTTTGGAAATAGGCGTCCGGATCGGGTGGAACCATCTGGTCAAGGAGTTGATTGACATCCTGGGTGGCACGCCAGCCGCGTCTAATCGCCTGAGGAAGCAGCTTCGGGTCAATCCGGATCGCCCGGCGAATCTGCACGAGCCCTTCACTGTGCTCACCCTGGCGCAGCAGGAAATTCCCGAAACTCCACTGCACTTCCCCCGAAGCCGGATACACTTCGCGGGCGGATTCCAAAGCGTGTCGCGCGCGGCCGAGATCGCCGGAAGCCTCATAGGCGGCGGACAAATCCACCCAATAGCGCGCGGTGCCCGAGCTGATCGCGACTGCCCGCTGGAAATATCGGATGGCTTCTGGGAAATCCGCTTGCTCGAAATCCAGCAGGCGGAACCGCCCCAGGCGATCCCAATACTCGGCGTCGCCGGGTTCGAGCCCCACGGCGCTCTTCATTTCTTCAAAATTTGAAGAGCCAATACGTCGCGCGGCTAACTCGAGCCGAACTGCCTGGAAGAGAAGAATCGCGAAGACGACGATTGAGACAAGGAAAGTGAACGCGCGCCGCCGTCCGCTTGCGAGTGAGATCTCCACGCTGCGGTAATCTGCTACGGGGTTGAGCCGTGCGCAAGGGCAAAGTGAGCACCCGCTTCTTTCTTCATTTCACTTGGCAGCGGAGGGGCAGCCAAGCGCAGGGGCGAACTCACTTTTGTTTCATGCGATACAAGAGCGCGACACAGATGCGGCCATTATTCTGGCTCGGACTTCCGCCAAAGAAGCTCGTCCGCACAAAGTCGGCTTGCCCCCGCAGAGCGAAACGGTGGGTGAGCGTTACATCCGCGCCGCCGCCGACCGCCCACGTAAAACCGCTACCGGAAAGATTCAGCGCCGGGAGGGGTGGAACCGCCGGCCCGCTGATGTGCAATCCGCTTCGGCCAAGCAGATACTCCGCGAAGGGAGAAATCCGGCGATGCCTGAGAGGATAAAGCCGGGGTCCAAAAAGATAGTTATAGATCCGGGTCTTCGTGCCGTTGACGGTAGGATCCGTGGACGACTGCGTTTTGTAAGCGCCGGAGATGTCCGCGACGACTGAGAACCAGCGCCTCAAATTCACATCGGCTCCCGCCGTCCATCCGTTCATCTTCAATTTCGGCGCGCTTTGCTGATAGTAGTCAAAGAGGGTGTAGCCTGCCGAAACTTCGATCCGCGGTGTCTGCGCGAGTGCCGAGAGGGAAACGAACAACATCGAGCCAACCAGGACGGCAAGCCTTGGCATCTTCCGGTTCCTCCTCAGGATCACCAGCCCTTGGGACACGCGAATTAACTCACTGTCAGCGAGACAGTGATGGTCTTGTTGACGCCGCCCGAGGTTCCGGTCACTGTGATCGTGGATGTGCCTGTTGCTGTGCTGGGGCCGCCGGAGCAACCCGCCACGACAAAGAACACGAGCATCGCGGCACCCAGTCCGAACCGAGTACGGAAGCGCCGGGTGAACGGCAAGATGAGCAGGAGAACAATCGCAACAAGCGCGGGCACGACTCGGCGCAGGGAGACCGGTGGAATCGCCCTTGGCGCAGGTGGCGCCACCCATCCCTTTGTCGCAATCGTGACTGTTGCTGTGGCGACGGCGACGCCGTCGGTCGATGTCACTGAAGTCGGCGAAATCGTGCATGTCGAGTTCGTCGGCTGTCCGGAGCAGGTAAGACTGACCGCCTGGGTGAATACGCCGAGCGGTGTCATGCTCACAGTAAAGGTTCCCGAGGAACCGTGAGTCACGCTGAGTGACGCGGGTGCGGTCAACGTGAAATCCCAGCCCGTTCCGCTTAGCGCGACCGGCTGCGGGCTAGCGTTGGCATTGTCCGTAATCGAGAGGCTGCCTGTCCGCGAGCCTGTTCCGGTTGGGGCAAATAGGACGCTAAACGTACAATTCGAATTCGGATTCAGGGTCGCTGGAACCGTTCCGCAGGTGTTGGTCTGCGTAAAATCGCTTGGGATGATTTTGATCTGGGAGATCTGCAGCGCGGCGTTTCCTTTGTTAGTCAGCGTGACGCTTTGCGCCGCGCTCTTGCTCGTCAAAAGTTGGCCGGCAAAGCTCAGGCTTGCAGGAGTAACGCTGGCGACCGGCAACGTGGTGACACCGCTTCCGGAGAGACTCACTTTCTGGGGGCTGCTGGGGTCGCTGTCTGAAATCGAGAGCGTGGCCGCTTCGGCCCTGGCCGGCGTCGAGGGCGTAAACCTCACGTTGATCGTGCAAGACGAGCCGCCGGGTAGAGTGGTGCCGCAAGGCGTGGCGCCGGCCGGTGTAGCTGAAAAATCGGCAGCATCGGGAGGATTGACGCTGGTTACGCCGAAAGGAAGAGTTATCGAAATCGTGGACGTCGAATTATTTGAGAGCGTGACCGTCTGAGGCAGAGTCGCTACACGAATAAGCTGGGTGCCGAAATTTAGGCTTAAAGGCGCTGCCGCAGTACTCGAAACCAACGGCAGCTTCGCTATGAAGGCGTCTGCTGTGCCGTTAAGCGCAGTTTGAAAAGCGCCGGGCTTCGGTGCGACCGGAAAATCTGCCGAGACCGTGGATCCCGTGATGTATGCGTTGTTCGCAGAGTCCAATGCGATGGCCTTGGCGAAGTCCGGCGGAGACGCACAACCAGCTACCGTGCCGCTGCCGCCGAAATACGTTGAGTACAGCAGGTCGGCCGGGCCATTCCCTCCGGGATTCAACTTCGAAATAAAAGAATCACCCCCGCAATTCTTCCGAGTGGTTTGAAATGCTCCTGGAGTGAATGGGAAATCCATCGATGCCGTTTGTCCGGTCACATAGGCATTGTTGTTCGCGTCGGCCTGGATGCCTAACCCCTTATCACCGCCGGTGCCGCCCAAATACGTGGAGTATGCCAAAGAATTCGACCCTGGTTGCGTTGTATCAATCCGGGTGACGAAAGCGGTGCCATTCGGATTGGACGCCAGCGGTCCCGGATGGAAGGCGCCCGGAGTCGTCGGGAAATCGGTCGAACTTGTGGTGCCGGCGATATACGCGATATTGTTTGGTCCCAGGGCAGTCGCGAAGCCAGAGTCGCCGCCGGTGCCGCCCAAATAGGTGGAGTATGCCAAAGAATTCGGCCCTGGTTGCGTTGTATCAATTCGCGTGAGGAAAGCGGTGCCATTCGGATTGGACGCCAGCGATCCTGGATGGAAGGCGCCCGAAGTCGTCGGGAAATCAATCGAAGTCGTCGTGCCGGTGATGTAGGCATTTTTCTTCGAATCGGCCGCGATCCCGAACCCCTCGTCGCCATGTGGGAAACCGGCGATGCCAGCACCCGTCCCTCCTAAATAGGTGAAGTAAACCAGGGAATTGTTCCCCGACTGTGTGGTATCAATTCTTGCGAGGAACGCATTCCCAGCGGAGCTCTTGAGGGCGTTTTGAAATGCGCCCGGAGCAGCCAAATTGGGAGTAAGCGTAACTCCCGTCACATAGGCATTCTGATGCGCGTCTGCGGCGACGGCCCTGCCCGAGTCGCCATTCGTCCCACCGAGATAAGAAGAATAGATAAGAGTCGGATTTCTTCCATCCGGTGGAACGCCGATTACGGATAAGAAGGCGGTCCCATTCGTGTTACTCACCAGAGGGCTCCCGATGAGCCCGTTCGAGGTAGTGGGAAAATCCGTCGAGAACGTTTGGCCGGTGACGTAGGCGTTCCCCGAAGGATCCAAGGCGATGCCGAACGCCGCGTCCCCTCCGCTCCCGGCCAGATAGGTCGAATACATCTGAGTGGTGCCAGTCGGGTTCAATTGCGTGACAAAGACAGCTCCTTTGACATTGCTGACCAGCGGACCCGGATTGATTGCATTGCTGGTCGTTGGGAAGTTAGTCGAGAAAGTCTGACCCGTTACGAAAGCGTCTCCGTTGGAATCCACGGCAATTCCGAAGCCGGTGTCCCCGGTGGCGCTACCCCCGAGATAGGTCGAGTAGTTCAGTACCGGGTCGATGGTGAGCGGCTGGCTCCGGTCGTACTCTGAAACGGCGAACTTCACGCGATGGTCAGCGGCGAGGACGTATCCTGCCGCGATTTCGCGGCGCTCGCCTTTCATCTCTTGATAGATCACCGGCTTCTGTAGATCTACTTCTCCGCCTGAGACGGTCATCACCAGATTGCCCCGAGCGTCGATGCGCAGGTTGTGCGCACCTTCTACGTCAAGCGAGATGGAATTCGGATCGGCTCCCGGCGCGACAATCAAGTCATATTCCAGGCGGTGCTGGTTGCCGTAGAAGATCAAGTCCACGCCGGAATAGATGCTGTGGTATTTCACTCGCGCAAATGTCCGCACGCCCGTGCGCCATTTCTTCGGATCTTTCCCAATGAAGTAGTTCACCCTCCCTGGCAATTCGTCCAATCCCGTGATTTGAGGCGCGGGGGCGGCTCGCTCGAGACGCATGCGGAGAACCGAAATCGTCTGTGGAGCGGCCTCGCTCCGAAGGGCCGTGGGATACGCACCGCGCTTGGGCGAAGAGGTGCCCAAACGCCGGGTGTGGCGCAAGGATAAAACCGATTCCTGCGGGGTCAACAAGAGCTCGTATCCGCTGCCATGGGAGAGGAAACGAACCCGAGAGTCGGTCTGTCCCAGGTTCTCCTCGAAACTCAAAGGCAAATTGCCATACGAATCGATCCACTTCGAATCAGATTCCCCGAGCGAAGCTCTGACACCCACACTTGCAGGCCGAGAGGGTTCTCCCGCGATGGCCGAATGCGTTTTGCCCGCGACTTCATGAAAGCCAATGAAAAGCAAAATGGCGGGAACGCACACGGTCGCCGCGATGTATCCCGCCGGTTTCGCCCACGAAGCTCTCATCTTCACAGTGCCAGCCCTCCCAATTAGTCGTACCGATGCGCGGGCGGACCACGGAGGAAGCGCGGATTTCGCCCACCCCAAGCGCTTAATGTGATGCAGGAACTCGGAATTTTGTCAGTCAGGCAAACCTGCGGATTTGCCAGAAACCCGGATGACATTAAGTGCCGGATATTAGCACACTTTCATTTTGCTATTTGCCTTGCTCCTGAAAGCGACATGCTCCACGTGCTGGATCAAGAGATCCTACCTGGTGCGCTCGGTTCCTCCAGGGAGAGGGGGGTTCACGATCGGCTGGATTCGGCGCCGGGATATCGGTTATAAGGGCGCATGATGGCGTCCTGTGCCGTTTCCGTTGAAAACCTGAAGAAGTATTTTCCTCCCGCGCTTTCCGGGTGGCGCTCGTTGCTGCATCCGCTGGCGCGTCCCACCGAGCGGGCCCTCGACGGGGTCAGCTTGACTGTGGAATCGGGCGAGGCGATGGCCCTCGTGGGAACAAACGGCGCCGGCAAGTCGACACTGCTGCGAATTCTTGCGACGTTGATTCTCCCTACGTCAGGCCGCGCACAGCTGGCGGGATTCGACGTCGAATTGGAGCCAGCTCGCGTGCGGGCGCGCCTGGGATATCACACCGGCGGCGACGGGGGATTTTACGGCCGGCTGACTGGGCGCGAGAATCTGAGATTCTTCGCCTCGATGAACAACCGGACTGGCGCGGAAGCTGCGGCGGGAATCGCGCGTGTAGCGGAGTGGCTGGGGCTGCGCGAGACCCTCGATCGTCCGATACGGACACTCTCGACCGGGATGATTCACCGCTTAGGGTTAGCGCGCGCGCTTCTTCACGGCCCGTCCGTCTTGCTCCTGGACGAGCCGACGCGGAGTCTCGACCCGATCGCCGCGGCGCAATTTCAGCGTCTTCTGAAGGACGAAGTTGTGCGACGGGGCGGAACGACGCTGCTGTTTGCTTCGCATTCGCTGAGTGAAGTCGAAGCGATTTCCGACCGGGTTGCGCTCCTGTCCGAAGGGAGGGTGATTGCGTGCGATTCGCCGCGCGGACTCTGCGCAGACAGCGGAGTTGGCAGCCTTGAGCAGGCCATCACCCGACTGCTTGGAAGAGCTCCTTTTGCCGAGGTACATTCGTGACACGCTGGCGCACCCTGCGCAAGATTTTTGCCTTCTTCCGGCGCGATCTGGCGATCGCTCGCGCCTACCGTGGCGCGTTCATCATCGAGCTTCTCGAGGCTCTTTTCGGCGTGGCGACGTTCTACTATCTCTCACGTTTTGTGGGCAGTCCGGAGCTATCGCAAGCGCTTCCGCAGGGCGGCAATTATTTTGCTTTCGCACTGGTCGGCTTCGCATTTTTTGATTACCTGAGCGTGGCGCTCGACGCGTTCGACAAAAGCATCGAAGAGGCGCGGCAGAATCGGACGCTCGAGGCGCTGCTGGTCACGCAAACGCCGCTCCCCGTCATCCTTGCCGGCTCGGCCGTCTTCCCATTTGCGCTGTTGGCGCTGCGCACCGTGGTTTATCTCGCGTGGGGCGTGCTCCTGTTCGGATTTTCGCCGCGTTCGGCTAACTGGTTCGGCGCGATCCTCATTCTGCTGGCTTCCATCCTGGCGTTCGCGGGCCTGGGCGTGCTTTCGGCAAGCTATTTGATCCTTTTCAAGCGGGGCAATCCTGCGAAATGGGTCGTGCTCGGCGTGTCGGGATTGCTGGGCGGAATGATGTACCCCGTGAGGGTCCTGCCGCTGCCCTTGCAATTTCTGGCGCGACTGATCCCGGTGAAGTATTCGCTTGAAGGGGCGCGCGCGGCGCTGCTCGGCAGCGCGGGACTTGGCGAGCTGTGGCCTTCGCTCGGCGCTCTGCTCTTGTTCGCCGCAATTCTGCTCCCGCTCTCTTTTTTCTGTTTCTCGTGGGCACTCCGGCGCACAAAAGTTACCGGCACACTCACTCATCCCTGAGTATCGCGACTTCAACCCGCATTCTCACCACTTTGCGCGCGCCCTTCGACGCGGCCGTACGTTCTCACCATTTTTCGCGCCCCCTTCGACGCAGCCTTCTTGCGCCCGCATGGCACCGTAGATTCTCTCTTAGGTGTCAAGAAATTTTTCTTTTGGAGTGGCAGAACCTTTTCTTGTTGAGCTCATGCAGCCTCTGCTGCGCAATGGCCAGACGCTGGAGCTAGGTGATAGAGTTTGG
>JBARRP010000070.1:0-3331 GCA_049644285.1 Candidatus Acidiferrales bacterium | reverse complement strand
TTTCTTCTTCTGATCCCTGTCCTCCTTGTGAACTGCGTGTCCTCCGTGCCCTCTGTGCTAAGTCTTTTTCTTTCCGTGCTGACCGCAGGCACCTTTGGGTTACACGTCCAAGTCGATTTTTTCCGAGCATGAGACAGCGGGGCGCTGTAAGTGGTGCCAGAAACTGGTGCAGAGTGAGATGCTACTGCGGACGTGGCTCGGCAGCTAAGGCCGACGCGCATATGGCGCTGTAAGTGCCCGTTTCCGAGTATGGCTCCGGTTTCTGGCGATCAGTGATTTGGTGGCACCCGACTGGTTTCGGCCAGTTGGGTCGACCCCGTTGGAGAGTTTCGTAAACCGTTCGCAACCGGGCCGAGTCCGTCTAACTTCACTCTTGGGAGACCAACGATATGGCAAGGCAACCTGGCAAGCGAAAGAAGGATGGAGCGAGAGCAGATGCAACTGAAGGGCTTCCGCCACTGAATCTGCATGCAGCGGGGATTGACGTAGGAAGTGCGGAACACTACGTGGCGGTACCGCCGGACCGGGATGCAAAACCGGTACAAAAGTTCGGCAGTTTCACAGCAGACCTCCATCGGATGGCGCGTTGGCTGAAGGACTGTCGAATCAAGACGGTAGTCATGCAGTCGACCGGAGTCTATTGGATGGCGCTGTACGACGTTTTGGAGAGTCATGGATTGGAAGTGAACGTGGCGAACGCACGCCACACCAAAACACTGCCGGGGCGCAAGACGGACGTGCAGGAATGTCAATGGTTGCAGAAGCTGCACACTTTTGGCCTGCTGAATAACTCCTTCCGTCCACCCGAGGAGATCCGCGTGCTTCGCGGCTACCTACGGCAGCGGGAGAACCTGGTGGCGGCAGCCGCGACTTGTATTCAGCATATGCAGAAGGCACTGACCGAGATGAACATCCAACTGGCCAACGTGATCAGCGATATCAGCGGCACGACCGGCATTGCCATTCTGCGCGACATCGTCCGAGGGGAAAGGAACCCATATAGGCTGGCGATGCACAAGAACAGCCGAATTCGTGCCAGCTACCGGGAGATTGCGCGCAGCCTGGAAGGTACATGGCGACAGGAACTATTATTCGTTCTGGAACAAAGTCTGGATCTTTACCAGACCTATCAGCAGAAAATCCAGACCTGCGATGAGCGCATTGACGAACAACTGAGAAGCATGGAACCCAGGATCGACCCGCTGAGCGAACCTATACCGGAACCGCGCCGAGGCAAGGACGCGCGCGGACATCAGTCGGGTTTTGATCTTCGCGGGCAGTTGTACCGCATCACGGCGTGGACCTTACACGAATCGACGGCATCGAAGTGCAGACCGCGCAAACCATAATTTCCGAGGTGGGCGTCGACATGAGTCGCTGGAAGACAGAAAAGCATTTCGCCTCGTGGCTGGGTTTGTGCCCGGACAACCGCATCAGCGGCGGCAAAGTGCTCAAGCACGGTACCCGGCACGTAGTCAATCGCGCATCTACCGCGCTACGACTTGCGGCCTCGGCTCTGCTCCGAAGCCAAAGCGCTTTGGGAGCCAAGTTCCGGCGGCTGCGCTCGAAGCTCGGGGCACCCAAAGCCATCACGGCGATGGCGCACATGCTCGCCCGTCTGACCTACCGGATGCTGAAGTTTGGCCATGACTACGTGGACCGAGGAATTGAATTCTATGAAGCCAAATACCGGCAACAACAACTACAGCGAGTCGCCAAACAGGCTGCCGCCCTGCGCATGCAACTTGTTCCACTTACGCAAGTTGTCAGTTGAGTTTCTGGAGAGTAGGCGACCACTCGGACATGAATGACGAACAGGAGATATACGTCGGCCGAGTGGCAATTGAGCGCATTGATCACACGGTGGGCATGGTGCCGCCATCGATGATGTAATCGGTTCCGTGAATCGAGGCGGCGCGGTCAGATACTAGGAAAGCTACCAACTCCGCAACCTCCTCCGGTCGGCCGGGACGGCCAACAGGAATGCCTCCGATCATGTTCACGATCTGCTGGCGCGCTGCGTCCTCACTGATGCCGCTCCTCTGTGCAAGCTGAACGATCATGCCATGTGCGCCTGAAGTCTCGATAAATCCGGGCGAGATCATGTTGATCCGAACCCCCTTCGGGCCAACCTCATTTGCCAGTCCTTTGCTGTAGGTGCGAAGTGCTCCCTTGGCCGCAGCGTACGCTAGGGTCGCGTCATGGAGAGGCAAACGGTGCTGGATGGACGAGATATGGATCACGATGCCTGACTTGCGTTCGATCATTCCAGGAAGGAAAGCGCGATCCAGACGAACCGCTGCTAGTAGGTTCACGTTTAGTGCTCGCTGCCAGTCCTCATCCGAAAGAGCTAGAAATCCGCCGTTCGGAGCGTCTGAACCACCTACGTTGTTGACCAAAATGTCGAGACCGCCCCACTCCTGCCGAACTCGGTCGACGACCCTCTGCACGCCCTCAGCCGTGCCGACGTCCGCCTGCATGAAGAGAGCGGCGCTTTGTCCGTCCGTCAGCGGCGAACGTGCCGTCGTTGCGACTGAGGCTCCACTCAAGGTGAGGCGGCGCACAATAGCCTCTCCTATGCCCTTTGTGCCCCCAGTTACCAGAACTCTTTTGGCCTTGAACTCATCATCTTGAAGCGGAAAAGGATAGGTCGTCATAAGGGATCTCCCGTGCAATTGCACAGTTAGGAGTTTCGCGCCATACTGAGCAAAGAGGAAGTACGCACATAAAAGTGCGTTACGGAGAAATCGCATACCGAAGCGCTACACCCCCACATCCGCCGCTGCAGACGTTGAAGCAGCTTTCCATCTCCTTGAAGGAAGATGGAAGCTCGTCATCCTGTTTCATCTATTCGGGGGCAAGGTGATGCGCTTCTCCGACTTGGAGCGGGCGATTCCAGCCATCACGCAGAAGGTTCGTTGGGACACACCCCCACTTCTGGTCCTTGGCCGCAGGGGCGCGGCATGCTGGGCCCCCTACAAGGCACATTACAGCGGCTGGTAAGTGAGCAGTCAATCGAGCCGTTCAATCGTTGTTACTCTTCATCGGCATCAAGTTCGGCGGCCACCGGAGTCAAAGTGCCGAAGAGCCCGTCGTTTTCGTTGTTAATGCCCGCGGTGAAGAAGAGGGTAGTCGACGGACCGGCTCCTCCGTTGTTGCCGAACGTGAGAGACCAGATGCCGTCAATGAATATCCGCGAGTTGCTGTTCGCATTCTTCATGAATTCTTTGAATTCACCTGTGAAGCCGTCGAAAGCGGCGATCCAACCACTGCGGAAATTGCCGACGAGGATATGGTTGCTGAACTCGCCGAAATCGCGAGGCGTCCAGAC
>JBARRP010000069.1:0-5505 GCA_049644285.1 Candidatus Acidiferrales bacterium | reverse complement strand
GGATACCCTACAGAAGGTAACCTCAAAGATACAGTAGTACTCCCGTTCCATTAACAAACAGGCCCTCGCCCGCTATTTTGTTCCGAGCCGGCTATGCAACCCCGAATAATCTCACAATGTCTTAGCTGGCTTGGCTCTCCGTCAAGGAGTCCTCGACACCTACGACTGCGGACGAAACTCCTGTTCTCGCTCGTGCTGATCATTGCGGGGCTTACCTGTGCCACGCTGTTGACCATACGTCAAGCCGCTGAGGCGCAGGTGCAGAAGGAATTCGAAAAGGACGCGAAGAACTCAGTTCTGGCGTTCCAAAACCTGCGGGCGGAACGGCAGATCGAGCTCGAACGCGAAGCCGAGCTTCTCGCCACACTTCCCAGTGTCAAGGCCATGATGGCAGATCCAGCCACTGCCAATATCCAAGAAGGTTCGGAAGAGGTTTGGGAGTCGCGAGGTAACGAACTGTTTGCCCTGGCGGACTGGACCGGGAAGATTCTCGCTTTGCATACGTTCACTCCGGGGTTCTCTGAGAAGGCAGCCCAAGAGATGCTTGAGCGTTCTCGAGGACGCCGTGACGGCGGCTGGTGGTTTGGTAACGGCCATTTATATCAAGTAGCACTGAAAGCCATCCAAGTTGGCTCGCCATCAGTGAACAGGCACTTAGGGACCGTAGTCGTGGGCCGCGAGATTGACTCGCGGGTTGCTCGAGATGTGGGCCGGATTGCATTCTGCCAGGTTGCCTTTCGTTATGGCGACGACCTTGTGGTAAGTTCCTTTTCGGCGCTTGAGGAGCGCATGCTGGCGATTGAGCTCCGGAGTTCTTCGGCCTTCGACCCGATTCAAATCGGAAATGAACGATACATTGCAAGCTCGATCGATTTAACTCCGGGATCATCGCCGCCTGTTCGCTTGACGGTGCTGAAATCCAATGACGATACGGCCGCCTTCATCGTAGGCATTAACCATAGCCTGATTAGTCTCGGTTTCCTGGCCATATGCGCCGGCGCAGCTCTGGCGTTCATGATTTCCCACACATTCACTCGCCCGCTCGCAAGCCTGGTTGCGGGCGTACGGGCATTGGAGCACGCAGACTTTAATTACCCGCTTGAAACCCGAAGCGGAGATGAAGTCGCAGAAGTTACAGCCGCATTCGACCGCATGCGAAGGACTTTGCGGCAAAACGAAGAGAACAGTAAACGGCTCGAAGATCAGCTCCGCCAAGCTCAAAAAATGGAAGCAGTGGGCAGACTGGCGGGTGGCATCGCGCACGACTTCAACAATCTCCTCACGGTGATCAAGGGCCATAATGACCTGATCGCTGAGAAACTCGGCACATTGAATCCCGTCCACAACAGCCTCAGTCAAGTCAAGAAGGCCGCCGATCGTGCCAGCTCTCTCACCCATCAACTCCTGGCATTCAGCCGAATGCAAGTGCTGCAACCAAGAGTTCTCGATCTGAATTCGCTGATCGCAGATGTAAGTAGGATGTTGCCAATGCTGATCGGAGAGGACATCGAATTTACGTTCCGGCCGGGCGAACGTTTGGCACGGGTGAAAGCTGATCCATCGCAGATTGGGCAAGTAATCCTAAACTTGGCCGTGAACGCCCGCGACGCGATGCCTGATGGCGGCAAGCTGACAATAAGAACGCAGAATGTTTTTCTGGACGCTGAATATGCCAGAGCTCATCCACCGACCGAGCCGGGCCGCTATGTGCTGCTCGTCGTGGCCGATACCGGATGTGGAATGGATGTACAAACCAAAGCCCGGATTTTCGAGCCATTTTTCACTACGAAGGAACTCGGCAAGGGTACCGGCCTGGGTCTTGCGACCGTCTATGGTGTCGTGAAGCAAAGCGGTGGCTATATCTGGGTCGATAGCGCGTCTGGAGAGGGGACCAGGTTTGAGATCTTCTTGCCGCAAAGTGCTGAATCGTCCGAGCCAGTTTTGCAGAAAGAATTAAGTAGTTCCGTCGCGGGAACAGGTACGGTGCTATTAGTCGAAGATGAGGAAGGAGTCAGGGATTTGGCGTTCGAGTTTCTGAGAACAGATGGATACAGAGTGCTCGTCGCTAAGGACGGATCAGAAGCCCTCGAAATGGCAGAAAGAGAGCGAGAGTCGATTCATGTGCTCGTTACGGATGTCGTCATGCCCAAAATGAGAGGGACGGAACTTGCACAAAGATTAAAGCGAGTCCTCCCTGGGCTTAAGATCGTGTACATGTCCGGTTATCTCCAGCATGAGAGCCGAACTCCAAGTCACGAAGACTCGACCTTTCTTCAAAAGCCTTTCTCCCGCGAGACATTCCTGCGCTCGGTGAGAGCCGTTCTAGAGAACGAAGCTTTGGCCTTGCCGCACGCAATACCAGTTCCGTAGCGTGCCTCACTGGGAGTGGGGCGCGTTTCTTCGTGAATTTACACCGCCGTCGCTTTCGACATCCCGCGGATCTCCCCGATCACGTTCCGCTCGCAGCCAAACTTCCGAATGTGGGTATCGGGATCGCTTTCACAAGAGTGGAGCCGAAAAGCAAGGTCTGCACTTAGTGGACTTCAGCCGGTACGACTTCGAGCCGATTGCGGCCGAGTCGTTTGGCAGAGTGCAGAGCCACATCGGCCTGTACGACCAAGCGCTCGAAATTCAGATCGTGGCCACGACGGAAGCCCGCAATACCAAAACTTGCAGTCACCGTCATTTCCTGACTGCCAAACGCGAATCTGTGCTCTTTGAATTGATCGCGGATACGTTCGACGGCGAGCTCAACACCTTCCCTTTGTACATGTGTAAGGACTAACAGAAATTCGTCGCCCCCGATTCGGCCGCATATATCGCACTGCCTCGTATTGGCCTTGAGGATTTCAGCGAACTTCCTGAGGACAGCATCGCCGCCATCGTGTCCATGGGTGTCATTTACGGACTTGAATTGGTCCAGGTCGGCCATGACGACCCAAAAGGGATACTCGTGCCTAATCGCTCCGCTTAGTTGCCGAGCTGCCCATTGTTCGATCGCACGCCGATTCGGTAATTCAGTTAGCTCATCGGTGAGGGCCAGTTGTTCGAGAAAGCGATTCTTCGCTTCGACCTCTCGGTGAAGCTCTACGATTCTCCGGCCCACCTCTACTCGCGCCAACAGTTCGTCGGGATGGAACGGCTTGGTGAGGTATTCGTCGGCCCCGGCTTGCAGTCCCTGTATGACTTTGAATTTCTCGGAGACGGCGGTGAGCAAGATAATGTAGGTAAAGCGGTCCTTCCAGTTGTTACGAAGCCGCTGACATAGTTCTATCCCGCTCAGGTCCGGCATCAGCCAATCGGTAATAACGAGGCCTGGGCGGTGCAATGCGAAGAGGTCTAGAGCTTCACTGACAGTCTTCGCAGGCAGAACCGTGTACTCCCCGAGTGGGAGGGCCTGTTCCACCAATTTGCGGGCGACCGGTGAATCGTCAATCACCAAGACCGGGAAAGGTTGTTTGCCGGCGTTCATTTTTGATCTCGAGCGCGCAAGGCAGTGTACGGGCGGTTTTCCTTGTGGGTTCGTTCTCTGGTCACCCGAACAGCTTAAATAGGACAACGCGAAGAGCAACCGTTCGCGTTTCCGTTTGTGCCTAATCGAACAGGCTCCGAATCAGGGTTGGATGTCCTACCGACAACAACTCTCCCTCACAGCTAGAGTCTAGCGGCCTGCATCACTCGCTCGCGAGACTCGGCCCTTTGGCGAGAGGGTTTGTAGGTTTCCTTGGAAAGGAGAATAACATGGCAGAGCGAGAGCAGTGAGATACACAGATATCGTTCCCGCGAAGAAGACGGTGATAGGCAGTAAAGTCGTCAACGCACACAATGAGGACCTCGGAAAAATCGAAGACCTCGTACTCGACGCTGGAGCCGGCCGGATCGCTTACGCGGTCTTATCCTTTGGAGGCTTTCTTGGGATGGGTGACAAGTATTTTGCCATTCCGTGGAACGCGTTCCACTTCAATTTGTCGGAAAAGCGCGCCGTCCTGAACGTTGACAAGAAACTGCTGGAGAATGCTCCGGGTTTCGATAAGGACCACTGGCCGAACATGGCTGATTCGACCTGGGGAACCAGCATTTATAAACACTATGGTTACACCCCTTACTGGGAAGAAGTGTCCGGCACAACGAGGACGGCGACGAAAGACCGCCGCTAAGTAGAGGACCGGGCCGCCGGACTTAACCGGACGGCCCATTTTTATCAGCGGGCTGCAATTATTTGCGAGCGTTGGATGAACGTCTGGGATTCATCGAACTCATCGAGCAACGCTTGACCGACTCTCGGGCAAGAACATCCAGTGGCTGGCTGACCTGCTGCGGCAGTCGGTGCACAGCCTGGCGATACGAAGACGTCAATGACGCTCAGAGGCTCTCACAAGATCCGACGTTCCCGCATGATCGGTTCGGAGAAGATCTGGGAGCGTGTAGTGTCTGAAAAATCGCGTCGAGCAGAGGCAGTTCGAGTGCGGTGGCTTTCTTCGTAGCCTCACAGAGACGGCCAGATGGCAAGAGTGCACACAACGGCTCGAAAGAAAGCAAGTCGGTGTACAATGCCACCCGCTTTGGAAGTCAAAACGGAAATCCTGGTTCACAAGCTGAAAGGAGACTTTCAATGCTACTGATAATTATTCTTCTGGTGCTCTTGTTCGCCGGAGGAGGCGGCTATTACGGGTACTCCAGATGGGGGACAGGCGGGGGCCTTGGGATCGTCGGGACGGTCCTGGTCATTCTGTTGGTCTTGTACCTGCTCGGCGCGTTGCGTTTGTGACGTGACCGGTGAAAAGAGATCAAGGAGCTGATTTCAAAATGGCAAAGAAAACCAGAGGCGGTAGAATGACTGCAGCTAAAAAGCGCGCCGCGAAGAAATCTGGTGGACGCGGGCCTGTTAAAAAACGCGCAGCCGGTCGAAACATTATGAAGACCTAGGAGCGCATCGCCGTCCCGGTTCGGCGGTACCGCCACGTAGTGTTCCGCACTTCCTACGTCCATCCCGGCTGCGTGCAGATTCAGTGGCGGAAGCCCTTCAGTTGCATCTGCTCTCGCTCCATCCTTTTTCCGCTTGCCAGGCTGCCTTGCATATCGTTGGTCTCCCAAGAGTGAAGTTAGACGGACTCGGCCCGGCTGCGAAGGGTTTACGAAACTCTCCAACGGGGTCGACCCAACTGGCCGAAACCAGTCGGGTGCCACCAAATCACTGATCGCCAGTTTCGGCGAGGGGGTCAAAATCATCGCGAGCTTGATAGCGATTTCGTTCGCACCGCGAAGCCGCACACCAACACTGGATTAGAAGTTGTAACCGAATATCAAGCGTAAAGTGGGAGCTGGTCGTGAATATACGCTGCTCTTGACCTCGAAAAATGTACCCCGGCGGAATTGCACACCGGTCAGGATATTGAAGCCAGTATTGAAATTGAAATTGCCGAAATCGATGTTCCTGCCTTGGCCTGGTGTACGTTGGAAACTCTGGTGGAGGAAGGTGAAGCCCGGCCCCGCGCCGATGTAGGC
>JBARRP010000068.1:0-3391 GCA_049644285.1 Candidatus Acidiferrales bacterium | reverse complement strand
GAACTGCTCGTGAGGTTTTCCCTCAAGCAGCTCGCCCGGTGCGTTTCGTCGAAAGGGTTATGCGTTCGGTCACGAAGCGGAAACTTTCACGAAGTCCTTGGCTCCCGGTAAAGGCTGGAGAGTCCAGTCCCAGTACAGCCCCAGAACCCCATAAGGTATTCGTTACTCCATCGCCGCCATCCGACACTAGACTTTCGCCGTCGCGTCCGTCGCGTTAAAAGGGTTCGAACCTTCATCTCCAGGTATTCCCGTACCTCGCTAAAGGTACGGCTAGAGTGGCCGACCCGAAAGTAGTTGACCCAGCCCGTCAGGACGACATTGATCTGCGAGATCAACATTTTGGCCGAAGTAGAGCCTCCGCGCCGAATGGTCTCACAGATCTTCGCCTTGACGGCTTTGCGGGCCTTCTTCTTCGGAGTCATTCGAATGAAGTATCCCCCTTTTCTACTCTTACGGACGCGACGCAGGTCGAA
This sequence comes from Candidatus Acidiferrales bacterium, assembly GCA_049644285.1. Lineage (GTDB taxonomy): Bacteria > Acidobacteriota > Terriglobia > Acidiferrales > UBA7541 > CAVRXT01. The sequence continues at coordinate 2,918 of JBARRP010000068.1, read as the reverse complement.
CCCCAGGAACCCGAAGGCTTCACCTTTCAGCATATCCACCACTTTGGTTTTCTCCTGGTTTAACTCGACCCCGAGCGGAGCGAGTTGTTCCTGGAGCCGTTGCAAGGCCCGTTCGGCCCAGCCCCGTTTACTGTGGTGGCCATCGACGGTGATAACGACATCGTCAGCGAATCGATGATAGTTTACTGCCTCGTAGGATCCCTGCGCCGTTTTGCGGCGAATCGCGTCGAAGCCCCAATCGACCTCGTTCAAATAGATGTTCGCCGCCAGCGGACTGAAAGGGCCCCCTTGCGGGACTCCGATTTTTCCTCCAGCTTTGATGATCTGTTTTACGAGATGCAGGACCTGTGGGTCCTGGACCCGCTCCGCGATCCTATCTACCAGCACTGAATGTCGAATCGTGTCAAAGGAAATCGCCACACTACCCATCATCAGGACCTTCCCGAGAAAGTCAGGATTGTCCGTGCTCGCCATCCGTTTGAGAGCAGATCGCTCAACGTTCTCGCAGCCACGCATCGCAAAGGTCGATTGCATCTGGTTCTGATCTTGCCCGATGGCAGCAAATCTCTGATTCCTGCGGACTGGACGGACCTCGCCTCGACGGCCCCACCTTCGCACGCTCTCTCCGCCCATGCCGCGGCAACGCTCGGTTCCCTGGAAGATTTGCTTCACGGCCGTGCGATCGTAGACGCTCTCCTCAGCCGCCTCGCTGCACTTCACAACGAGAGTGAAAAGTCTGCGGCAACGAAGGAGAGCCTTTTTGCAGAAAAACAATCGGAACCTCTTCGATCTTCTACTCGACGAAACGTATCCGTGGGAAACCCTGCACGAGGAAGCCAAAATTCTGGCGGTCGACATCCTGGCACGTCTCATCATGAATGCAACCCTACACAACCAGGACCAGGAGAAGAATCATGAATGATCTCGCCAAAGTGAAACCCAGTCATACCCACCGCGCTGCCTTCGTCTATATTCGCCAATCCAGCCCTTCGCAGGTCGAGTACAACCGAGAATCCACCGCCCGGCAGTACGCTCTGGTTGAGAAAGCGTGTGAGCTGGGCTGGGCCAAGGAACAAGTGATCGTCATCGATGAAGATCTGGGCCTATCTGGTTCCGGATCGGCGAAGCGTTCCGGGTTCGCACGTATGACCGCGGAAGTTGCTCTGGGCCATGTGGGAATCGTGCTCGGCCTGGAAGTCTCCCGCTTGGCGCGCAACAATGCCGATTGGTACCGCTTGCTCGATCTGTGCGGCATGACCGACACTCTGATCGGAGACAGCGATGGTGTCTACCATCCGCTGCTATTTAACGATCGATTGGTTCTCGGATTAAAAGGCACCATGTCGGAGGCGGAACTGCACATCCTTCGCGCACGACTCGACGGTGGAATCCGCAATAAGGCCGCACGCGGCGAACTGCGCCGAGGTTTGCCGGTTGGCTTCGTTTGGGGAGAAGAGGACGGCGAAGTTCGTTTCCATCCCGACGAAGCCGTCGTGGGCACCATTCGCACCGTCTTCTCTAAATTCACCGAACTGGGATCGGTTCGCAAGGTCTGGCTGTGGTTGCGGTCCGAGGGGCTTTCCTTCCCTCTGCGCGCGAACATGAAAAGCGAGATCCGTTGGGTCGCCCCGACTTACACGGCCATCCATCACGTGCTCACCAATCCGGTGTATGCTGGCGCTTACGCTTACGGGAAGTCTCGTCATGAACGCTATGTCGATGAACAAGGAATGCCCCGAAGACGAACCCGTCACTTGCCGATGGCAGAGTGGTCCGTGCTTCTTCCCGAACATCATCCCGGGTTTATCGATTGGACGACGTTCCGGGCCAACCAAGACCGCATCGACACCAACATTCATCCTCAACCACACCAAGCAGGCGGTGCTGTGAGAGAAGGCGCTGCACTACTGCAGGGTGGCTCTGTTGACATCCTCAAGAAAAGGTAGCGATGCCTCAGGCGGTAGAGATTGAAACTCAATCCGAGCAGCAGAGCTTGGCGCTTCTGCGTGCGCAGCGAGCGGCCTGGTGCTCGAGCCGAGAGCTTGCGCTTCGCCGAAGAGAACAGCGTTTCGACCAGGACCCGGCGCCGATAGAGCCGTCGCGGGAACGCCCGCCGCATCTCGGCCCGCACTCCGTGTACGCGCCAGGTTTTCTTTCCGCGCTTGGCGGGGATCACGCTCTGCGCCCCGAGTTGCTGCCGGATATAGGTGTGATTCCTCTCGCTGTCGAATTCGGCGTCGGCCAGCACCAGTCCGATGCGCGTTTGCTCGGAAGCCGCTGCGACGACGGCAGGCAAATTCGCGCAGTCGTTCCACGGGCCGCGCCGCGCGAGCTGCGACAACACGAACTGCTGATCCAAATCCACGGCGACCACCCACTTCAGCCAGTGCCGCCACGGCAGCGGTTTCTGCCCGTGATGATGCATGCGCCGCACAAAGAACGTGCTGACCGCTCCCTGCGCCAAGCCCGTCGCATCGACCGCCACGCGAGCTCGCCGCCGTCCTTTTCTGCGCGAACCGCGCAACCGGCGCACCGTCTCCCCGACCGCCCGATCGATGGTCTGGTCGTCGAGACGCTGCAGGAAGCGGTACAACGTCGTGAAGTCGGGGACGCTCCTCAACCCCAGCGCTTGGCGCAATTCGCGGTGCTCGCCGAGACGCACTTCGGCCTCGCGAAAGGTCCAGTCTTCGTAGCGCATCAAGCAGAGAACGGCCAGCAACTGCGGTTGGTTGAATTGGTGCTTGCTGAAACGGCTTCGGTAGCGCGGAAGCACCGCCCGGGAGACTTGCAGGGCGATGCGAGCGAACGGCAGGAGTCCGACCTCGGCCATCGCGCCTCCTGCCTGTGTAGCAAACAACAAGCTCGCGCAGTCGGCTACTCCGAATTTTCATCGTTGTCACGAGGATGTCAACAGAGCC
>JBARRP010000067.1:0-16921 GCA_049644285.1 Candidatus Acidiferrales bacterium | reverse complement strand
TACTTTCCTTGTGCACGTCTAGGCCGATATATTTGGTGCCAGTCATACGGGCGCTCCTTTCTGGAGGGGTTTGAGCCGAACACTCAAAACCCTACTCCAAAAAGGGCGCCCCTTTATATCGCGTCGGCAACGCACAGCCAATCCGCGACTCATTTGCCGCGGTCGTTGCCGACCGCGCGCTTCTGAAAGAGGTCCTTTGCATCCCGGCGATGCGCTTCGAGCAGCTCGATAGTTTCCCCGCGACCGTTGTTTCCTACTCGACGGATGTTCCGCTCCTCAGCCGCGCCTGGAGAAAGCCGTTTCTCATAGGGCCCGGAAACATCCATGTGGCTCACACAGCGGAGGAGCGAGTCTCGAAAAGAGAGCTATCAGATGCGGTGGAGATTTATTCAGACATTGTGCGGCGGCTTTTGGCATGAGTGCGACGAATCTTGCGATCATCGGGTACGGCAAAATGGGCCGCCTCATCGAGCGGCTTGCTCCAGAGTATGGATTCGAGGTGAAGCTGCGCCTCTACCGAGAAAACAACGGCCGATTTGAAGGGCTGACGGAAAAGAATCTTCGCGGCATTGACGTGGCGGCCGAATTCTCGGTCCCGTCAGCCGCACCGGAAAACCTGGAGCGGCTGGCGCGGCTGGGAGTGAATGTAGTGACCGGCACGACAGGATGGCTCGATCAGATCGAGCGCGTGCGGAACACCGTCGAATGCACCGGGGTAGGACTCGTTTGGAGTCCCAATTATTCGGTGGGAATCTGCATGTTCTCGCAGATCGTGTCGCACGCCGCACGGCTGCTGGCAAACCAGCCGGAATATGGCTCGTGGGCGTGGGAAATTCACCACGCGGCCAAGAAGGACGCGCCTTCCGGGACGCTGCTCGCGCTCGTCGAGAAAATGAAGGACGACGGCTACAACGGACGAATCCACACCAGCAGCAATCGTGCCGGCGCGCATCCGGGGACGCATGAGATTGGATTCGATTCGCCAGCCGACACAATCACGCTTCGCCATGTCGCCCGGAGTCGCGAGGGCTTCGCACAAGGAGCCCTGCGGGCGGCGCGATGGGTCTGTGGCAAGAAAGGCTTCTTTGATTTTCGGGAAATAGTGAACGAACTGGGATGAAGGGCCGGGTCGCGAGGCTCGCACAGATCGAGAATATCACCGGGATCAAGGAAGCGTCAGGAAACATCGGCCAAATGGCGGCGATCGTGAATGGGGTGACGGACCGATTCACAGTTCTCTCCGGAGACGACGCGATTACATTGCCACTGGCTGCGCTGGGAGGGCGCGGAGTGATCTCCGTGGCGTCGAACGAAATCCCTGCGGAGATGACGCGCCTGACTCAGTTGTGCTTGCACGACGATTTTCCGGCGGCGCGCGCGCTACAGCGCAAGTATCTTCCCCTAATGGAAGTCAACTTCGTCGAGTCGAACCCTATCCCCGTGAAAGCAGCCATGGCGCTGATGGGATTACTCGAACCGGTCTGGCGTTTGCCGCTGGTTCCTCCCAAACCGGAAAATCTCGCGAAAATCCGCAGCGTCGTCGAATCTCTGGAGCTGATTCAGCATGCCTACGCTGCAGGCAGAGATTGAAAGACTGTTCGATGAGCCACCCGGCGTTTATACCGAGGACCACGCTCGACTGTTTGAGGCGTTCAAGGCCGCTTTGAACACGGGCGAAGTGCGAGCTGCCGAACCTGATCCGTCATCGAAAACGGGCTGGCGAGTGAATCCTTGGGTGAAGAAGGGGATTCTCGCGGGATTCCGAATCGGCTCGATCGTGGATATGTCTCTCGACCCTTCTCGCCAGCCGTTCTTCGATAAGTCGACCTATCCGGTGAAGAGATTCACTTCAGCTTCGGGCGTCCGTATCGTGCCGGGTGGATCGAGCATTCGCGACGGGTGTTACATCGGCAGGGGGGTGGTGTGCATGCCGCCGATGTACGTCAATGCAGGCGCGTACGTCGATGATGGGACTCTCGTAGATTCGCACGCCTTGATCGGGAGCTGCGCGCAAATAGGACGCAAATGCCACATCTCGGCCGGGTCGCAGATCGGCGGGGTCCTCGAACCGGTGGGCGCGATGCCGGTCATTGTCGAGGACGAAGCACTGATCGGCGGCAACTCGGGCGTCTATGAAGGCACGGTAGTGAAGCAACGGGCGGTTCTGGGCACGGGCACGATCCTCAACCGTTCCACTCCTGTCTACGACTTGGTGACCGGCACGGTGCATGTCGGGAACGCCGAGGAACCCTTGGTCATTCCAGCGAATGCGGTGGTGGTGCCAGGTTCGCGAGCCATTTCCCAAGGGCGCGGCAGAGATTGGCGGCTGTCCCTTTATACTCCCGTGATTGTGAAGTACCGGGACGCGAAGACAGACGCGAAGGTCGAGCTCGAAGAGCTGCTACGGTGAACCGCGCCGCCGAAGACTGATCTCCCATCGGCCACATGGGCTGCTGTGATTGGATGTTTTTGTTTGCTTCCGGGTTTCGACGAAGGGTTTGACTGGGGAGCCTACATTGTCATCGGGGATACTCGGGTCGAGGGTCTGTCACAGAAATAACGAAAATTCCATCAGCCGTTGACGCTTTCCGTCTGTTCGTTTCATCAGTTAGTGTATATGGAGGTGCGAATATGGGACTGCCTACCCGACCACTCGGTTCCAGTGGACTCGAAATAACCACAGTTGGATTCGGCTCATGGGCCGTTGGCGGTGGTGATTGGGCCTTTAGCTGGGGACCGCAAGATGACAGCGATTCCGTCGCGACGATGCGGCATGCCCTCGAGTTGGGGGTCAATTGGATTGATACCGCCGCGGTCTACGGCCTCGGCCACTCCGAAGAGGTGGTCGGCCGGCTCCTGCGCGAGCTGCCGCCAACCCGCCGCCCTTTCATCTTTACCAAGTGCGGGCTCGTGTGGGATGAGAGCGACCGGATGAAGCCAGCCCGCCGTATCCTCAAACCTGAGTCGATCCGGCGCGAATGCGAAGCATCCCTTCGGCGGCTGGGTGTCGAGCGGATCGATCTGTACCAGTTTCACTTCCCCGACGAAGCCGGGACTCCCGTCGAGGATTCCTGGGCAACGATGGTGAAGCTGGTCGAGGAAGGAAAGGTGCGAGCGGCGGGCGTTTCGAATTTCAACGTCGAGCTGCTTGACCGATGCGAGTCGATCCGCCATGTCGACTCTCTCCAGCCGCCGTTTTCCTTGATTAATCGCGCCGCTGCCGCACACGAAATTCCCTGGTGTGCGAGCCATCGGACCGGGGTGATCTGTTACAGCCCGATGCAATCAGGGCTGCTGACGGAACGCTTTACAGCGGAGCGGATGGCCGCGCTGGCGGCAGACGATTGGCGCCGCCACGCTGAGCAGTTTAAGGAGCCGAATCTGAGCAGGAATCTTGCACTGCGAGATGCCCTGCGCCCGATCGCGAAGCGGCACGACACGACCGTCTCCTCCGTAGCAATCGCGTGGACGCTCGCCTGGCCGGGAGTAACAGGAGCCATCGTCGGCGCGCGCACTCCGGCACAAGTGGATGGCTGGATTCAAGCGGCGTCTCTGAAGCTCACGCCAGAAGATCTTAAGGAAATAGCCTCCGCGATAAAGCGCACGAAGACAGGCAACGGTCCATCGCTCCCAATACAGACGGATTCTTCCAGGGAGTCCAAGGCGGGACGAACGGCTCGGGCTTAACAGGACGCTGACAAACTATTTTCTCTGTCATCTCCGATTTCCGGAGTCCGGTGGACTCCATCGGAGTCCTGAAACCGGACCCGAGCGGAGCAAGGGATCTGCTTTTCGCGATGTATTCGAGGAAAGAGCTGATTGCGCATCGGCGTAACATCATTCTTGGTTCTTGGCCGAAGTCTTAATTTTCTTTTTCAGGAGGTGGTAAATGGCAAAGCCGAAAGTCTTGATCTTGACGGGTGACGCCGCGGAGTCCCTCGAGGTGATGTATCCCTATCAGCGGCTACAAGAAGAAGGCTACGAAGTACGGATCGCGCGCCCAGCAAGAAGAAGCTGCATTTTGTGGTACACGATTTCGAGCCGGGCTACGACACCTACACGGAGAAGCCGGGGTACAGTTGGGACGCGGACCTTGCTTTTTCGGACGTCAATCCCGCCGACTACGTTGCGCTCGTGATCCCGGGTGGAAGGGCGCCCGAGTACATCCGGAACGCCGCCGATTGCCAACGCATCATCCGGCATTTCTTCGAGAAGGAGAAACCGGTGGCGCAACTGTGCCACGCACCACTGGCGCTCCTGGCAGCCGGAGTGCTAAAAGGAAGGCGGACAGCCGCTTATCCTGCGCTTGAGCCTGACATTCGCCTGGCGGGCGCAGAGTTCGTTAATTCCGAGGCAGTGGTCGACGGCGCGATGGTCTCAGCGCGCGCCTGGGCCGATCATCCGGCGTGGATGAGGGAATTCATGGCCCTGCTCAAACAGAATGCTCCTGTGGAGGTTCAAAAAGCGGCCGCGCGATGAACGCGGGCGGCCCCGGAGGGGAGGTCCGTATGCCAGAATCCTCACAAGATGCGCCAGATTCGGCGTTAACAAGGAGACAGTTCCTTGAATTTGGCGTTGCGACGACACTTGCCGCTGGTTTTTCTCAAGCCTCCACTGCGGTCGAAACGCGGGGAGGAATTCCGTATCGAACATTAGGCCGCACGGGAGAAAAAGTCTCCGCCATCGGCTTGGGCGGGTACCACATCGGCAGCCAATCCAACGAGCAGGAGAGCATCCGCATCATCCGAACAGCGCTCGATAACGGGATCAACTTCCTCGATAACTGCTGGGACTACAACGACGGCCAGAGCGAAATCCGGATGGGCAAGGCATTGCGGGACGGCTATCGCCAAAAAGCGTTTCTGATGACGAAAATCGATGGACACACCAGGAAGGCAGCGGGACAGCAGCTCGAGGAGTCTCTGCGACGGTTCCAGACCGATCGTATCGATCTCCTGCAATTCCACGAAGTCATTCGCATGAACGATCCTGACCGCATCTTCGCGCAAAATGAAGGAATGGAAGCAGTGCTCGAAGCGAAGAAGGCGGGCAAAGTTCGCTACATCGGATTCACCGGGCACAAGAGTCCGGACATCCATTTGAAGATGCTTGAAACCGCTTTCTCTCACCAATTCCATTTCGACGCGGTGCAGATGCCGCTGAATGTGATGGACGCGCACTTCAATAGCTTTGAGAAGAAGGTGCTTCCGGTGCTGGTGAAGAACGAAATCGGCGTGCTGGCCATGAAGCCCATGGGCGATCGCATGATTCTCGAGAGCAACACGGCGACGCCGATTGAATGTCTGCATTACGCGATGAACCTGCCGACCAGCGTCGTGATTACCGGCTGCGATTCTCTGCAAATTCTCGAGCAGGCCTTTAATGCCGCACGCAGCTTCCGGCCGATGGATTCGAGCGAAGTCACAGCGTTGCTCGCGAAAACGTCTCAGGCTGCCGAGAACGGAAGGTACGAGCGTTACAAAACAACGCACGACTTTGACGGGACTTTCCAAAACCCTGAGTGGCTAGGGTGAACTTGCGGCGCCAGCCTGCACGCTTGTCCGAAAGGGAAGCGCTTCGGCACCCGCTGATAAGCACATAAAACTGCGCGATCACAAAGGGTCGCTCGGCGCGCGTTTGACAGGGCTTTGGACGCAGCATAAGATGCACGCGCATGACCTCCCCCTCGCTCATCGGTCAGAATCTCGGCCACTATCGCATCAGTGAGAAGCTCGGGGGTGGCGGCATGGGTGTGGTGTACAAGGCCGAAGACTCTCGACTCGGCCGGAGCGTGGCACTGAAATTCCTGCCCGAGGAAACCGCGCAGGATCACGCGACGATCGAGCGTTTTCAACGCGAAGCGCGCGCCGCTTCGGCCTTGAATCATCCGAATATCTGCACCATTTACGACATCGGCGAACACCAGGGGCACAATTTCATCGCCATGGAGTTCCTCGAAGGCGAGACGTTGAGGCGCCGAATTTCGGATGGGCCCTTAGAGACGGATGCAATTCTGGATCTTAGCATCCAGATTGCCGACGCCCTCGATGCCGCTCACGGCAAGGGAATTGTTCACCGGGATATCAAGCCAGCCAACATTTTTATCACCCAGCGAAGTCAGGCCAAGATTTTGGATTTCGGCCTTGCAAAGCTCTCTCGCCGTCCAGTGGGAGAGGCAGTGGGCGCTAGCGTTTCAGCAGCGCAAACCACGTCAGGCGCTTCGGAGCAGGACTTGACGAGCCCCGGGACGGCCCTCGGCACGGTGGCCTACATGTCGCCCGAGCAAGCGCGCGGCGAGGAGCTGGATGCGCGCACGGATCTTTTCTCGCTCGGAGTCGTGCTCTATGAAATGGCCACGGGCCGGCAGCCATTTTCGGGCAATACCTCCGCGCTTGTCTTCGAGGCCATCTTAAACCGCACTCCGACTTCCCCGGCGCGTTTGAATTCTCACATTCCTTCCGAACTGGCGCGGATTATCGAGACAGCGATCGAGAAGAACCGCAAAGCGCGCTACCAGACCGCTGCAAAACTGCGCGACGACCTCAAACGCCTGAAGCATGATTCCGAGTCGGGCCGAGTCTCCGCAGAAAAAGGCTCGGAGAAATCGCTCGCCGTGCTCTATTTCGAAAATCCGGGCGGGGCGAAAGAAGACGATTACTTCCGCGACGGCATCACCGAAGACATCATTACCGAACTCTCGAAAATCAAGGAACTGTGGGTGCTCACCCGTTCTGCGGTGATGGCCTTCCGCGACAAGCCGGCTACCGCTCCGGAAGTCGGTCGCGAGCTCAACGCCGCCTATGTGCTTGAGGGCAGCCTGCGCCGCGCAGGAAACCGTTTGCGAATTACCGCACGGCTGGTCGAAACAGCCACCGCGCGCTCCGTCTGGGCCGAACGCTACGACCGCCAGCTGGAAGATGTATTCGCTATCCAGGATGAGATCGCGCAGAGCATCGCGAAAGCTTTGAAATTGATGCTCACGGAGCAGGAAAAACGCGCCATCGAAAAAGCCCCCACAACCGATGTGCAAGCTTATGACTATTACCTCAAGGGCCGACAGTATTTCCACCAGTTCCGGCGAAAGAGTTTTGATTTTGCCCGGCAGCTGTTCGCTCGCGCCATTGTGATTGACCCCAAGTACGCCCTCGCCTACGCCGGTGTCGCCGACTGCTGTGCCTTTCTTTACTTATGGTGGGATGCGAGCGATGACAACAGGAAGGAAGCGGAGGTGGCCAGCCGCAAAGCCGTCGAACTCGATCCCGAGCTGGCAGAAGCCCATGTGTCACGCGGGTTAGCGTTTCAGATGACCAAGAAGTACGAGGAAGCCCACAGGGAATTCGAGTCGGCTATTCAGCTCAATCCGAAGCTCTTCGACGCTTATTATTTCTACGCTCGGCTTCACTATCAACGCGGTGAACTGGCGGAAGCCGCGCAGTTGTACGAAAAGGCCTGCTGGTCAAACCCGGAAGACTTTCAGGCGCCCATGCTCCTCGGCCAGGTCTATTTCGGTATGAGCCGCAGACTAGAGGGAGAGGCCGTAAGGCAACGGGCCTTGAGGATCATTGAGAAGCATTTGGAGTTGCATCCGGACGATGCGCGGGCCTTGTATCTCGGAGCCGCGGGCCTTTTTCAGGTGGGTCAGCGGGAGCGCGCTCTGGAGTGGGCGCGCCGGGCGCTGGCCGTTGATCCTGATGATCCGATGGTTCTCTACAATGTCGCCTGCAGCTATGCCTTGCTGGGTTTGATGGAAGAAGCCATCAACTGCCTCGAGAAAGTGATGGCGCAAAGCTCGTCAGGCTCCTTGCATAAAGTCTGGGCAGAACAAGATTCCGATCTAGACTCCCTCCGCAGCAATCCTCGCTTCCAGGCTTTATTGAAATCGTTGTAAAAGACTTGCACCGTACTCCGGCGGAAATTGAAAAGTTGCTAAGGCCCTTATTTAGTTTGGCTGGGAGGCCTGGACTCGAACCAGGATAATCAGATCCAGAGTCTGATGTACTACCAATTGTACGACCTCCCAGCTGTAACAAAACGCGGGACTTAGTGGAACGAGGCATTAGGAAATACAAGCGACTTCCGCTGTTCTTCAGTCGTTCTCCCGCTCACGGCCAAGATGCCACACCATCAGGAAAAACGCAATCCAGCCGATGATAATCAGGCGCCTCCCTTCTGCGCACGCTCGCGGCGCTGCATCGCTTCGTGCGCCTGCTGAGCGGTTGTGATGTTGTACCTCTGAAAAATCGCCTCAGTCTTGTGGCCGCTGATGCTCATTGCGACCGCTGTCTGCGTACCTTCATCCATCAGGTTCCTTATGGCGCTGCGTCGCAGGTCGTGAATGAGAAGACCGGGGCACTCGGCGAGCTGAATCGCCTTCTTCCAAGCCTTCCGCAAGTTGGTCGAATCAAAGATCCGGCCGTCTGTCCTAAACTGCTTCTTCAGCATTCCAACCAGTTCGTCGGTCAACGGAGCGATTCGCGGGCGCCCTGACTTCGTCTGCTCGCCCTCCAGCCGGATTTCCTTCCGTTCCAAGTCCACCTGAGGCCACACAATCGAGAGCGCCTCACCGAGCCTCACGCCCGTGAAATAGAGGAATGTCATGAGTGGCCAGAGCACTTTCGGCAGATGTGACCGAATCTTCTGGAATTGTTCGTCGGTGACAAAACCTTTGCGCGGCCCGTTCTCCCGGTTCATCGGAAAATAAGGAAGTTCGCGCAGCTTACCCTCGCGCCAGGCGAGCCGCATCATGCGGCGCAGCAGGGCGAAATGCCGATTCACGGTTGGAGCATCAAGGCCCTCAGCCTGCTTTTTCGCATTGTAATCGCGCAGAACATCAGTCGTGATGCGCGTGGCCTGCCAGCCTGAGAAGTAACGATCGAGATGGTCAAGGCCACAGATGTTCTGAGTTCCATCCGATTTTGTGAGGAGCGACTTGTTCTTCTTGGCCTTGTAATCCGCGATGAGCAGCGCCCGAATGTTTTCGTAGCGCGTCTTACGCACGTCCACGGTCACGATGCCGTTCGCGACTTCGCCCTGCCGTTTCTGCAAGAGCTTGAGCGCGACCATGTACGACTCCGACTTGCTGCTCTCCTGGATCGGCTTGCCGTTCAGCCCGTAATACTGAATGTACAGAAACCGGCTGTCCTTCTTCGGGAAGATGCTGCCTTCGCCTCGCTTTCGAGATCGCTTCGTCTCGGGTTTTTGTGATTGCGCGTTCGCCGTCTTGGTCACTTCATCCATGATTCTCCTCCGGTGCCAGCAGGGGCCAGAACTTTTCAGCGGAAGCTGATATCATACGAGCCTCTTCCTTCTAGCGACGACCGCGTCCAAATCGGAGATGTCGAGCATGTACCGCTTGCCGAGCGGCACGATAGGAAGCTCGCGGCTCCAAACCATCGACTTGATCGCCCATTTTGTGGTGTTCAGGTAGGCCGCTGCCTGCGGGATTGTCAGCAGGCGGGACCGGCTAGGTGCGTTCGCGTATACATCGTCGATTGTGGCGAGCTTGTCATTCTTCATTGCCTCGCTTTCTTCGCGTCAGGTCCGGGCGAATGGAACCGCGACAAAATTCCGTCGCTGCGTCGTCTATCGGTTGACGCGTCCATCTCGCCGAGCGGCGGACGGAACTCTTCTCCCCGGCAACACATTAAAGTCTGGATGCCGTCAGACTGAAAATCATCCTTACGTATATTTTACAGGTTTCCGTGGCCGAGCATTGCGTAGCACCGGTCCCTCTGTTTGTTAGTTGAAAGCATTGGAACCCTCACTGACTGGAAACGAGACGTTATGCGCTTCGCTGACTGCGCTGTCGAGATGGTTGATGACTTTTCCAAGCGCCTGCACGCATTCCTCTCGTTTCTCGTGCTTCGAGTTGCCCTGTAAGCTTTCTGATGTGTTGTCCACGATCTCCTGCACCTCGTCGCGCAGCACCTCGATTGCTGACTTGCCGTTTTTGACTTCCTCGATTGCATTCGCCAACCGTGCGGCAGGGCTGGCCTGCTTCGTGACACTTTCCTTGCCCAGCCTCGCTTTCTCGTTTTGCGGATTCCCGCCAGCGAGCAGGTAGTAAACGGTGCGCTCGGACTTCTTCAACTTTGTTTCCACCCATTCCTTGAAGCTACGGCACTCCCGGATCGTCCGGTAGGTTCCGTCCACCTGCCTTCCCCGAGGCAGTAGGCTAAACTTACGCTTCATCTCCGCTATCAGCGGCAGCAGGTGGCGGAGGGTCGTGCAAACGCCCCTGAACTGCCCCTCGATGTACTTGCTGAGTGTGTCGCCGTCCACTTCGCGTCGGTTCTTGACCAGTTCCACATCGGGCGAGGGAACTGAAATAATTTCAGCCCTCTGTGGCTTCGCCACAGGCGTGATCGCCGTTTCTTCTTTCGAGTGTGCCGGCAGCAGTAGTCTCGACGGCGGGGTTAGGTTTGAGTGAACGGACTTCCGTTTCTTGCACTTCTTCGGGGAGACTGAGCCTCTCGCTCGGGGGGACACCACCACTCCGCTCTTCTTTGCCATCCTGCTCACTTTGATCGCTCGGCTAACTTGGTGAGCGCAGGGGCATCGTGTGGTGCTACGCCCGGCCGCGCTCTAGTTGCCGAGCACCGATCTTCGTTTGTGGAGCATGACTTTTTGCTTCCCTCCCTTCCGGGCACCATCTGCGGCGTGCGAGATATAGTGCCAATTTCGAGTGCGGGAGTATATCGCACCGAACTTTCTAGAGTCCAGCGCGTGTTCTCACCAGCAGGAACATGATGTCTACCCGCTCCGCCACCAAGTTTTTCGAGAACGCGATAGTCACCGGGTGGGCCCTTCAAGCATCAAGCGCCGCGGTGGCCTGGAAGGGTTGGCAAGAATCCTCGGCTCAGGTGCGCGCAGTGCAGCGCATGCAGCGCACGAGGACCTTGACGGCGCTCTGACTCTCGGCTATAAGGAAATCAAGCCTCAGTAGAAACGCCTGCGGCCTGCACGTCGAGACGGATTCCAAGTCAATTCTGGGGTTGGCCGATGGAACGGATTCTCCATTCGCGAGCCGATGCCGCTCGTTTGCTGGCGATCTCTCTTCGAAAACTCGATTGTCTTGTGCAGACAAAGATGATCCGAGTCGTCCGAATCGGAAGGCGGATTTTAATATCGCGCGCCGAGCTGGAAGAATTCGCAAGGCGCGGAGGGGTTCATGACTGAACGCGGCCACACTCCCAAGCGACAGGAGACCGCCGATCTCAAAGAGATCGAGAATGCAATTGATATTCTCTTCTTTCCAGGACAGGTAGTGGAAATCCGTGTGCCCGGGAAATACGGCGCCATCTCCGGCTATTTCGACGACCATCAGAAACTCGCGAAGGCGGTGAAGTGTCTGAGCGACGCCGATGAGCACGAGGGGGTGTACTACACCTTGAACGTCTGCCACGAGGCACTGCGCGCCCGCCGCAACAAGAATGTTCTGCATCGCGATGTAAAGTACACGACCAGTGACGCGGAAATCGTGCGCTATCGCTGGATGCTCGTTGACTTCGATCCAAAACGGCCCAAGGGCGTGAGCTTGACGGAAGCGGAGAGGCTCGAAGCCAACCGGGTCATGCGTAAAGTGCTGAAGGCGCTGCGCAAGCTTGGATGGCCGTGGCCGGTTATCGCGCTCTCTGGCAACGGTTGGCATCTGCTCTTCCACGTGGACCAGCCGAACAATCCCGAGATGATTGTGCTTTTCAAAAAATGCCTGAAGGTAATCGCCGAAAAGTTCACGACGGAAGTGGTTGACATCGACCCGAAGGTCTACAACCCGTCGCGGATCACCAAGGCTTACGGCTCGATCGCCCGCAAGGGGGAAGACACGGGGGAGCGGCCACACCGTTTCTCGAAAATCCTCTACGCGCCAAAAACGATCGGCGTGGTAACCCGAGCGCAGCTTGAAGCAGTGGCGAATACCGCTGCGACCACGAGGAAATCGGCGAAGAGCCGCAGACCGAGCACCACCGTCACCCCCGAGAAGGTCGACGAATTTCTTGCTTTGGGGGGCATTGACGTCAAATCGGTGGATGACACGCCGGACGGTGGGACGAAATGGATACTGACGGCGTGCCCTTTTAATCCCGAGCACACGAACGCTCCCGCCGTGTTCCTGGACGGGGATGGCGTTTTGGGATTCCATTGCTTCCATGCGCCTTGCGGGGACAAGAAGTGGTCTCACTTCCGCGTATTGGTGGAAGAAAAGAAGGGCGGGAAATTCAATTTCGGAGTGAACGAGGCCGCAATCCAGTATGAAGGGACACCAGCGGGAATTGTCTGGCACAAGGCGAATAGAGCCGGCGAGGTATCCGACATTCTCCTTACGAACTTCAAGGCGCGCATCATTACCGACGTGACCGAAGATGACGGGATCGTCACAGCTCATGTCTACGAAATCGAAGCTGTCGTCGAAGGGCGCAAGAAGCGCATCACTCTGACGGCGGACGAGCTGTCGTGCAGAAACTGGCCGCTCGCAAAGCTTGGAGGAAGAGCCGTTCTGTTACAACCCGGGGCAACGTGGCGTGACCGCGTTCGTGCGGCGCTTCAGATCATTTCTACCGACATGGAAGAGCGCACGGTATTCACGCACACCGGCTGGCGAAAGGTTGACGGCGAGTGGCTTTATCTCCATGCCGATGGCGCGATCTCGGCTGAAGGACTTCGAGACGACATTAGTGTCTCGCTTCCTGCGGACCTGGAAAGATTCCGGTTGCCTGCACCCCCGAACGGCGCGCGCCGCATCGCCGCGGTCCGTGCGAGCTTGAGACTGCTGACAATCGCACCGCACCGCATCATGGTCCCGGCGTGCGCAGCTGTTTGGCGGGCTGTTTTGGGGAATCCGGGCTTCAGCCAGGTCTTTGCTGGGCCGACCGGCACCTATAAGAGTTCGTGTGCAGCGCTATGCCAAGCTCACTTCGGCGCGGAATTCGACTGGGCGCATTTGCCCGGTTCGTGGCGCACCACGGCCAATGCAAACGCGGAGCTTCAATTCCGGCTGAAGGACGCAGTCTTTACTGTCGACGATTTTGTTCCCAAGGGCAGCCAGTCCGACGTCCAGCGCATGCACTTGGACGCTGACAAGATACTGCGGGGCGCGGCGAATAACGCTGGCCGTGGTCGGCTCGGTCGTGATTCGTCACTTAGAGATTCGAAGCCGCCACGGTGCTTCACATTGAGCACGGGCGAGGACATTCCGCGAGGGGCAAGTTTGCAGGCTCGGCTGTGGATCACGGATTTCTCGCCGGGCGAGGTTGACTTCGACAAACTCAAAGCCTGCGCCGATGACGCCGCTGGGGGAATGTTCGCACAGGCTATGTCCGCATTCTTGGAGTGGCTCGCTCCACGATACGAATCCACCCGATCCGAGCTGCCGCGTGTCGTGCAGCGGTATCGCGAAGCTGCTACGCGGCCTGGACAACACGCAAAGGCTCCGCAGATGGTCGCCGAGCTGGCTGCACGTCTGAAGTATTTTCTGACGTTCGCAAGAGAAACCGGAGCGCTAACGGCAGATGAGGCGAAGAAGCTGTTCAAAGACGCTTGGCGCGCGCTCGTCGAAGGGGCGGCAGCGCAGACTCGCGGACTGGCGGAAGAAGAACCGGCGCAGCGCTTCGTGAACTTGATTTGTTCGGCGCTGGTGAGCGCGCGCGACGCACACCTCGGCAATGCAGAAACCGGCCGCGCCCGGGACGATGCCATGGGCCGGTGCATCGGTTGGGTTAGTGGAGACAAAGTGTTCCTCGACCCGGATAACACGTACGCAGTCGCAAATGAGCTTGCCAAGGCGCAAGGCGAGGCGTTGTCGGTGGATAAGCGCACACTATGGAAACGGCTTCGCCAGCGTGGCTTCCTCGCTTGCTCGGACAAGGATGGCCACAACACCGTGGTACGGAAAATTGGTTTGCGGCGCCAGCGCGTTCTGTGCATCTGGAAGCGCTGCGTCATTCAACCGGCGCCGGGGGTTGTAGACGCGTCAAGCGCGGAGGCCGGGTGAGCGCGGCGTGGTCACCTCGGAAGTTGGAGTTCGGTGCGGGCTAATTCGTGGATTCCAAAGGACGATCACCTTAGTCACCGGAGTCACCGCTAGTGCGACGCCGACACATGGACTGTCAAAGAAAACGCTCTCTTGATGTGTTGTTACATCTTGAGTCTCGCTTTATATGGTGTGTGTCTCAAAACGGGTGACTGCGGTGATTAAGGTGACCACCGTCTAGGTAAAGCCCGTGTATGAATTCTCTCCCCAAAATCGAGCCGATGAAAGTGTCGTTGCGCTCCGACCTTTCGATAATCCCGACTGGATTTTCGAGCTAAAGCACGACGGTTTTCGTGCGCTGGCGTACATCTCGGACGGCCAATGCGAATTGGTTTCGAGGCGAGATAACCTCTACAAGAGTTTCGAGCCGCTGTGTGATGTGATGGCTCGCCTTAAAGTCAAGTCCGCAATTCTCGACGGCGAGATTGTTTGCGTGGATTCAGAGGGACGCAGCGTATTTTATGAGTTGCTCTATCGGCGGGGTCATCCTGTTTTCTACACATTCGATTTACTGTGGCTGAATGGCGAGGACTTGAGGCAGCTTCCGCTGATTGAACGAAAACAGAGGCTGCGCCAATTGATCCGAACGGCCAGGAAGTCCCGAGTGCTTTACGCTGACCACATCGAAGGCCGAGGCGTAGATTTCTTTCGCACCGTCTGTGAACAGAATCTAGAGGGCATTGTCGCCAAGCGGAAGGACAGTGTTTATTCGTCCGCTGGGTATTGGCTGAAGATCAAAAATCCGCTCTATACGCAGGCTGAAGGACGCCGTGAACTGTTCGAGTCTATGCGCCGTCCTGGTCCGAAGAAGGCCAAGCTCCCTGCTGCTCCGGTCGAAAAAACCGGGGCGTGAAATTGGATATGAAGTGGACGCACGGTTTGCGGCTTATCGGCCTTGCTGACGTATTTCGCCGCTACGCCACCCGCGAACTCATGGCCTACTTGAGCTTGGTGGCTTCGGCAAGCGCCTCGGCAACGACCTCGGTGACCGGCGCCACAACCTTGAAGTCGGCGGCCCGGCGAATCCATCGCACGGTTCCCGTCTTGTCAATCAGCACCAGTGTCGGCGTGTGATTGGGGTGCCCTTGCAAGTCATGCATG
This sequence comes from Candidatus Acidiferrales bacterium, assembly GCA_049644285.1. Classification (GTDB taxonomy): domain Bacteria; phylum Acidobacteriota; class Terriglobia; order Acidiferrales; family UBA7541; genus CAVRXT01. The sequence goes on along the minus strand of JBARRP010000067.1, from coordinate 1,791 downwards.
GAGCCGGTGACCTCGCGCGTGCCGTAGACCTCCATCGCCTCGTACTTGGAGTCAGCGAGAACAGGGAAGGGGACCTTCAGCTCCTTCTGCGTCGTCCGGCTCTGGTCGAGCGTATCGGCACTCACGGCAAGCAGCTGAACACCCATCGCCTTCAACTCATCGTAATGCTTGACGAACTCGCCGAGTTCGGCCATGCAGTACGGTCACCAATAGCCGCGGTAGAAATCGATCAGGACGTTGTGCCCGGCGAATTGAGAAAGCCTGACGGTGTTGTCGCGGCAGACTTCAGGGTGAAGTCAGGCGCTTTGCCGCCCGCCGAGATTTTGAGCGGTGGCGGTGTCTCGACTCCCGCCGAGTTCGAGGCAGCGGGGGTCACTATCCCGATCAAAGCTACGGCGAAAACCAACGGCACAGCGAACCTGCTGTAAAGCTGGCTGCTTGCCATTTCACCCCCACCGCGTCTGCGTCACCCGGGTGGCGCGCCGAAATTGTACTCCACGGAATTGGTGCTGTCACGCGCAACAGCTCAGAACAGCACAAGAACAGCGGGCAAAATAAGGGAGCTCCTGAAAAGAAAAGCCCCGCGCGGCTGGGCAACCGGCGGGGCTCTGGAATCCTCACGACAGATCGGCGGACGCGGAGGATTCTAAATGGCACCTGCGCCGCAAGTCCAGACGTCAGCTGTAGGAAGTGAGAAACGCCCCGAACTCCATTGCTGGCTTCGGGGGAACGCGGCGCCTTCCGATGGCCGCTGTGCGTAGTGTTCTAAATGGAACTGTTTTGCGGCTGGTTTTGTCGCACCCTATCCAAATGAGGATGAGCGACCTGACGGCAAAACAGTTGTTCTCTGTCCCCTGTCCTACGTGCGGTGTCGCTCCTGGGGAGCGCTGTTTGCTGCATTCAGGTGCCTCGCGCTCAGAACCACATGTAGACCGGAAGCTTTCCGCGGCTGAGGCGATTGAGACGAAAAGAATTCCCCGTGGTCCTGGACGTCGATAAATCCCCTTCCGAACAACAATCCGAGATATGCGGTGATAAGCCCTCTTACCAGCAGTGATCTGGAAGTATGCCGCTTTCCGATAAGCGCAAAAGTTGGTGCTTACTCGTGCAGGACAACACTTAGGAGGGAACTGTGGACCTGAAATCCGCCATGGTTGTATTGAATGAAGCCGAGTTTCCTGAATTTAGTCATGAAAAAGTTGACTCGTAGTAAATAGAACTTTTCGTTGAGCTGAAGAGGCCAGAGCCAGCGTTGGCAAACGTGCCAAACTGCGACTCCGAGCAGGCTAGCACTTCCCATCGAAATCATGCTGGTAAGAAGAGCGGAAAACAGCGGGAAGCGCGCGTAAGACATCGTGAAAAACACCCATATCACGAAGAACGGCAGCCATGCCACCAAAACTATCGCGTAACGCTTGACAGCCTTTCGCATCCTTTTGCATGCATTATCTCAGCTTCTGCCCGATTTTACCTCACGTTCACCGACTGAATTTGCCAGTTCGCCGAAAACCTCTAGCTCCATTCAGAAAGTGCTACTCGGGACGATTGAGGTTACACCACTGCGGGAACAACATCCGTTTGTGGGCAACCATTCTCGCGAATTTGGGACACAACAGAACGCGTAAAGTGTTACAAGCTGGAGCCTGTATTTCGATTCGAAGAAGCCGTGCGGAGCTGAGCAAATGAAAAACGCGTTGGCTGACCAAGTTGCTGACAATCCTACGCAATTCAATATTGAGGCAATCGCAAAGCTGGAGGAGGAAGCTTTGCATGGCCGGACATCGACCGAGC
>JBARRP010000066.1:0-12569 GCA_049644285.1 Candidatus Acidiferrales bacterium | reverse complement strand
AGCGTGTATTGAGCGACCGTTTTGGGTGCCTTGCTGCGCTTCAGATCGAGAAACTTCTCGATGGCGACTTTTAGGGGCAGGCGTGTCGCGTCGCCCTGGGCCAGCTCGGCCACAGTGAGCCCTTTGGCCTGTGCTTCGAGACCCGTTTCGATAGTCTCCACTTCAGCTTTGGCGGCTGACAGAACCGTGGCCTTCAGCTGGGTCCAAACCCGCTTCCCGTTGTGAGCGTGACGAAAATAAAAAGGGGGCTCAAGGTCCGCTCGGTTGCGGCCCTTACCCGTGTTGACGCGTTGATAGCGCCATTGTCCTGCCGCGTTCTTCTGTCTGGTATAAATCGCCATCGGCCTGCTCCTGTTTTGGAGGAACCTCAAATGCGTTCAAAACGGTAGCAAGGCGGTAGCACCGTGTCACTGGTACTTTGGTTATGGGCTTTCAAAAGTATGGCGGAGAGGGTGGGATTCGAACCCACGGTTGAGTTTCCCCAACACACGCTTTCCAAGCGTGCTCCTTAAACCACTCGGACACCTCTCCGCGGTGGAAGATTTTAGAAGCCTAGCAGATTCGTAGGGGAGCGGCAAACAGGCCGCCGCAGCCAGCGGGCGATCAACGCTTCCCACGAGGCGTGATACCTCGCGATGATTCATCCAAATGAGAAGAATAACAAAGAAGCTGTGTACGAAGGCGAGATAGGACGGCCATCCTCACTCTTGCCGGCGGTGCTCCGGCCCCGGAAGCTCGCCGGCGATTGGGTCGCTTTCCTTAGGCGATCGCTGTCGTTGACTTGGCGGGAAGCGCAGCCTAAGATGTGCCGCGTACCGTGGATCCTCAGCCTCTGACCCAGACCATCTCGCATTACCGCATCCTGGAAAAACTCGGCGGCGGCGGTATGGGCGTCGTGTATAAAGCTGAAGACACACGGCTAAATCGCGCCGTCGCCCTCAAATTCCTCCCGGAAGGCTTGGCTCACGACCCACAGGCGCTCGAGCGTTTCCAGCGCGAGGCCAAAGCCGCTTCCGCACTGAATCACCCGAACATCTGCACGATCTACGACATCGGCGAAGAAAACGGCCGAGCGTTTATCGTGATGGAGTTCATTGACGGGCAGACGTTGAAGCATCGCATCGAGGGAAAGCCGATGCGCATTGGGGAAGTTTTGGATGTTGCCACCCAGGTTGCCGACGCGCTGGAAGCGGCGCACTCCAAGGGCATCGTCCATCGTGACATCAAGCCGGCGAATATCTTTCTCACCAAGAGCGATCAGGCAAAGGTGCTGGACTTTGGGCTCGCCAAACTGACGGCGGAGCGACATCACGTTGCTGAACAGGCCAGCGCGTCGTCGATGCCCACTGCCGCACCCGAGGCTCTTCTGACAAGTCCGGGCACCTCGATGGGCACGGTCGCCTACATGTCACCCGAGCAGGCCCTCGGCGAAGAGTTGGACGCGCGCACCGATCTTTTTTCTCTCGGGATCGTCGTCTACGAGATGGTTACCGGCAAACAGGCGTTTCCGGGGACCACTTCCGCGGCCGTGTTCGACGGGATTCTGCATCGCGCGCCGGTTGCGCCGGTGAGCTTGAATCCGAAGGTTCCTCCCAAGCTCGAAGAGATCATCAATAAGGCGCTCGAGAAGGATCGCAGGCTGCGCTATCAGACGGCGTCGGATCTTCGCGTCGATCTCCAACGCCTGAAGCGCGACTCCGAGGCTCAGACGCCGTCGCGGTCCGGGCAGCAAGCTGCAGCTTCCAGCGCGCCGCCCACCAGCGCGTCCCAGGTCTCCGCAGACGCCGCGCTGAGCTCCGCCGCTGTAACCGCCGAAGCAGCCCCGCGCACTGGCAGCAAGCCGCTTGTGGGGTACTCGCTGATTGCCACGATCGGCATCGTTGTTCTCGCGCTCATCCTTGGCGCGTACTTCGCCGGGAAGCGCGAAGGGCAAGCGGCTTCGATTTCGCCTCCGACCTATCGCCAGCTCACCTTCCGTGGCGGCACGATCCGCATGGCCCGCTTTGCTCCGGATGGCAAAAACATTGTCTATAGCGCTGCCTGGGAAGGAAATCCAATCGAGCTCTTCACCACCGGGCCGGAAAGCCCCGAGTCGCGGCCGTTCGGACTCTCCCAGGCGGAAGTCTTGTCCATTTCCGCGAATGGCGATATGGCCGTGCTACTCAAGAGCCGTAACGTCGAGCCGTACGTCAGCGAGGGTACACTGGGAAGGGTGCCGCTCGGTGGCGGAGCTCCGCGGGAAGTCCTCGAAAAAGTGCAGTGGGCGGATTGGTCTCCCGACGGCACAAATCTCGCGGTGGTGCGCGAATTCGCCGGCCAGAACCGGCTCGAATTCCCCATCGGAAAGGTTTTGTATCAGACGGGCGGATGGCTCAGTCATCCCCGCGTTTCTCCGAAAGGAGACATGGTCGCGTTTATCGAGCATCCCGTGCGGCGGGATGACGCAGGGTCCATTGCTGTGGTGGACCTTTCAGGAACGAAGAAGACTCTATCGACCGGCTGGGAAACAGCGTGGGGCCTCGGTTGGTCTCCCGGAGGCGGAGAGATCTGGTTCACGAGCACGCGACTTGGGTACGGCCGTTATCTCTCCGCAGTGACTTTAACGGGCAAGGAACGGCTGCTGGCCCGGGAGCCCGGTACACTTTCGCTGCAGGACGTGGCGCGCGATGGTCGCGTCCTCATAACGCGTGATGTCCCGCGCGTCGGAATGGTTGGGCTCGTGGCGGGTGGAACGAAGGAGCGCGATCTTTCTTGGCTGGACTGGTCCGCTCCGAGGGATCTTTCTGCCGATGGTTCGACTCTTCTCTTCACGGAGTCCGGCGAAGCCGGAGGTCAGAACTATGCCGCCTATCTTCGGAAAACCGACGGGTCTCCGGCCGTGCGTCTGGGCGATGGCGATGGTTTCGCGCTCTCGCCGGATCAGAAGTGGGTGGTTGGCGGTCTTCCGCAACCTCCGGGGCAGTTTTATCTGCTGCCAACCGGCGCCGGCGAGCAAAAGCCACTGACACACGACAAGATCAATCATGAATGGGCGCGCTGGTTCCCGGACGGAAAGAGGATCCTCTTTTCCGGTGACGAAGTTGGCCACGGCGTGCGCCTTTACGTCCAGGATCTGGCAGGCGGCGAACCTCGCCCGATCACCCCGGAAGGTGTGAGTTCAAGTTTCTTTGCAATTTCTCCTGACGGGAAACTCGTCTCCGCTGTCGGCCCGGACGGAAAGGGTTATTTGTACCCCGCAGAGGGTGGGGACACTCGTTCCATCCCTGGGCTCGAAGCAGGAGATGCGCTGATCAGTTGGACCGCCGATGGCCGGTCTCTGTTCATCTACCACTTGGGCGAAGTGCCCGCCAGGATATATCTCATGGAACTCGCAACAGGACGCAAGCAGTTCTGGAAGCAGCTCATGCCTCCGGATGTCTCGGGAGTCACCGACATCAGCGCCATCCTGATCACGCCCGACGGCAAGAGCTACGTCTACGAATACGGCCGCACCCTCTCCGATTTGTACCTCGTCAATGACGTAAAATGACCAAGAACTGCAGGAGCCGCGGCGCTCGCGGCGGATTCCCCCTCGTCCTCCCGGCGCATGCCGGGCAGGAGCGGCGTCAGAAAATAGCCCAGGGTGTAAAACCCTCGGACAGAGTACTACCTACCGCGCTCAACGTTTGCTGACTGCTGAATGCTGACAACTAACTGCACCAGCGGTTCCTCTCGGGACGCTCTTGTATGTCAACGAATCTCAGCTATGCTGAAGACGCGCGCGTATGAGCAACCGAGACCTGGAGGCCGCCTGGACCTACCACAACGCCACCAAGCACTCTTACCGGAGCGTTCGTACCAATCCCCATTCTCTGGATTGGTCGAACAAGCCCTTACTTTTCAAAATCTACCCAACGCTCGAGCCGCTCCCGCTGCCCCAGGAGTTCCCGCAGACTGGTTTGGCGGCGCTCTCGGCAATCGCACAGACGCATTCCCAGACGAACGGCGATGTCATGCCGGATTTGCATTGCCTCGGAGCGCTGCTCCATTTTTCCGCGGGCATTACGAAGCGGCGAACATACTCTGAGGGAGACATCTTCTACCGCGCAGCGGCCTGCACCGGCGCACTCTACGAAATCGAGTTGTATTTGGTGTGCGGTGACCTGCCCGATCTGCCAGCGGGCGTATACCACTTCGGACCAGGCGACTTCGCGCTCCGCAAGTTGCGCTCCGGAGACCACCGTGGCGTCCTCCTCCGGGCCACCGGAGCCGAACCAGCCGTCGCGCACGCCCCGCTCACGGTTATCTGCACCGGAACTTACTGGCGCAACGCCTGGAAGTATCAGGCCCGAACGTACCGGCATTTTGGCTGGGACAACGGGATGATCCTCGCGAACCTGCTGGCGATGTGCGCAGCACTGACGCTACCGGCTCGGGTGGTGCTTGGTTTCGTGGATGCCGAGATCAACCGCTTGTTGGACCTCGATACCAAGCGGGAAGTGGCGTTCTCGCTGGTCCCGATCGGGCACGTCACCGAGTCGCCGCCAGAGCCGCCAAGCAAAATCGCGCCGCTCGAGCTTGAAACAGTGCCGTTGTCGAAAAGCGAAGTCGATTATCCGGCGATGCGCGCCATGCACGATGCCTCATCCTTGCGATCGGAAGCGGAAGTCGCGGGCTGGCGAGGGCGGCTGCCGATGAGGGAGTCACCCGCGATCCAGGGAGCGCGAGCGTCGCTCGAGCCGTTCGCAGAAGACGAAATTTCGTGCGACCCGATTGAGCAAGTGATCCTCCGGCGCGGCTCCACACGAGAGTTTGCCCGCGCATCGCTCAGCTTCGCGCAGCTTTCGACGATCCTCGACCGGGCCACCCGCGGCATCCCCGCCGATTTCCTCGATCCGGAACGTGCATCCCTGAACGACCTGTACCTGATCGTGCATGCCGTCGACGGGCTCCAGCCCGGTGCCTATGTGTTCCACCGTGACCGGAGGGAATTGGAGTGCTTGAAGGAAGGCGAATTCCGCGAAGAGGCGCGCTACCTTGGTCTCGAGCAGGATCTGCCCGGTGAGGCGAGCATCGCAATCTTCTTCCTTGCGGATCTGCGGCGGATTCTCGACCACTACGGGAACCGGGGGTATCGCGCTGTCCAACTCGAGGCCGGCATTCTGGGCGGGAAGCTATACCTGGCGGCTTACGCGCAGCACCTGGGTGCGACAGGCCTCACGTTCTACGACGACGACGTGATCGAGTTCTTCTCACCTCACGCCGAAGGCAAGAGCGCCATTTTCCTGAACGCGCTTGGCAAGAGCGTGAAACGTATGCGCCACTGACCCAGACCCAGGCTGTCCGTCAAAGTGCTCCGCCTCAGCTGATGCGCTCCTTGCAAATCGAGCGGTCTGATTTGCAAACCGTCCGTCGGTGGCGCTTGACATCATGCCTAGCCTCGGATAGTCTCCGCCCGGAATCCGGCGTTGTTCATTCGCCAGTCCCTTAGATCCGTTCCAAATCAGGTTCCATTCGCAAATCAGGAGGGTTGCGTCCATGAATAAGCTCAGCCGATGTCTGTTGGGATTGTCTCTGGTGGTTACGTGGAGTTGCATAACCGCAGCGCAGTAGAAGTCGCAGGGAAACACGTCCATACCGAAGGTGTTGCAGATCACGCGTGAATATACCAAGCCCGGCAAAGCGGGCATGGTGCATGACAAAACGGAAAGCGCATTCGTCCAGGCCATGACCCGTGCCAAGTGGCCGACGCACTACGTGGCCATGACGTCGCTCTCGGGCAAGCAACGCGCCTTGTTCCTGACCCAATATGCTTCGTTTGAAGCCTGGGAAGAAGACAGCGCAGCAGTCGAGAAGAATACCGCCCTCTCCGCCGCACTGGATCGCGCCAGTATGGCCGATGGCGAGCTGCTGGATTCGGAAGACTAGGGCGTCTTCGTTTTCCGTGACGAACAGAGCCTCCGGCCGATGGCGGACATCTCGCAGATGCGTTACCTGGAAATCTCCGTTTACCATGTTCGCCCGGGGCACGACAGGGAATGGAGCGAGGTGGTCAAGATGGTCAAGGCTGCCTATGAGAAGGCCGTGCCCGATGCTCACTGGGGCATGTTCGAGCAAGTGTATGGCGGCGATGGCGGCACGTTTCTTGTGCTCACCGCTCGCAAAACCCTTGCCGAAGTCGATCGTGGCTTCCAGGAAGACAAGCAATTCGAGGGGGCCATGGGCGAAGAAGGCATGAAGAAGCTCGAGGAGCTTTACGGCGCGTCGGTCGAATCGTCCCAACACCAATTGTTTCTCTTCAACCCACGCATGAGCTACGTTGCTGACGAGTGGATCAAAGCCGACCGGAATTTCTGGAAGCCGAAGACAGCCATGGCACCTGCCGCCAAGCCCGCCATGGAGGACAAGAAAGCCAAGCCCTAGCTTTCAGCTCCACGCTCAACCGCCGGCATTTTGGGAGCGGCTCCGACATCGTCGGAGCCACTCCCTTCACTCTTCTAGGCTGCGGAAAAAACCGGCGCACCAATGTCGAGCATTCTGATTTGCCAACCTCAAAATCACCGAATCTCTGCTAAACTTTTTTCTACCACTCCGGGGTGGTGCAATTGGTAGCACTCCAGACTTTGGATCTGGCTATCCTGGTTCGAGTCCAGGCCCCGGAGCCAATCTTTTCATTAAGTTAGCTCAGAGCCCTCTTCGAACTTGGGAACATTTGGGAACATTATCCTCTCCAACTTACTTATTGCTTGGCGCTGGGATTCTTCGACCGACTGTACGTAGAAGGCCAACGTTGTGTATGGTGAGGAGTGTCCAAGGACCTGCTGCGCGGTTCGCACTGGCTCCCGCATCTCACTGAGGGCTGTCGCGACAGATCGGCGAAATACTCGCCATCCCGTCTTTGGCAGGCCAAGAGCTGCGAAGACCGGGTGAAGAATTCGATGCAAGAGATTCCCCGCTTCGTACGGATTACCCGCATCATTTGGGAAAACTAAGTCCATCGAACTCTGTCGCCCCCGCGCCTTGTGGCGTTGTAGTGAATACAGCAAGCCCGGACTGATGGGTATTACTCGTTCGCTGGTCCGATTCTTTGGCAGTCCAAAGTTGCCTCGATAGTACGTTCGCCGGACGTAGAGCAAACGACGTTCGAAGTCTACGTCGGACCATTTCAGACCGAACAACTCCGAGACTCGCACGCCCGTTACAGCAGCTACGAAGACCATCGTTCGATGGGGCTCCCTGAGCTGCTCGAGAATTTTCTGAAGTTGTGAAGGCTCAAAAGTGATCTTGGGCCGAACAGTTCCCATGTGCGGAAGGCGCACGCCAAGCGCGGGGTTCGAATCTACGTAACCCCACTCCTTAGCGCTCGAACAAGTTCGACTCAAGGTTGCTCGGATGTGGTGCAGAACTGATGGTGCATACCGTTCGGATTTCTGATTGAGGAATATCTGCACATCCGGCGCCTGAATGTCGCACAGTCGGTAGGATGCGAATTTCGGAACCAAGTGCCTGCGCAGAATGTCCTTGTAAAAGTTCCGGGTTGACGCTCGGTAAGTAGGTAGTACTGCCTCCTCCCACTTTCGAGCGAAGTCTCCGAAGGTCATTGCCGCCTGCGGCTTTCGGAGTCCTTGGTTGGTAGGCCGTAGCAACGAGTTGAGATGCCGGCGAGCTTCACGTCTTGTGGGGATTTCGCTGATTGATCCAAGCACCTGCGAGCGCATCATTCTCTTGATCGCGCCATCAGGCCTAATCACGTCCTCCCTCCAGCGTGCGACCCACACCTTGCGCCCAACTCTTCCACGGATGAACAAACAACCTTCTTGGTAACGGCGTCGAGCCATAGTTTCCTTTCCGTTGGCTCGTCCGCCTCTTCCTGTGTCGGGCGCAAGTGTAGTGGAAATATTAGGCACGGTGGTAATCCTTTATGCGCTTTTCCGCGAGCCAAGCCGTTATATCCGCTTCGACGAACCGCAAATACTTCCCGAGCCGGAACGAGGGGATGCGATCCGCACATTTCCGCCTAGTGTGTTCGTATATCCACGAAGTGGGAACCTGCAAGATCTCGGCCACGGCGCGGACGGTAAGGAGTTGACCTTTCCTTCGCGTGTCTCCCACTGTGGCTCCGTCCGTGGGTTCGGTAGACGGAAAATCAGTTCTGTCGACTTTGGAGGATGCATGCGGGGACGATGGCTCCTCCTGATCGGAATCCTGTGCCAGTTTTGCCGATCTCAACAACAACGAGCTCGCTCCAAAGCGCAAGTCATGCGGTCGCGATGAGGCTGTGTTCTTGCGGCCACCGAATTGGATGCCCATGCTCATGTTTCTTTCGCGGTCTTCGTAATGGACTCCACTACATTTTCTGGCTGGTTGTAGTTGCCGTTGTGGTGACCTAACCAGCGCTTGAACTCCTCATCCTTCTTGAACAGGAGCTTGAGCGCTTCGCTTACGACGTAGGATGGGTTTGCATCGATGAACTGAGCGTAATTGTCCAAGTTTCGTCTGACGTCTTCCTCCAAGCGGACCTGAAGGGTTGTAGGTTTTGGTTGCTTCGATGGTGGTTTCAGTAGTGCCAAGTGTTCTTCCTCCTCTCCTCATTCGAGATGCATTAGGGCCCGCATTACAAAATGTTTGCTCCGACTCCTGCACGCGGCCAAAACACGGTCACGCAGCAAGCGTGACGGGCGGGAGCGACCCCACGAAATTTTGGGCGGCTGAAAGCCCCCAAAAGTGGGGTCGCTCCCGCCCGATTTTTCGTTTTGCCGCGTGCATATGTCACCTTCCTCATTCACGCATCTATCGTTCGCTGAACGGTTTTCCTTCGGGCTCCCGGTGAAGCTGAGTGCTTGCCCAAAACTGAAGTGCCGCGAACCTGCCAGCCGTCACCCCATCTTTTCGTGCCGTCTCCGAAAATCGCCTCGTGCCCCGGCACGATCAGGGCTCGGAACAGGACTTTTTGTTGGGGCGGGTGTGACGTCGACGCTTCCACTCGAAAGTCGTTCGGCAACTGGTTTCGCCTCCACAGGCGGTAAAGAGTCTCGAAGCTCTGCCCGCTGTAAAGCTTCCTGGCTTCGTTCAAGAAGATCAGGTCCTCATCCGTGAGGAGCCGGAATTGTTCGCTGTTCCACTTGGTTTGTACGTCGAAGTAGGGTGTCAAATCCGAGAGGCCCCTACCTTCCACAAGGAGCGAAAATAGTCCCGCTGCTTCATGCTGGAGGCCTGACGCGGTTGAAATGTACAGGAATTGGAAGCTCCGAAGCTGCCGAAACAGAGGTCGGTAGGTGCGCAAGTGGTCGATGTACGCGTCGAGGTTTCGGTGCTCGGGATCGACGTAGGTAAAGGTGACCACAGGCATGTAATCGGGAGAGGGATAGGCAACACATAGAGGAAATCTGTCGGCGAAACTGATGCGGTTGCCGTGCTCTTTGGATGGGGAGAACAAACTCTCTTTAAGATTGAATCGCTCGATAAAGTAACGGCGCTTGGCTTCCGCCGTCTCGAAATAGTCGTCTTCGGGGTGGGCGAGAATGAAATCGAGCGCCAGGAGCCGAGTCTTGATGTGGTTGAGCTCGTGTTCCCGCCGGTTGCGCAGGTAGTCCTTGCCGATAGCGGCGTAGATTTGGCGAGAACATAGGTGGTAGACCAGACTCCTCCGCAAGTACCTTTGGGCCGAAACATGGCCCTGGGCGAATAGCTTCTCCACAAAACGAGCGTTTCGCTTGCCGCTCCTGGCCTGCGCGAACTGGAGGAATTGCCGCACCGTGAAGTAGCCTGAATGAGTGGCCGCAATATAGAGGAACCGCGCTTCCACTTCGGTGTAGCCAAAGGCGCGGAGGTTAGCGAGTTGGTCTTCTCGGAAGTTCATAAGCTATAGGCTGAAGATCGCTGCGCTCAGTTCCCGGTCGTCGCGGATGCGGCGCAGCCGGTCCGTATCGCCGTGTCGGGCGTAGATCTGAAAGCCGGCGCGAGCCTTCTCCGCAAGTCCACGCGGGCGATAATGGTCCGTGGCAAGTTCCAGGTCTCTTCGCTGGATTTCGTTGTCGTTCTCTTTCACATACTCAATGCGCAGATCGGGGATCGGAATCTTCCCGTGCACAACCTTGAGGTGATACCGCCGGGCGACTTCCTCTTTCACGGCGTCCGGGTCCCTGCTCTTGTCCTCGGACGCGCGGGCGAGGCGGGCATAAAGCTCCTGTTTCATTTCGTAATCGAGCTTCACACGCAGAACCCTACCGCCGGGGCCTTCGATCTCATCGCTGACCTTGTGATAGAGCCGGTAGAGGTCCGCATCGTGGAAAGCTTCTTTCGGCTTCTTGAGTCCGTGGTATGTGGCCTGGTCGGAGCGGACGACTTTCCCGCGAGACAGAAGCTTGTGGCCCTCTTTCGTGAGCGTTATGACCTGAGTTGGGTTGTGCTCCGGATCGGCGATGCTTGTTTCTTTGGTGAGACCCTGGCGCACCAGGCTTTCCACATCATTTTCCATGCGGGAGCGGTCGCCGTTATAGGCCAACTCGGCAAGGTCATTTGCGGCGACGACACGGAATTTGCCGATTTCGGAAAGCGTGTGAATCTCAGAATCCCGCAGCGAATAAGTCCTTTCTCGGTCCGTGTACTTGGTGCGGATGCGTTGAGAAAGGATCGCCTGGACCCGTTCTTCGCGGGCCAGAGGCAGGCGGTCCCTGTCAGAGCGTTCACGGCATTCACGGGCGAGTCTGTCGGCTTGATCTTCCTCCCGATGGATGTTGTAGAGATTGTTCCGAGAGTTCCGGTCGGACAAAGCGCTCCGGCCCACATCGCGTTCGGGGGCGAAATTAGAGCCACGAAAGTCGTCAATTTCGAATCCGTCAAAGCCTCGGGACACAGCAAGACTCCTTGTCGTTCAGCTAACCGCGGCGGCAGGAACAGAATTCGACGGTGGCGTGAAGGGAGAAACTCGATGGTGTGAACTGCTGGACATCGTGGTGCCCTGCACCTCTACTGACGCGCGGAACCTACCTCCCTATCTCCGTAAAGAAAGACTTCCTCGATGTTTTTCCCGAACAGGCGAGCAATCTGGAAGGCCAGGTTGAGTCCTGGCTCGTATTTGCCGGTCTCAATCGCGTTGATGCACTGGCGCGTCACACCAACACGGTCGGCGAGCTCGGCCTGCGACCACTCCATCTCTGCTCTCAACACGCGAAGGCGAGTCTTCATTGATACCGCCATGAGGAAAAAATTAGAGCGACGCTCCACAATCCAATCATCAGTGCCGGGACCAAGAGCGAAGCGCCGGAAAGAAATCCGAATCGCTGCAGGAGACCTACAATGAGCGTGAGAAGCAGGGAGCCGACGAAGGCGAAGCTTGTCGCTTGATAGTTGATGTCCTTCTGCAGATCGTCTGCTGCTCGAAGGAATCGAAAGAAGCCCCAGACCGCGCCACCTGCCACGATGATTCCGAGCGCGATCAGTGCTTTTTGTCTGGACTGATTCGGGCGCACCGCGAAGCTGAGAGTGACAATGGCGATGAGTACGAAAACATAGAAAATTCGTAGAGCATTGCGCCTGCGCTTTGCGGGCGATTCAGTCTGGGATTGGGGTGTCATCGCGACCTCCTTAAGCACACCAGAATAGTAAGCTCATACGGTCTATATGTCAACTATACATTTCATATGGACTGGTTAAAGTTTCTGTGACATCATCCGATCGAGTAAGAGCATCGCGGGAAAGGGGCTGTAATGTCATGGCAAAAGACGTGATTCACATCTCAGACAAAGAGGCTGCCAGCGATTTCGCTTCGCTGCTGGCTCGGGTCCGCGAGGTAACGGTTTATCTGACCGAGCCGAAACAGTTTGAGACTGATGTTGAAAAGTCCCCGAAATCCGCACAACATAGGCCCGGCTCGGATCGACCCGCTCGCCACCTATGTCCTTCCAACTCCGGCTCCCCATGCGGCACCAGGCTTCACTATGATTTCTCCGCGAACCGATACCCTCGGGAGATATCAAGTCGAATTCACGAAGTGCGCCTCGACCGATTTCAATTCGGTATCGCCGTTTGATCCAATCCACCACCGGCGCGTAATGCGTCTTCACGGAGACGGGCTTTTGGCTGATCCGCAGCGCAAAGTCAGGAGTGCATTCGCAGAACTGCTTTTCGAGCTCGCTCGGTAACCTGCTCACGCATTTTCAAAGAGGGCCGAATGTAGCTCGACGCTCGGGTTGGGTGTAGTCGAATATGGCGGAGAAGAAGACAAGGGGAAGGGGTCCGCCTCCGGGGAGAACTTGCGAGAATCGTCACAGTCTCAGTCGCGCGTTGCCAGCTGCTTCGGCCTGCTGCTAAGGGACGGGGGTTCGCCCTCGCGTGATATGCGCAATCAGACTCACGACAAACATCACTGCCGCCGCAAAGGCGACAAATCCGAATCCCAAGGCTCCCGCAATCAATGCAATCACCAAGAACACCAACGAGAGTACAGCATATTTTTTCTCCTTCAGCCCTTGAGCGTTTTCTATCTGGTGCCGGTCGCTTTGGCCCCATATGCAAGCAAGACAACCCCGCCAACCAGCAAGAGTCCACCCAGGACGGGAGGCAACGGGATTGTGTGCTTTTCGTCCTTG